>JANXUE010000314.1 GCA_025352005.1 Frankiales bacterium
CGTGCAGCTGCCGCAGGGCCTGGGTCAGCGGTCCGTCCGAGGACAGGATCGTCTGCCAGGCCAGCGTGCGGATGAGGAAGCTGGTGAAGAACGGTGCGATCACGAGCACCAGCAGCACGTTCTTCCAGCGCCCCGACTTGAAGGCGATCGCGTAAGACAGCGGGTAAGCGATGAGCAGGGCCAGCATCGTGGCGACAGCTGCGTACAGCAGGGACCGAATGAGCTGCACGTGATAGGCGTCGAGCACGTCGACGTAGGTACGCCAGTGAAACGTCAGGGCGTAGCCCTGCTCGAGCGAGCCCGTCTGCAGCGACTGGGAGACCAGGGCCGCGATCGGCGCGAGGAAGAAGAGCAGCAGCCAGACCCCACCGGGCAGCAGCAGAAGGTAGGGCGTGGAGCGCTTGGCGCCTGCAGTACGTGCCTCATCGGGACCCGAGGCGCTCTGGATCGGGTCCTGGACCAGGGTTGTCACGATGCCGGCTCGGTGTCGGGCAGCGGCAGCACCCGCTCCTCACCTGCGTGGGCGTCCTGCGAGGCGTCGAGACCGAAACCGTGGTCCGCGGTCCAGGTGACCGTGACCGGCTGGCCGGGTCGCAACGGAGCGGAGCCGTCGTTCTGCTGCACCACCGTCAGCTCCTGCCCCCAGGGCATCCGGACCAGGTAGTGCGTCGCCACACCGGTGAAGGACGCGTCCCTGACGACGCCATCGAGGCAGTTGCCGGCGGCACCCGCCGTCGTGACCCGCAGCTTCTCCGGGCGGACTCCGAGCCACAGCCGCCCCTGCGTGACCGCAGATCGAGACCGGGCGAGCACCACCCGGTGGCCGCGCACGTCGAGCAGCAGGTCCTCGCCCTCGGTCCCCGTGACGGTTGCCTCGAGCAGGTTGGACTGGCCCAGGAAGTTGGCGGCGAACGTGGTAGCCGGCCGCTCGTAAAGCTCGGCCGGCGCTCCGAGCTGTTCGATCCGGCCGCCGTTCATGACCGCAATGGTGTCGGCCATCGTCATGGCTTCTTCCTGGTCGTGCGTCACGTGCACGAACGTGAGGCCCACCTCGGTCTGGATCCGCTTGAGCTCGATCTGCATCTGCCTGCGCAGCTTGAGGTCCAGGGCGCCGAGGGGCTCGTCCAGCAGCAGCACCTCCGGCTTGTTGACGATCGCTCGTGCCAGGGCGACGCGCTGCTGCTGGCCGCCTGAGAGCTGGCCGGGCTTGCGCTTGGCCAGCGAAGACAGCTGAACGAGCTCGAGCACCTCCTCGACGTCCTTGCGCACGGACGCGGAGCGCCGTCGCCGCAGGCCGAACGCGACGTTCTCGAAGACGTCGAGATGAGGGAACAGCGCGTAGCTCTGGAAGACCGTGTTCACCGGTCGCCGGTAGGGCTTGGTGCCCGTGATGTCCACGTTGCCGAGGAGCAGTTGTCCGCTCGTCGGCTGCTCCAGCCCGGCGACCATGCGCAGGGTCGTCGTCTTGCCGCACCCCGAGGGCCCGAGCAGCGCGAAGAACGACCCCTGCGGAACGGTGAGGTCCAGGTCGTCGACAGCCGTGAAGCCACCGAAGCGCTTGGTGACCCCGACCAGCTGCAGCCCCCCGTCCGGAGCTGTCGCCAGCGAGGGCGGCGCGATGGTGGACATCGGCGCAGCAGCGGTTGCCATCGTTCTTAGGCTCCGATGAGGGCCTGGAAGGCCTTGTTGTAGCGGGTTTCCTCGGCCTCGGTCAGGCCCTTGAAGCCATGCGAGGTGGCCAGCACCTCAGACGACGGGAAGATGAGCGGGTTCTTTGCAACCTTGGGGTCGGACGCCAGCAGAACCTCCCTCGAGCCCTTGACCGGCGAGATGTAGTTGACGTGATCCTCGACGGTCGCCATCACCTTCGGGTCGTAGTAGTAGTTGATCACCTTCTCGGCGTTGGTCTTGTGCTTAGCCTGGTTGGGGATGACGAAGTTGTCCGACCAGAGCATGTGCCCGGTCGCGGGAAGCACGTAGCCGAGCGCCGGGTTGTCGGCCTTCAGCTGGACGACGTCACCGGTCCAGGCCAAGCAGGCCGCGGTGTCGCCTGAGGCCAGGGGCTTGCCGTACTCGTTGCCCGTGAACCCGCGCAGCTGGCCGGAGTCCTTGGCCGACTTCAGCGCTGCCAGCGCAGCGTCGAAGTCGGCGTCGGTGAACGACGCCGGGTCCTTGCCCTGGGCGAGCATGACCATGCCGACGGAGTCGCGCATCTCGGTCAGCAGCGTGACCTTGCCCTTGAGGGTCTTGTCGGTCAGTAGCTGGTCGATGGACGTCACCTTCTTGCCACCGGTGGACTTGGGGTTGTAGGCGATCCCGGTAAAGCCGCTCTGCCACGGCAGGGAGTAGACCCGGCCCTTGTCGAAGGGCACGTTCATCAGGTCCGACTCGAGGTTGGCGGCGTTGGGGATGTTGCCCTTGTCAAGCTCCTGCACCCAGCCGAGCCGCATCAGCCGGGCGACCATCCAGTCGGTGCTGCACCACACGTCGCGCCCGGTGTCCTGAGCTGCTGACAACTGCGGCTTGACCTTGGCGAAGAACTCGTCGTTGTCGTTGTAGTCCTCGGTGTAGTTCACCTTGATTCCGGTGCTCTTGAAGAACGCGTCCAGCGTCGGGTGCCCCTTGGTCTTGTCGTCGATGTCGATGTACTCGGGCCAGTTCGACCAGTTCACCAGCAGCTCTGTGCTCGACAGGTCCTTGGCGGCGCGGGACGTGGCGGACGAGGACTTCTTGGCCGTGCCACTCGTGCCGCAGGCAGTGAGCAGGCCGCCGACGGCGACGGCTCCGGCTCCCTGAAACAGGGTGCGTCGAGTGAGGGTGCCTCGCAGGAGCGGTGCGGAGACAAGCGGTTCGCGGTCCATGTGTGCCCTTCAGGTGCCGCCAAGGCGGTGTTGTGGAGGATGCAGGTCTGATCAGGTGTGAGGGCGCAAGAAGGCGGTGCGGAACCACAGGTGGTGGCGGTAGACGCCGCGAGCCGACCTGGACACGGCCAGACCGAACGCGCCGGCGTCACCCACGAGGTCCACCTCGAGCATCACTGTGTCGCTGACCGGGTCGACGCCCGGTGCGTGCCCGGCTCTGTCATGTATCCCTTCTCGCGACAAAACCCTCGTCGTCGGCGATCCTGGCAGCAAATCTTCAGAATGACAAGGGATTCCGTGGCTGACAGGCCGAAGTGCCGCGGATCTGAGATTCGGCGGGAACAGCCGGCCGGTTGCGGCGATGCTGGTTGCCAGCGCCGCCGATCAAGGTCATGCTCCCGCAGTGGAACGCCGCAGCCTCATCGACCGTGCCCCCGCCGGACCCCTCGATGACATCTCCAAGATGATCATCGAGCAGCTCCAAGAGGACGGTCGCCGACCCTACGGGACCATCGGCAAGGCGGTGGGACTGTCGGAGTCCGCGGTGCGGCAACGCGTGCAGCGCCTGCTCGACACCGGAGTCATGCAGATCGTGGCGGTGACCGACCCGCTGCAAGTCGGCTTCGCCCGCCAGGCGCTCATCGGCATCCGCGTCGACGGCGAGACGCTCTCGGTCGCGGACGCCCTCGCCGACATCGAGGAGGTCGACTACGTCGTCATGACCGCAGGCTCCTTCGACATCCTCGTCGAGGTCGTCTGCGAGGACGACAATCATCTGCTCGACCTCCTGTCCACCCGGATCCGCAGCATCCCCGGCGTGCGCTCGACCGAGAGCTTCGTCTACCTCCGGCTGCGCAAGCAGACCTACGGCTGGGGCACGCGGTGACAGCGTCGTGACCGAGCGCACCCGCGTGCGCAGGCTTCCCGAGCTCGCGCACGACGACCGATCGACCCTCGATGCCCTCCTCGACGCGGCGCTCGTGGCCCACGTCGCGATCGCCGACGGCTCCGGTCCGGTGGTGCTGCCGATGGCCTGCGCCCGCGACGGCGATCGGTTACTCGTGCACGGCTCCACGGGTAGTCGTCTCATGCGCGCCCTGACCGCCGGTTCGCCCTCGTGCACGACGATCACGCTTCTCGATGGCGCGGTCTACGCACGCAGCGCCTTCGCCTCCTCGATGCGCTACCGGAGCGCCGTCGTGTTCGGTCGCTACTCCCTCGCGGAAGACCAGCTGCAGGCCCTCGAGGTGCTCACTGAGCGCCTGCTCCCTGGTCGTTGGAGCGAGCTGCGCCGCCCGACCGACAAGGAGCTGGCTGCCACCGCCGTTCTCGCCGTCCCACTGCTGGAGTGGTCGGTGAAGGTGAGCGACGGCTGGCCCGACGACGACCCGGCCGACCTCGACGCCCCCGTCTGGGCCGGCGTTGTGCCCTGCCACACGACGTGGGGACCCGCGTTGGACGCACCCGACCTCGCACCCGGCCGACCACCGTCGACCGCCGTGCTCGACCGAATCACGCTCGACCAAACTTGGAGGACCTGATGACCGCGCTGCTCCACCCGTTCGCCAGACCAGCACTCGAGGACTACATCAGTATCGTCCGAGGAGAGGGCGCGGTCGTCTGGGACGCGAGCGGCAAGCGGTACGTCGACGGCCTCGCGTCGCTCTGGTACTGCAATGTCGGACATGGCCGCACCGAGGTCGCGAACGCCGTCGCTCGGCAGATGGCCCAGATCGAGACCTACCACTGCTTCGAGCGGTTCACCACACCGGCGGCTGACGAGCTCGCCGAGCGCCTGGTGGCGCTGGCACCCGTCCCGGGCAGCCGGGTGTTCCTGACCAGCGGCGGCTCGGAGGCCGTCGACACCGCCCTCAAGCTGTCCCGGATCGCCCACGCCCAAGCCGGACAGCCGGAGAAGACGATCGCGATCAGCCGCACTCCTAGCTATCACGGCGTCTCCTACGGGGCGATGACGCTGACCGGACTCCCCCTGAACCGCAAGGACTTCGGGCCGGGCGTCGGTGACGTGGTGCAGGTCGACAAGGACGACCTCGAGGCGGTTCGCGCCGTCTTCGAGGCTCACCCGGGACAGGTCGCGGCCGTCTTCGCCGAACCCGTCGTCGGAGCCGGTGGGGTGTGGCCGCCAGCTCCCGGCTACCTCCAGGGGCTGCGCGCGCTCTGCGACGAACACGACGCCCACCTCGTGCTCGACGAGGTCATCTGCGGCTTCGGGCGACTGGGGACCCTGTTCGCCGGCAGCCACTTCGGGGTCGCCGCCGACATCACGACCTTCGCGAAGGGCGTCACCAGCGGCTACATCCCGCTCGGTGGCGCGGTGCTGGCACCCAGCGTGCACGAGAAGCTGTCCGCAGATCCGGCGTTCGTGCTACGACACGGCTACACCTACTCCGGGCACAGCACCGCGGCCGCCGCGGCCCTCGCATGCCTGGACCTCACCGAGCAGGAGGGCCTGCTGGACAGGGCAAAGCACATCGGCGAGCGCCTCGAGCCACAGCTCAAGGCGCTGGAGGCTGAGGGCTTGGTGACGGAGGTGCGCGGGGTCGGAGCGCTCTGGGGGGTCTCCGTGCCCGACCCGGTCGGCACCCGCGACCGGATGCTCGACCTGGGCGTGATCGTGCGCCCGATCGCCCCGGTGTCCCTGGCGATGTGCCCACCGCTCGTCATCACCGACGACGACCTCGACGCGATCCCGGCGGCTCTGCGCGCAGCCCTCACCGCGTGATCCTCTGGCACGAGCAGATCGGTCCCGCCGTCCCGCGGCCACCGCTTCCCGGCGACACCCAGGCAGACGTCTGCATCGTCGGCGCCGGCTACACGGGGCTGTGGACCGCGCTCCACCTGCTCCGACAGGACCCGACGCTACGGGTCGTGCTCGTCGAACGAGATGTCGCCGGCGCCGGGGCATCGGGGCGCAACGGCGGCTGGTGCTCTGCGCTGTTCCCGACCTCGTGGCATCGGATGGGCCGTGACGCCTCGCGGGAGTCCGTGGTCGCGATGCAGCGGTCCCTTGAGGACAGCGTCGACGAAGTCGGGCGCTCCGGCATCGCTTGCGACTACGCGAAGGGCGGCTCGGTGGCCCTCATCCGGTCACCGGCACAGCTGGCTCGGGCCAAGGCAGAGCTGTCCGAGGCGCGCTCGTGGGGATTCGGCCCGGACACCCTGGACCTGCTCGACGAACCTGGTACGACGGCACGGCTGAGGGCCACCCGGGTGCTGGGAGCGGTGACGACAGAGCACTGCGCGGCGCTGCACCCGGCGAAGCTGGTCCGCGGGCTGGCGGCGGCCGTCGTCGAGGCCGGCGGCGTTCTGCACGAGCACACAGCAGCATGGGGCGTCGACCAGGGGCGCGTCGTCACCGAGCACGGCACCGTCACCGCGGACGTGGTGCTGCTCGCGGTGGAGGGCTACACCGCGCAGCTGCCAGGTCACCGGCGTGACCTGGCGCCGGTCTACTCCCTGATGCTCGCGACCGAACCGCTCTCTGCCGAAATCTGGGAGCAGATCGGGCTGGACGACCGGGCTACCTTCACCGACGAGCGGCACCTCACCATCTACGGCCAGCGCACGGCGGATGGCCGCCTGGCCTTCGGAGGGCGCGGGGCGCCATACCACTTCAGGTCCCGTGTCGACCCCTCGTATGAGAATGTGCCGAAGGTGCACGAGGCGCTCCGGGACACGCTCGTGGACCTGTTCCCGGTGTTGCGCGACACGCAGGTCACGCACAGCTGGGGGGGCAACCTGGGGGTACCCCGCGACTGGTACCCCAGCGTCGGCTTCGACCGAGCCACGGGTACGGCCTGGGCGGGCGGCTACGTCGGCGACGGGGTCGCGACGGCCAACCTGGCCGGACGCACCCTGGCCGATCTGGTGCTAGGCCGGGACACCCCAATCACCCACCTGCCGTGGGTGCGGCGCCGGACGAAGCGCTGGGAGCCGGAGCCGCTGCGCTGGCTGGGAGTCAACGCCGTGACGCAGCTGATGAGCCGCGCCGACCGGACTGAGACGGCCACCGGACGTCCGTCGCGGTCGGCGGCCCTGTTCTGGAAGGTGCTGGGGCATTAGCCCGCACGTCGAGGTGCTCGCACCTGCCGGTCCGGCGGACGGGCTAACCCGGCAGTTCGGCCAGCGCGACGGTCAGCCGTAAGACGACGTCCGGGTCGGCCAGCTGCTCGCCGTACAGCTCGCGAAGCTGGGTCATGCGATACCGCACGGTCTGGGCGTGCACATGGAGGTCGGACGCGACGTCCTCGCGACGGCCTTGGTGCAGCAACCAGGACCGCAGGGTCTCGGCGAGTCGCGCGGCCGTCGCGGGACGCAGCCCGTCAAGGGGCGACAGGACCTGCGCCCGCAGGTCGGCCAGCGCCTCAGCGTCGGCCGTCAGCACGAGCGTCGCGAGGTGCTCTTCGGTGTCGAGAGGCTCGCCGCCGGTAGCAAGGGTGAGCGCTCGCACGGCCCTACGGAACGAGACAGCCGCGAGTGCCCAGGGCCGACGGGGCCCGACGACCGCCGCACGGCCGCGAAGCGCCCGGATCAGCGTGCGCCGGGCGTCAGGGGTCAGCAGCACGTCGGTGTCCTCGAGCCCGACGAGGTCGCCGGGGACGCGCAACGTGCGGGCATCGAGCAGTGGGGTCGTGTCCCGGGTCCGCGCAGAGGGCAGCAGGACCACGGTCAGGGCCTCCGGCGGGGACCAGTCCGCGCGCTGCGCTCGCGTGAGCAGCGTCTCCAGGGGCGCGTCGGTCAGCAGCGCCTCCCCCAGCCGCTCGCGGTACTGCTCGCGCACCCGACCGGACGTCGCCAGCTCGTCGGTGTGGCCGGCGACGCTCGCTGCCGACAGCTCGTCGATGTAGGCGAAGACCAGTTCCGCGAACTGGGCCACCGAGCCTGCCTCGAGCCCGGACGTCACGGCGGTCGCGGACAGCTCGCGCCACGCCACGCGCGCCCCCACCCGGTACGCCGCGAGCAGCGCGTCCATCGTCCGTCCGCTGCGGGCCTCACCCCGGCCGAGCACGTAGGCGCCGTCCCGTGCAGGACGGATCGGCGAGCGGTCTCCGGACTGCGAGGCCAGCCGCAGAAAGCCGGCCAACGCCATCTGCACGGCGCCCTCGATCGTGGCCCCCATCTCACCGCCGAACGCATCGGCGTACTCCGGCACCTCCGCAGTGAGCGCGGCCACCGTGCGCTCCGCCACCGTCGGCAGCCGGGCACGCAAGACGTCCATCACGTCCGGCGTCAGCGCCAGCCCAGTTATTTTGTCTTCTTCGAACAAGATACACCCGCAATCTCACTCCTCATGGTGGAGACCCTAGCCCTGGAAGTGGGAACAGTGAAGACATGACCACAGCAGCCCCCGTACGACGCCTAAGGGACCGCGTCGCCCAGCTCGCCGAGCTGGTCGCCACGCCGCTGGTCCCCGCCGACTTCGTCGACCTGCTCGACCCGCTGCGCAATAGCGCCGACCTACGGGCCCGGATCGTGGCGATCACCCCCGAGACCGCCGACGCCGCGACGATCGAGCTCAAGCCCGGCCGCGGGTGGCAGGGTCACACGCCCGGTCAGTACGTCCGGATCGGCGTCGACATTGATGGCGTGCGCCGGTGGCGCGCCTACTCCGTCACCTCGCACTCGGCCGCGAGCCTCACCATCACCGTCAAGGCCATCCCGGACGGCGTCGTGAGCAACCACCTGGTGCATCGGGCCACACCGGGCACGGTCGTGCAGCTCGATCAGGCGGCCGGCGACTTCGTGCTCCCTGCGACGCGGCCCACAAGGGCGCTGTTCGTCACGGCCGGCAGCGGTATCACGCCCGTCATGGGAATGCTCCGCAGCACCACCCTCCAGGACGTCGTGTGGGTCCACTCCGCGCCGACCAGCGACGATGTCATCTTCGCCACGGAGCTGCGCGCCTGGGCCGCCGAGGGCCGGGTCCGCCTGGTCGAGAAGCACACCGACACCGACGGGATGCTCTCGACCGAGGAGCTGCTCGCCCTGGTTCCCGACCTCGTCGAGCGCGAGACGTGGGCATGCGGCCCCACCGGCATGCTCGACGCTCTCGAGGGTTGGTGGCCGTCTGCGGGCACCCTGCACACTGAGCGCTTCCGGCCCTCCATCCAGGTGACCGGTGAGGGTGGCACCGTCAGCTTCGCCCGCACGGGCACGGTCGTCGAGGCCGACGGCGCGACGCCCCTGCTCGACGCCGGCGAGGCTGCCGGGGTGCTCATGCCGTCCGGTTGCCGGATGGGCATCTGCTTCGGCTGCGTCCTGCCGCTGCGCGAGGGCGCCGTCCGCGACCTGCGTACCGGCGACATCACCACTGCCGCTGTGGGTGACGGCGTCCTCATCCAGACCTGCATCTCGGCCGCCGCCGGCCCGTGCGACCTCGACATCTAACCCACCCGAACCACCTCAGACCCAGACGACAACGACGTCCAGGAGACCTCCATGACTGCCATCCAGAACAAGCCCAACAACCCGATTGCCCACTTGAGCGCCACCGACATCGACGACCTCGGCCGCTCGCTCGACGTGATCCGCGAGCAGGTCATCGGCTCCCGTGGCGCCGACGACGCGGCGTACATCCGCAAGGTCATCGACGTACAGCGCAGCCTCGAGCTGGGCAGCCGTGCGGTCCTGCTGTTCTCGCTGTTCCCGCCGGCGTGGCTCGCCGGCACCGTCGGCCTGTCGGTCGCCAAGATCTTGGAGAACATGGAGATCGGGCACAACGTCATGCACGGCCAGTGGGACTGGATGCGTGACCCCAAGATCCACTCGACGACCTGGGAGTGGGACAACGCCACCCCGTCAGACATGTGGAAGCACTCCCACAACGAGCTGCACCACACCTACACGAACGTGCTCGGCAAGGACAACGACCTCGGCTACGGGATCATGCGCGTCGACGAGGACCAAAAGTGGTCGAAGTTCTACCTGGGGCAGCCATTGTACAACTTCCTCAACGCGTGCTTCTTCCAGTACGGCATCGCGGCCTACGACCTCGAGATCGGCCGGGTCATCAAGGGCCGCAAGGACAAGGACCTGTTCAAGCGCCAGGTCAAGGGCGTGTTCGGCAAGATCCGCAAGCAGGTCACCCGCGACTACCTCGTGCACCCGCTGCTGTCCGGCCCGTCGGCCCTCACGACACTCGGCGCCAACGCCACCGCCAACCTGGTCCGCAACCTCTGGACCCACTCGGTCATCATGTGTGGCCACTTCCCCGAGGGCGTCGAGACGTTCGAGAAGAAGAGCATCGAGGGTGAGACCCGCGGCGAGTGGTACCTGCGCCAGATGCTGGGTGCCGCCAACATCAGCGGTGGCCCCGCCATGCACCTGATGACCGGCAACCTCAGCTACCAGATCGAGCACCACCTGTTCCCCGACCTGCCCAGCAACCGGTACGCCGAGATCGCCCCGCAGGTGCAGGCGCTGTTTGAGAAGTACGACCTTGCCTACATCAGCGGATCGTTTCCCAAGCAGCTCGCGTCCGCCTGGCACAAGGTCTTCCGGCTCGCCTTGCCCAACGACTTCCTGAAGACCACGACGGCCACCGTGGTGGACCTGCCGACCGCTCTGGTTCGCAAGGCAGCCTGAGCGGGCTGCGATGTCCCTGACCCAACCACCGGCCCTCGACGAGCCGTCCCTACTCGAGGCCGTCGTCAAGCCGCGCCTGCGTGGCTGGCTCCACGCGGGTGCCAGCCCGCTCGTGCTGGCTGCCGGCATCGTCCTGGTCTGCCTGGCACCAGCGGGTTACGCCCGCTGGTCGGCGGTCGCCTACACCGCCACAGCCCTGCTGCTGTTCGTGACGAGCGCGATCTACCACCGGGGCACGTGGTCGCCGCGCATGGCCACGCTGCTCAAACGCTTCGACCACTCCAACGTCTACCTGCTCATCGCCGGCAGCTACACGCCGGTCGTGGTCGTCGGCCTCCCCGAACCGCAAAGCACCTTCCTGCTGTGGCTGATCTGGTCGGGCGCGCTCCTCGGCGTGTTCTTTCGCTGCGTCTGGACGTCCGCCCCGCGGGCGCTCTACACGGCGCTGTACATCGTGCTCGGCTGGTGCCTGGCTCCCGTCCTCGGCACCCTCGGACACCAGGCCGGCGCGGCCGTACTCGCCCTGGTCGTGACCGGCGGTGGCCTCTACACCCTGGGCGCGGTCGTCTACGCCACCAAGCGTCCCAACCCCTCCCCGAGCTGGTTCGGCTTCCACGAGGTCTTCCACGCCCTCACCCTTGCGGCCTGGACCGTGCAGTACGTCGCGATCGCCCTGCTCCTGCTGCGCCTGCGCTGACTCAGGCCGGGCGGAGCTCCAGGAGCAGCGCCTGCTCGGGCTGCAGCACGGGCAGCGCCAGCCCCACCGTCGCCAGCGGGTGACCGGACAGCTGGAGCGACCCGGCCGTCAGCCAGGGCGGTGCGGTCTGCTCCAGGACCCGAGGACCACCGGCGACGTCCAGCACGCGCACGTCGTACCGACGGGTCCGGCACATCGCCGTGCACGACGTCGCCCGAGTGCAACAGAGCTCGTAAACGCTTGTACGTCGACACCGCCTAGGCGAGCTGGCGTCGCTCGTCGGGCGCGGTCTGCGTGAGCCGGAACCCCTGGACACCCATTCGGGATGGGCGCGCACCAGGTCGGAGTCGGGCCTAGCTGCATCCCCTGCTGGCCCATGCCCTACGTCGCCGCGTGGTGCTAGCGGCGGGCCGCCGTCATGCTCCGTGCCGTCCGGCCCTGACGCGGCGACGGCACCGGGCCCAATGGGACATGCTGGGCAGCACCCCACCACACGAGGAGCAGCGCTCATGCAGCCAGACCAGATCGCATCCGCACGGCTGGCCGAGGTGGAGAGGGTGTGGACGAGCGACCTGTCAGTGAGTGAGTTCGCGCTCCTCGACGCCGCCGGCTTCGAACCGCTGGAGTTCGTCATGGGCAGCTCGGTGTTCCACATCGGCTGGCAGACCCAGAACCTGCGCCAGAGCACGGAGCTGCAGGTGCTCACGCAGGCGATGTACACCGCCCGGTTCAACGCGATGGGTCGGATGCTGTCCGAGGCTGCGCAGGTGCACGCCGACGGGGTGGTGGGCGTGCAGCTGTCCTTCCGGCAGCACGGCCTGTCGGCGGAGCACATCGAGTTCATCGCGGTCGGTACGTCGGTCCGCAGCAAGAAGGCGCCCGGCACGTTCCGCCGGCCAGATGGTGCCCCCTTCACCAGCCACCTCAACGTCCAGGACTTCTACACGCTGCTGTCCACCGGGCACGTCCCCGTGGAGTTCGTGATGGGCGTCTGCGTCTACCACGTGGCGGCGCAGGGCTTCCTGCAGTCCATGAAGCAGATGGGCCAGAACGTCGAGATGCCGCAGTGGACGCAGGGCTACTACGACGCCCGGGAGCTCGCCCTGAGCCGCATGCAGTCCGAGGCCGAGCGGGTCCAGGCCACCGGCGTGACCGGCGTCGAGTGGTTCGCTCAGGAGTGGATGTGGGGTGCCCACACCCTTGAGTTCTTCACCTCCGGCACGGCGGTACGCAAGGTCGGTGAGAGCACCCCCATCGCGCCCTCGCTGGTGCTCCCGCTGCGGTGAGCGACTTCGTCGACCCCACCGACCACCTCGCGGTGGAGCAGGTCCTCGTCGGTTGCCTGAGCGCCCTCGGACCGGCGGCAGTCCTCGCCCAGCTGTCGGCGGTCCTGCCCGTGCGGCTCGGCCACGCGGGCGGCCTGTTCCGGGCTGCCGTGCCGACCGTCGTCGGGGAAGGGGAGGAGCTGCTGAGCATCCCCTCCGAGGGTCGCCCGCGACTGCAGCACATCGTCGGTGGGGTGGTGCTGTCGAGCGACGACGTGCCACCCCGAGAGCTCCCCGGCACCCTGGCCGCCCTGCTGATGAGAGCCTTGGCCCGCAGCGGACAGTACGACGACGCATCGGTCCTGCTCACCGCCCTGCGCGACGCGGTTGCCGCCGGCCGCTGACCCCGAAACGATCCAGTCTGCTCGAACCGGGTACGGACTCAGCCGGTGCGACGCACCCTGATGGGGCCTTTGGCGGTCGAGGGGTCCACGACCCGCCCACCTTGGATGATCTCCACCTGGCCGCTGACGACCAGGCGCCGGGCAGCGGCACGAGCCGGCTCCATCAGCGCCCGCCACTGCTCGCCGCCGACGGCCTGGGCAGCTTCGGACGGGCAGATGGTCGCTCCTCGGGCGCGGGAGGCGAGCAGGTCCAGGACGGCAGCCTCCAGACGGGTGTCCTGCGGCGTCGTACGCCGGCGGCGGCACGCGTCCGAGCAGTAGCGGACCTGGTCCCAGTCACGGGCCCACTTCTTGCGCCACGTGATCTCCCGGCCGCAGGCGGCGCAGGGCTTTGAGGCTTCCACATCGTCAGGATGACGGACTCGCAGCCCCGTTGCCATCGCGCAGGCCAGGCCGGGACAAGGTTGACTGACGGTCACCACCCGAAGCGAGGTCTCCCGTGCTGCGCGCGTCCCCGCAGACGCCGCCGTCGGCGACCTCGGCCACGACGTCTCGCAGCCGCAGGGCGGGGCGGCCCTTGCGCTCCACGCCACCACGGCCAACCCGGGCCCGAGCCTGAGCACGCACTGGCCCGCCGCAGAGACCGGGGCCTGCGTGCACGCCACCAGCACCGACGACCCCGGCTGCTCCTACGAGTACGGCCGGGCGGCCGCCAACGAAGCACTTCAGAGCGCCGCCACCGCCCTTTCCGGTGGCACGGTCTCTCCCACGACCGTGACCTGGTGGCTGGATGTGGAGGGCAGCAGGACACCAGGCCAGCCGGGCAACACGTGGGTGGGCAGCGGCCGGTCCAACACCGCGGACCTGCAGGGATTCATCGACGCCCTCTGGGCTGCGGGGGTACCCGAGGTGGGGCTCTATTCGACCTCCTACCAGTGGAACGACATCACCGGCGGCTATACCCCAGAGCACGTCGGGCTCCTACCGGGCGGGATGGCCGTTCGGGGCGGCCCGCTGCGCCACGGCCTCCTTCACCGGCGGGGAGCGGCTGTTCGCGCAGTTCAGCGACAGCGGGTACGACGGTGACCGCCGTTGCGCCGACCCTGACCGGCTGGCACCCACGGCGGCGATCGGCGGCGATCGGCGGCGCAGATCGCGCTGCCGCGCTTCACGCTGCGCACCAACGACGTGGTCCTCAAGACCCTGACCGCAGGCAAGGTCCTCCGCATCGACGGGCTGGCCAGCAGCCGCGTCTGAGCGCACCAGCACGTTGCGGCTACGTTGCGACCAGACCGATCCGAGGCAGGAGAGCCAGTGCTGGGACAGCTCGCAGGTGCCTTCGGCCCGATCCTACGGCTCCCGCTGACGGCGGCCGACAAGCTTGAGCACCTCCTCGAGCAGCTGTCGACCGTGGCCACCCGGGCGCTGCTGCTCCTGGACACTGTCGAGACCATCCCTTCACGCATCGACGCGGTGCTCGCCGATGCCGAGGTGCTGAGCGCCCGCCTCGAGGGAGTGCTCGCCACGACCGACGCGCTCACCGGGCAGATCGCCGGCGTGCTCAAGCGGACCGACGGGCTCACCCGCAAGGTCGACCGCATCGCGGCGGACGCGGCAGGGACGCTCGCGTCGGTCCAGCCCGCCGTCGCCGCGATCGGCGCGCTGCCCGTACAGACCCTCGCCAGCCTGGTGGAGGACCTCGGTGCCCTGCTCGCCGGAGCCAGGGGGCTCGATCCGGGCCTGGTGGGTGAGGCGACCGGTGCGGTCCGGGCCGTACCCGCCCTAATGGCCACGGTCGAGACCGACCTGCGACCGGCACTCGCCCAGCTGGAGGGGCTCGTCCCCGTCGTGGCCCAGCTCGGGGTCCAGGTCGACCACCTGGACGGCACGGTGGCCGAGGTGGGCGCGCTGCTCGGTGGCATCCCAGGGGCGGCCCGTCTGCTCAAGCGCGGCGAACGCCCCAAGCCGACGTAGGGCATGCCTCACGTCGGTCGCCCGAGCCGGGACCACTGCTACGGTCCCCAGGTGGGCGCGCGGGTCGAGGCGAGGACCGCGCCCGCGCCCGGCAGGACCCGCACCGGACGGCTGCTGTGGCTCGTGGTCGTCGTCGCCGTCGTGTTGAGGGTCTACCCCTGGACCCGCCCGCACTCCCTCCTGGGCGTCCTGGAGGTCGATGACGGCGTCTACTACGGCGCGGCCAAGGCGATGCTCCACGGACTGCTCCCCTACTCCGACTTCACGATCTTGCACCCGCCGGTCACGTCCCTGCTGCTGCTGCCCTTCGCAGCAGTCGGGGCAGTTTTCGGAGACCCCGTGGGCATGGCGTCGGCGCGCTTCCTCATCGCCGGCGTTGCCGTAGCCAACGTCCTGCTCGTCTACCGCCTCGCGCTGCGGCTCCCCTCGCGGACGGAGCGGCCCGCGCTGCTGGCAGCAGCCGTATACGCCGTCATGCCGAACGCCGTCATCGCCGAGCACACCCTGCTGCTCGAGCCGTTGGTCAACCTGTTCTGCCTGCTGGCCGTCCTATGCCTGCTCCGACAGACCCCCCGGTACGCCGTATTGGCCGGCATCCTGCTCAGCGCAGGCGCCGGCGTCAAGGTCTTCGCCGGCGCCTACATCGCCGGCGTCCTGATCTGGCTCGTCCTCAGCGGGCGGCGGGCGTCGGTCCGGCCGCTGGTCGGTGGCCTGGCCCTCGGCAGCGCCGTCCTGCTGCTGCCGTTCTTCGCACTCGCGCCGTCGTCATTCTGGCACGACCTCGTGGTCACGCAGCTGGCGCGACCGGCGGACGGCACCCCAGGTGGGCTCGTCCGGGAGCTCGACACGGTCGTGCCCCATCTGGTGTCGCTGGCCCTGACGGCGGCGCTGCTAGCCGTCGTACTCGGCCTCGGGGTGCTCACGCAACGCAGGGCCACGCAGTCAGCGACCAGCCTGTGGGTCTTCGTCGGCGGGCTCGGGGGCTTTGCGTTCCTCACCTCGCCGTCGTACTTCGCCCACTACGGCGCGTTCCTGGTGCCACCGCTCGCGCTGCTGTTGAGCAGGCTGGTGGAGATGCCCCGGCTGCCGGCACAGCTCCGGGCAGGGGGCCTCGCGGTGGTGGTGGCCGCCTTCGCGGCGTTGTCCATCGTGGAGAACTCCGGCTACTCAGGGCAGGGCGACCTGCGTGCGGCGGGCCTCCTCCTGCCCCCCGGCAGCTGCGTGTTCTACGAGGCGATCAGCCTCGCGGTCGCCGCCGACGTGCTGTCCGACCCGAGTGCCACCTGCCCGGCGTGGGTGGACGGCCGCGGGGTCGCCCTGACATGGAACACCCACTGGCCGCACACCCGGAGCTTCTACCCGGCGGGCTTCCTCGCCGACGCACGATGGCAGGCCGAGACAGTCGGGCAGCTCACGCACGCCGACTTCCTGCTCCTGTACCGCGACCCGGCACACACGGTGGAGTGGACCGTCGCCACCCAGGACTTTGCCCTGCGCAACTTCACGCCCGTCTGGGTCGACCGGCCAGGCGACGTCCGCGCCCAGCTCTGGCGCCGTACCTCCGCCCGTCCGTAGCACCCCGCCCCGGTGAGGTCCTAGAAACTCCAGGGGAGCCACGCTCAGGGGCGAGGACGTCCCGGAGCGGGAGCCTTCTTGGCGGGCAGGGGGGCAGTGGCCGGCGGCGCAGGTTCGGCGAGGAACTCCCGAAGGGTGTCGAGCACCAGCTCCGGGGACTCCTCGATGACGAAGTGGCCCGCACCGGGGATGGTCACCATCTCGCAGGTCGGCCCGAGGTCGCGTACGACGGACTCACCCGTCGAGATCGGCAGCACCGGGTCCGCGGCCCCCCACAGGACGAGCATCTTCTCCGCGTGCACGCGTGGCGGCCCGTCCACCGTGCGCCGGGCGAGCAGGGCTGCCATGCGCGGCCGGGTCGCAGCCCGGTAGTAGCCGAGCATCACCGAGACCCGCGCCGGGTCGGTGTAGGCCGCGGTGTACTCCGCGCGGACCTCAGGGTCGAGCTCCTCAGGCGAGGTCCACGCCAGCGAGAGCATCACGTCGACCACGCGCTTGCCGCCCAGCTTGAACAACAGCTCCGGCGCGACCGGGAGGGCGAAGAACGCGATGTGCGGCGCGCGCAGCAGGTTGACCTGCCGGTACGGCGCGTTGGCCACGCAGAGCCGGCGAACCAGGTCGGGGCGATGGCCGGCGAGGCCGAGGGCGATCGAGCCGCCCCAGTCGTGGCCGACGACGTCGACCCGCTGGCCAGGGAGCTCCTGTTCGACAAGAGCAGCGATCTGGCGGACCACCGAGCCGACGTCATACGGTCCGCTGTAGGAGGAGCCGCCGAGGCCGGGCAGGTCGGGCGCCAGCACCCGCCGCCCGAGGGCCAGACCGGGGGCCACCGCCCGCCACACCGAGGACGTCTCGGGCACCCCGTGCAGCAGCAGGACGGGGACTCCACTACCGGCGCCGTGCTCGCGCAGCAGGAAACGGGTCTCGGCAACGGGCACGTTGCGCACGCTCATGGGTCGTTGGTCCCTATCCATAGAAGGAGGTCTCGACCACCTGCCGGGCCCGCCGGGTCAACCGGCGGTAGTCGTCCAGGAAGTCCCCCTGTGCACCCGCAGGGTAGCCAAGCAGGCGGGCGACCCCGGCCAGCTCCCGGCCGCTGGACGGCAGGGACGGCGTGGCCTTGCCGCGTACGAGGACCAGGGTGTCGCGGACCTTGGAGGTCAGGGTCCACGCCTGCTCCAAAGTCTTCGCGTCCTCGACGCCGAGCAGCCCTTCCTGGGCTGCCGCCTGCAGTGCCGGCAGGGTCATCGGGGTGCGCAGCGCCGCCACCTCAGCCCCGTGCTGGAGCTGCAGCAGCTGCACGGTCCACTCCACGTCGGCGAGTCCCCCGATCCCCAGCTTCGGCGCCAGGGTGCGGTCGGCGCCCTTCGGCAGGCGCTCGACCTCGACCCGGGCCTTGATGCGGCGCACGTCCGTGAGCTGGTCGTCGGTGAGCCCGCCCGCGGGGTAGCGCACCGGGTCGATCGCGGCCAGGAAGGCAGTCGCAATCTCGGCGTCGCCCGCCAGCGGCGCCGCCCGCAGCAGCGCCTGCGACTCCCACACGTGCGCCCACCGGGCGTAGTAAGCCTGGTAGGACGCCAGGCTGCGCGATAGCGCGCCCTGGCGTCCCTCCGGGCGTAGGTCGGCGTCAACGAGCAACGGCGGGTCAGGGGCAGGCAGCGCGAGCAGCCGGCGCAGCTCGTTGGCGACATCGCGGGCGGCCGCGGCGGCCTGTGACTCGGTGGCCCCCTCGACCGGTTCGTGCACGAACAAGACGTCGGCGTCCGAGCCGTAGCCCTGCTCGGCACCTCCGAGACGACCCATCGCGATGACGGCCAGGCGCATCGGCAGCGGCCCGCGCAGTTCGCCTTCGACCTTGCGGGTGGCGAGCTCCAGAGCGGCAGCGACGGTGGCCGCGGACACGTCCGACAGGGCTTGGCCGACGCGCGGCACCAGGCCCAGCAGGTCGGCACAGGCGATCCGCAGCAGCTCGTGGCGGCGCAGGCTGCGGATCGCCACCGCGGTGGGCTCCCAGTCGTCCCGGCGGCGGGCCACGGCCCGGAAGGCCTGCTCGAGCGTCTCCCGCGGACGGGGGACGAGGGCCGTGTCGTCGGCGAGCAGCCGGACGGCGTCGGGGGCCCGGACGAACAGGTCTGCGGCGTAGCGGGACGAGGCGAGCAATCGGGCCAGACGCTCGGCGGCGGTGCCCTCGTCCCGCAGCAGCCGGAGGTACCAGGGGGTCGTCCCGAGGGCGTCGCTCACCTGCCGGAACGACAGCAGACCGGCGTCCGGGTCGGCCGCGTCGGCGAACCAGCCGAGCATCGCGGGCAGGAGCGTCTGCTGGATTGCGGCCCGACGGGACACCCCCTCGGTGAGGGCCTCGAGGTGACGTAGGGCGGTCTTCGGGTCGGCAAACCCCAGCGCGACCAGGCGTTCCCGGGCAGCCTCCGGAGTGAGCCGCGCGTCGGAGGCGGGCAGTCGTGCGACCGCGGCGAGCAGCGGCCGGTAGAAAAGCTTCTCGTGCAGCCGGCGTACCTCCTGGAAGTGGCCGTAGCGCTCCCGACGGAACGTCGGCAGGACGTCACCGCGGTAGCCGACCGACCGGGCAAGCCGGCGCATCGCCACCTCGTCGTCGTCGGGCGGCAGCAGGTGCGTACGCCGCAGCCGGTGCAGCTGCAGCCGGTGCTCGACGGTCCGCAGCCACCGGTAGGCCTCAGCCAGATGCCGCGCGTCCTCGCGGCCGACGTAGCCACCGGCGGCGAGCTGGTCGAGCGCGACGAGAGTGGTCCCGGAGCGGATCGTGTCATCTGCCCGGCCGTGCACCAGCTGGAGCAGCTGTACCGAGAACTCCACGTCACGTAGGCCACCCGGTCCGAGTTTGACCTCCCGGCCGGCGGTGTCCGCGCGCAGCGTGGACTCGACCCGGCGGCGCATGGCCTGCACGTCCTCGACGAAGCCCGGCCGCTCCCCAGCACTCCAGACCAGGGGGGCGAGAGCGGTGCGGTACTCCTGACCGAGCGCGAGGTCGCCCGCGATGGGCCGCGCCTTCAGCAGGGCCTGGAACTCCCAGGTCTTGGCCCACCGCTGGTAGTAGGCCAGGTGGCTCGCGAGGGTGCGGACCAGCGGACCCGCCTTCCCTTCCGGTCGCAGGCCGGCATCGACCGGCCAGGCGACCTGGGCGCAGACCTGCATCATCGTCCTGGCAAGGCCGGCTGCTGCCTGGAGCACGGCCTGCTCGTCAGCTCCGTCGACCGGCTCCGCGACGAACACGACATCGATGTCGCTGACGTAGTTGAGCTCCCGGCCGCCGCACTTGCCCATCCCCACGACGGCGAGCCGGAACGCCGGCAAGGTCGTGGGCATGGCGGCAAGAGCGATGGCAAGGCCGGCGGAGACCGTCGCGCTGGCCAGGTCGGCCAGCTCGCCTGCGACGTCCTCGACGGCCATCGCGCCGGACAGGTCCCGGGCCGCGAGGGTGACCAGGCACCGGCGGTAGGCGTGCCGCAGCGCGGCCACCTGCTGCGGGCCGGTGCCCGCGGCCCGCGCTCCCCCGCTCCCCCACGGCAGGGGGCTGCCCGGCGGGGCGCCGACCGCGTCCAGCAGCTGCCTCTGCAGGCCGAGCAACGACGGCCGCACGCTCATCTGGTCGTCGTCGGCGAGGGTGTACCAGTCGTCCAGGTGGGTCACCAGGTGGTTGCCGAGCTCGATGCTCGTGCCGATCACTGAGAGCAGCCGACCCCGCAGACCGGCTCGCTCCTTCAGACCGTCGAGCAGCTCCTGCGGGTGCCGGACGGCCTCCACCATCCTGGCAAGGGTGGCCGCCGCGAGGTCGGGGTCGGGGGTTTCGCTCAGGGCCTGCAGCACGAGGGCGGACGGCTCGTCAGGCGCTGCCCCGTCCAGCCACAGCCGGGCCCGCGCCAGGCTCGCGGCTGCCGCAACGGGATCGGCGAAGCCCAGCCTGGCCAGCCGACCGTGCTGGGTGGCGCCCCGCTCGGTCACCGCACGCGCCTTTGCACTCCCCCAGCCTTCCAGACCGGTCCGGTCAGGCCTCGAGGGCCAGGCGGGCGAACCGGCGCAGGACCTCGCTCCAGACCTCGCCGATCTCCTCGATCTCGGGGAGGGTCCGGTCCAGGACGGCCTGCGGGTCCATGCCCTGCGAGCGCAGGTCGTCGGCGTCCTGCTCGGCCCAGCGCCCGACCATCGCGGCGTCGATCTCGATGTGGAACTGGATCCCCCAGGCCCGGTCACCGACACGGAACGCCTGGTGCGGGTAGGTCGGGCTCGACATGAGCAGCGTCGCGGCCGGCGGCAGCTCACGTACCGCGTCCCAGTGCCACTGCACCACCACCGGGGACAGCGGAAGGTCCCAGAACAGGGGGTCGTTGCCGGCTACGTCCCGTTTGGCGACGAGCTTGGCCCCCAGCTCCGGTCCCTGCTCCCCCTCGCTGACGCGGCCGCCGGTGGCCTCGGCCAGCAGCTGCGCCCCGAGGCAGACCCCAAAGGTCGGCAGCTTGGTCGCGACCGCCGCACGCAGCAGGTCCTTGGTGGCCCGCAGCCACGGTGCGGAGCCGTCGTCGTAGGCCTGCTGCGGGCCGCCCATGACGACCAGCGCGGCGAAGCCCTCGAGAGTAGGGGGCAGCACGTCGCCCTGCCAGGGCGCGACAACGACCAGCTCCAGGCCCTCCTCGGTGAGCCAGTCCCCGAGGCGGCCGGCGTCCTCGGACTCGGTGTGGGTGATGACCAGAGCGCGGGCAGCCACCTACAGCACCGGGAGGTAACGGCCGAGCTCGAAGGGCGTGACCTCGGCCCGGTAGGCCAGCCACTCCTCGCGCTTGTTGCGCAGGAAGAAGTCGAAGACGTGCTCACCGAGCGTCTCGGCCACCAGCTCGCTGCGCTCCATCACCTCGATCGCGTCGGCGAGCGAGCCGGGCAGCGGCGTGATTCCCAACGCGCGACGCTCGCCGTCGGACAGCGCCCATACGTCGTCCTCAGCGCCCGGCGGCAGCTCGTACCGCTGCTCGACGCCCTTGAGGCCGGCCGCGAGCAGCAGCGCGAAGCACAGGTAAGGATTGGTGGCGCTGTCCGGACTGCGGACCTCGATCCGGGTGCTGTTGCCCTTGGTGGGCTTATACATCGGCACGCGGACCATCGCGCTGCGGTTGTTGGACCCCCAGCAGACGTACGGCGGGGCCTCACCACCCCAGGTGAGCCGCTTGTAGGAGTTGACCCACTGGTTGGTGACCGCGGTGATCTCCGCGGCGTGCGTGAGCAGCCCGGCGATGAACTGCTTGGCGACCTTGCTCAGGTGCAGCGGGTCGTTGCCGTCGTAGAAGGCGTTCTGGTCACCTTCGAACAGCGACAGGTGGGTGTGCATGCCGCTGCCCGGCTGGTCGCTGAACGGCTTCGGCATGAACGTCGCGTAGACCCCCTGGGAGAGCGCGACCTCCTTGATGACGTGCCGGGTGGTGAGGATGTTGTCGGCGGTGCTGAGCGCGTCGGCGTAGCGCAGGTCGATCTCCTGCTGCCCCGGCGCGACCTCGTGGTGACTGAACTCTACGGAGATCCCGAGCCGCTCGAGCATCGTGATCGTGGTACGGCGAAAGTCGTGGCTGACGTCGTGCGGCGTAAGGTCGAAGTAGCCTCCCTGGTCGACCGGGACCGGAGGCAGGTCGGCGCTCTTGAGCAAAAAGAACTCGATCTCGGGGTGCGTGTAGAACGTGAACCCGGCATCGGCGGCCTTGCCGAGGGCGCGCCGCAGGACGTGCCGCGGGTCAGCCCAGGACGGTGAGCCGTCGGGCATCTGAATGTCGCAGAACATCCGGGCGGTGCCGGCGTTCTCACCGCGCCAGGGCAGCACCTGGAAGGTTGCCGGGTCAGGCTTGGCGAGCATGTCGCTTTCCTGCACGCGGGCGAAGCCCTCGATCGCCGAGCCGTCGAACCCGATCCCCTCGGCGAAGGCCCCCTCGAGCTCCGCGGGCGCGATCGCCACCGACTTCAAGGTCCCGAGGACGTCGGTGAACCACAGCCGGATGAAGCGGATGTCGCGCTCCTCCAGAGTGCGGAGAACGAACTCCTGTTGCTTGTCCATGCGCCCATCCTGGCAGGCGTCTCGGTCGCAGGTGTCACAGCCAGGGGCGCGTCCCCGTCCCGAACATGGCCCACGCGCTCGCGTCGGTGCATGAGCACCGCCCGGCAGGTAAACAGGGGGTCCCCACTGTTACGTGAAGGAGAGCACTGTGACCACCCCCATCGCCGCGAGCGGCACGTTCAGCCTCGGCAAGGACCTCGAGGTGCACCGCCTCGGCTACGGCGCGATGCGCCTGACCGGCGACGGCATCTGGGGCGAGCCAAAGGACCGCGAGACCGCCAAGCAGGTCCTGCGCCGCGCCGTCGAGCTGGGCGTCGACTTCATCGACACCGCCGACAGCTACGGCCCGTTCATCAGCGAGGACCTCATCCGCGAGGCCCTGCACCCCTACGACCACGTGGTCGTCGCGACCAAGGGCGGCCTGACGCGCAGCGGCCCGGATATCTGGGAGCAGGTCGGTCGGCCCGAGTACCTGCGCCAGTGCGTCCACATGTCGCTGCGCCGCCTGGGTGTCGAGCAGATCGACCTGTGGCAACTGCACCGCATCGACGCGCAGGTCCCCGTGGAGGAGTCGCTCGGCGCCGTCAAGGCCCTGCAGGACGAGGGCAAGATCAAGTACCTCGGCCTGTCGGAGGTGACCGTGGCCGAGATCGAGCAGGCCCGCCAGGTCATCGACGTCGTCAGCGTCCAGAACCTCTACAACCTGGGCAACCGGCAGTCCGAGGAGGTCCTGGACTACTGCGAGCGCGAGGGCATCGGCTTCATCCCGTGGTTCCCGGTCGCGGCCGGTGACCTCGCCAAGCCCGGTGGGCTGCTCGATGAGATGGCCAAGGACCACCACGCCACCCACGCCCAGCTCGCCCTTGCCTGGCTGCTCCGGCGCTCCCCGGTGATGCTGCCCATCCCCGGCACCAGCTCCGTCGCCCACCTCGAGGAGAACTGCGCCGCAGCGACCGTCGAGCTCAGCGACAGCGAGTACGACGCGCTGTCGGCCGCCGCCGCCGCCTGACCGCAGCGCACCAGCTC
>JANXUE010000290.1 GCA_025352005.1 Frankiales bacterium
GGGGGTGACCCTCGCCGGGGGTCCCCCCTCCATCGGTGCCCGTGAGGCCTCCGTGCCAGATACGTGCCAGATCGGAGGGGGCAGAACTCAGGCTCACGGCCGCCCGGGCCGCCTGGCGAGCCTTGTCGAGCCGATCGGCCACGACCGCGTCGCCGCCGGCCATCGGCCGGGTGTAGTGGCGCGTCGTGACGCTGGAGCGGCTGTGCCCCAGGCGCCTCGCCGCCTCCAGCACGCCATCGCTCTCGGCTACCCACCGAGGCGCAAGAAGCCCGCAGGCTGTGCGGCGTGACGTCGACCAGTCCGACCTGGCGGCTCGCCGAGTCGAAGCTGCGCCGAAGGCTCCGATACCGAACGGGCCCTCCCGTCACACCCGTGAACACGAGTGCGTCGACGGTTCGGGCGACGTCGTGGTCGAGGTGCTCCTCGAGGTCGGGCAGCAGCCCGCGCGGAAGCGGTACCTCGCGCACCTGGTGGGTCTTCGTAGGACCGAAGGTGAAGACATCGTTGATCTCGGTCAAGCTCTCGGCGACCACGAGTTTGCACCCGAGGACATCGACGTGCTTGCGACGCAGCGCCAGGGCCTCGCCGACCCGTAGGCCGCCGTACGCGAGAAGCTCGACGATGAGCGCCAGCTGTGGGTTCGGTTTGATGGGCTGGCAGCTGCGCTTGTCCTTGCCCGTCGGGGGCGAACCGTCCCTGAGGTGCCCGATCAGCTTCTCTACCTGCTCAACCGTGAGGATGGTCGGCTCGTACTCCGGCAGCCGCGGAAGCCGGTGGTGCTTGCCGCACGGCGCAAATCCCCGAGGCCGATCTGCCGACCGTCAAGAACGCGATCGAGAACGCAGCACTTGAGCAGGTTGTCGTAGGAGGCCGCCGTTCCGACGGTCAGCACCACGCGATGTTGAGCGAGCCACCGAGCTGACCAAGACCGAAGGGTCTCAGCTCGTCCCGGCGAAGGGTCGTGCCACACGCCCCGCATCTGGTCCACCTCGGTGGCGTCGAGAAACAGCGACGCGTCGGTCTTGGTCGAAAAGGTCTTGGACGCCGTGATCTCTCGTCCGTCCGGCGTGAGGTACGGGCTTGCCAACCGACCCGACGGCAACTTGCGCAAGGCACCGAATCGCCTCTTGCTCGACATCGCTTCCCCTTCCCGAGAACGGAGCGTCGCGCCGTGGCGGGACTCCTCCACGTACAGGGTGTCGCCCGTCGACCCACAGTGACGAAGGCTTGCGAAGGGCTGTGGACAACCCGACTACACGCCGGTGCACCACGACCAGGGCCCGGTGCCAGTCCCGAGTTTTCAGCCTTTTGACCGTGACTGTCCTCTGGAAGCCTCACGTCACCGATCCGCAGACCATCGGTCGTCAGGGACCGGGCGAGGCCCTCCGGGGATCACCTGGACCGGCGACTCTGTGAAGTCGCTGGGAGGTGACAAGCCGGTTGTTATCCACCTCGCCCGGCGACCTGGGCCGAGATGAGGTGACGGCACTTCCTGATCATCGGATGCGGGTGGCTAACGACGCTTATGCCGGTGATCCTCCGTCTGAAGTACTTGGCAAAAGGCCCGAAGGATCACTGGCATATCTGTACTTCTCGACTCTGGGACAGCTGCTGGCCAGTGATCAGGAGGGCGGGATCTCAGACGTTGCACTTGATTTGTTATGCACATAACTGCATACTCATGAGCCGGCCTGAATGGGCGCTCATGCACCGTCCTTGAGGGACGGGGCGCCGTCACTAACCGACGAGCGGCTCCGACGTTTGCGCTGCCGACGTTGCCCCAGCCTCATACGCGGAATCGGTAGCCGACACCGGCTTCGGTGATGAGGTGTCGTGGCCGGCCGGGTTCGGATTCGAGTTTCTTACGCAGTTGGGCCATGTAGATCCGAAGGTAGCTCGGGTCACTGTGGTCCGGGTGCCCCCGGAGGGCGATGAGCAGGTGCCGTTGGGTGATGAGTTTGCCGGGGTTGCGCAGCAGCAGCTCGAGAAGGTGCCACTCGGTGGGCGTGAGGTGCACGTCCTGGTCCTGGAACATCGCGGTCTTCGCCGCGAGGTCCACTCTGGCTTGGCCGAAGTCGACTCGTCCGCGCCGGGCGGGTTCGGGTAGGGCCCGTCGGGTGGCCGCGCGGAGCCGGGCGAGTAGCTCGTCCATGTCGAAGGGTTTGGTGACGAAGTCATCCGCGCCGAGGTCCAGGGCGGCGACCTTGTCGCTGCTGCCGACTCGGGCTGACAGCACGACGATCGGAACCTGGGAGCTGGTGCGGATGGCGCGGATGACGTCGAGGCCGTCGATGTCGGGGAGGCCGAGGTCCAAGACGATGACGTCGGGTTCCCGGATGGCGTGCTCGTTCAGGGCGCTGGTGCCGTCTTCGGCTGTGACGACGTCATAGCCGCGGGCGGTGAGGTTCAGGTGCAGGGCTCTCCGCATCTGCGGTTCGTCGTCCACGACCAGGACGCGGGTCATGCGAGCACCGGGTCGATGGCCGGTAGGTCGATGATTACGGTGAGCCCGCCGCCGGGGGTCTGGTCCATCCGGAGCTCACCGTCCATGGCTTCGGTGAAGCCACGGGCGATCGCCAGGCCGAGCCCGACGCCGGCTTCGGTGCCACTGACGTGGTCGTGGAGGCGCTGGAACGGTTCGAAGGCCCGCTTCTGCGCGGCGGTTGGGATACCTGGGCCTCGGTCGATGACGCGCAGTTCGACTCTGCCTTCGTGGTGGCTGCCGGCGACCCCCACGAGCGTCCCGTTCGGGGCGTGACGTAGCGCGTTCTGCACGACGTTGGCGATGACACGTTCCAGGAGGCCGGCGTCGGCGAGGACTTCGGGTAACGACGCGGGGACGTCCAGTTCGATGGCGTTGCCGCCGGGTACGTGGGTGAGGGCTTGGCTGACGATGTCGTCTAGGCCAATAGGAGCGGGGAAGACTGACAGCACCCCGGCTTGGAGCCGGGAGATGTCGAGCAGGTTAGTGACCAGGTCGGTCAGCCGGTCCAGCGAGGAGACCGCGGTGCCGAGCAGTTCCTGACGGTCTTGCTCTGACCAGGTGATGGTGGTGTCGGTGAGGCCCGAAAGGGCTGCCTTGGCAGTCGCGATGGGGGTTCGGAGGTCGTGACTGACCGCGTTGAGCAGCGCGGTCCGCATCCGGTCCGCCTCGGCGAGGGGGATGGCTGCTTGGGCTGCTTCGGTGAGCTGGCGCTGTCGGTAGGCGACTGCGACTTGGCTGGCGAAGGCTCCTAGGACCCGCCGGTCTTCCGGCGGCAGGGGCCTCCCGCGCAGGGCGAGGGACAGCTCGTCGTCGAGGGGTACTTCGGTGTCGGCGTCTTGAGGCTGAAGGATCGTCGTGGGTCCCACGGTGTCGATGACGTCCCAGGTTCCTCGGGCTCCTTCGCCGGTGCTGGCGGGGGCCGTGCCGGTGCGGCGCAGCAGCGAGACGGTCTGGACCGAGAAGGTCTCCTGAACGCGTTCGAGCAGTGCGGACAGGGCGGTCTCGCCGCGCAGCAGGCTGCCGGCCAGGGTGGACAGGGTCTCAGCTTCGGCGCTGGCGCGGGCGGCTTGGGTGGCTCGTTCTGCGGACAGGGTGACGACGCGACTGACGAGAGTCGCGATGAGTACGAAGACGGCGAGCGCCAGCGCGTTCTGTGGTTCGGAGATGGTGAAGGTGTGGATGGGTGGGACGAGGTAGAAGTTGAGCAGCAGGCTAGCGATGATGGCTGAAAGCAGGGCGGGCCAGAACCCGCCGACGAGACTGACGAGCACGACGGCGAGCAGGTAGAGCAGCAGGTCCGTGCCAAGGGTCAGGTCTCCCCGGCTGGAGGTGCACAGCAGGGTGAGGCTGCCCAAGAGCACGGCAGCGAGCCCGAGTCCGGACACGCGGCGGCGGGCGTTGAGGCCACGGGTCAGCTGGGGCAAGGCCCTGCCGCGTCCGGCGTAGTCGTGACTGACGACGTGGACATCGATCGGTCCCGAGGCGCGGATGGTTCTGATGCCGGTGCCGACCCCGAGGGCCGCGTTCAGGGGGCGGCGACGGCTCGCACCGATGACGATCTGGGTGGCGTTGTTGCTCCTCGCGAACCTCAGCAGGGCTTCGGAGATGTCATCGCCGACCAGCAGGTGGTAGGACCCGCTAAGGGACTCCAACAGCAGCCGCTGGGTGGTCAGGGCTGCCGGGCTGGCGCCGGACAGGCCGTCGCTGCGGGCGACGTGCACGCCCAACAGCTCCCCACCGGTGGCACGGGCGGTGATCCGGGCCGCCCGCCGGATGAGGGTGTCCCCTTCGGGGCCGCCGGTGAGCGCGACAACGACGCGTTCGCGGGTCTCCCAGGCATCGGCGATGCCGTGCGCCTCGCGGTACTTCTGCAGGCCTTCATCCACGCTGTCGGCAAGCCAGAGCAGGGCGAGCTCGCGCAGGGCAGTGAGGTTCCCGACCCGGAAGTAGTTGCCGAGGGCGGCGTCGACCTTCTCGGGCTTGTAGACGTTGCCATGGGCCATCCTGCGGCGCAGCGCCTCGGGGGTCATGTCGACGAGCTCGACCTGGTCGGCGGCCCGGACGACGGAGTCCGGCACAGTTTCGCGCTGCGGGACTCCGGTGATGGCGAGCACGACGTCGCTGAGGCTTTCGAGGTGCTGCACGTTGACGGTGCTGATGACGTCGATACCGGCTTCCAGGAGGGCTTCGACGTCCTGCCAGCGCTTCTCGTGCTGCGAACCGGCGATGTTGCTGTGGGCGAGCTCATCGACCAGGGCCACGTCCGGCGCCCGGCGAAGGACGGCGTCGAGGTCCATCTCTTCGAAGGTGGTGCCACGGTGCGCCATCACCTTCCGCTGAACCACCTCGAACCCTTCGAGCTTGTCGGCCGTGAAGGGTCGGCCGTGGGTCTCGACGAAGGCGATCACGACATCGGTGCCCCGGGAGGCTCGTCTGTGCCCTTCGTCGAGCATCTTGAAGGTCTTGCCGACGCCAGGTGCAGCGCCGAGGTAGACCCGGAGCACTCCGCGAGCCATCGTGCTCCTTTCCGAACTACGGGTGGTGGGGGTAGTGCCGATCGAGGGCGAGGTTCAGTTCTAGGACGTTAACGCTCGGCTCGCCCAGGAAACCCAAGCCGCGGCCGGTGGTGTACGTGGCGATCAGGGCTTGGACCTGCTGGTCGTTGGCGCCTCGGGCCTTGGCGACCCGGCCGACTTGGAGCTTCGCGTAGGCGGGGCTGATCTGCGGGTCCAGCCCGGAGCCGCTGGCGGTGACAGCGTCGGCCGGCACGGCGGGGGTGCCGGTGGAGCTGCCGCGGATCGGCACGACCTGACCCCTGGAGTAGTCCTCGCCGAATGTGCCGCACTCGACCTTCACTCCCTTGTACGAGGTCAGGAAGGGAACTGCGGGGCAGGCCTCGTTGACGCTGACCACGTGGATCACGGTGCCGGCGTAGCCGGGGCCGGCGTAGAGGACGGCCAGGACCGCGCCGACACCATCCGGTGTGCAGTAGGGCCGCATGCCATCGACCCCTTCGAGTGCTCCGACGGCCTTGCTGCGTGAGCAGACCAGCGTGAGCAGGCGCTGGGTCCCGCTGTCGTCCTTGGTCTTCGGGTTGGGTAGGACGTCCACGATGCTCTCGGGACCGAGGTTGCTGGCGCTGGACGCGGTCGGGTCGTAGCCGGCGCCGGCTGCGGACGGGCGGCTCTGGAAGTACTGGACCAGAGCGTTGCCGCCGGAGTCGGTGAACGCCTGCCCCAGGAGCTTGGACCCGACCGTCTTCCCCCCGACGCTGATCAGTGACCCGTCGGCGCGGCTCTTGAGCCCGGGAAGCTGCGCGACCGCGGTGACCGCGAGCGGGTAGCCGATGCCGGTCACTACCGTCATAACCAGGAGCAGGCGCAGAGCCGCGAGGTGCTGCTTGAGGTAGTTCATGGTGATCAGCCGATTCCGGGGATGAGGGCGACGAGCAGGTCGATGAGCTTGATGCCGGCGAACGGGGCGATGAGACCGCCGACGCCGTAGAGCAAGATGTTGCGGCGGAGCAGGGCACTGGCCGAGCTCGGGACGTACCGGACGCCGCGCAGTGCGAGCGGGATCAGCGCGATGATGATCAG
>JANXUE010000008.1 GCA_025352005.1 Frankiales bacterium
TCGTCGTCGAGCAGGGCATGGTCGCCCGGATCGACCGGCATGCCCTGCACCAGGTCCTGGCCAACCTCGTTGACAACGCCCAGCAGTACGGCGCCCCAGGGGCGATCCCGCTTGTGGCGGGTGGTCGCGACGACGACGGGGTGTGGGTGGCCGTCAGCAATGAGGGCGGGGTGCTGGACCCGGCGGCGGCGACGTACCTGTTCGAGCCATTCACCCAGGGCGAGGCCGGGACCACTCGCGGCCACGAGGGCTTGGGGATGGGACTCTACGTCGTACGTCGCCTCGTCGAGGTGTATGGCGGCTGGGTAGCCGTGCGCGCCGAGGGCGGCTGGGTGACTGTGGAGATCCACCTCACGTCGGCTGACCCGGGCGGTGCCGTCGACCTCCCGCGCGGCGCGACGGCTCCGGCCGGGACCAGTACTGCGTCGCCACCTTCACCTCGTGACGCTCAGGAGCCGACCGCGCTACCGATCAGATAGGTCACAGCGGCGGCCGCGGCGCCGAGGACGAGCTGACGGCCACCGGAGTACAGCCAGCCCCGGTTGGTGAAACGGCTGACCGCCGCGCCCGCGCCGAACAGCGCCGCGCCGGCAAGCACGACCGAGACAGCCAGGCTGGTCTCCCCGAGCAGGTAGGGAAGCAGCGGCAGGAACGCACCGAGCGCGAAGGCGACGAACGACGAGCCGGCTGCGGTCCACGGGCTGGGCAGGTCGTCGGGGTCGACCCCGAGCTCTTCGCGGGCGTGCACCCGCCACGCCTGCTCCGGGTCCTTTGACAACTGTCGCGCGACCTCCTTGGCCACCGCCGGCTCGACCCCGCGTCCGACGTAGATGGCCGCGAGCTCGGCCTCCTCGCCCTTGGGGAATCGGCGAATCTCGGCCTTCTCGATCTCGATCTCGGCCCGGGTGAGCTCGGTCTGCGAGGCGACCGAGACGTACTCCCCCGTGGCCATCGAGAAGGCACCGGCCGCCAGGCCCGCGAGGCCGGTGAGGATCACGTTGTGGGCACTGACGTGCGCACCGGCGACACCGGCAATCAGCGAGGTGTTGCTGACCAGCCCGTCGGTCACACCGAAGACGGCCGGGCGCAGCCAGCCGCCGGTGACGTCACGGTGGTCGCGGTGCTGTTCCCCGGTGGTCCGGCGCGGGTCGTTATTAACGGGGGCTTCGGTTGTCACGCCTGTGACGATACGTCGGACCCCTCCACTTCTGCCTGGCCAACGGGCACCTGCCTGGGGTCGGGGCCACTCCCACGCCGCAGCACCAGGTAGGTCGCGGCGGCCAGGAACACGACCCCGGACACGTAGTCGTTGAGCCGGACGCCCAGGAAGTGGTTGGCGTCGTCGACCCGCAGCGCCTCGATCCAGCCCCGTCCCACGCAGTAGGCAGCGACGTACAGGGCAAAGGCTCTGCCCTTGCCGAGCTGCCATTTCCGGTCCGCCCAGAGGACTAAGCCGGCGACGCCGACGTCCCACAACGACTCGTAGAGGAACGTCGGCTGGTAGATCCCGGCCTTGCCGTCGGGGCTGTGAGCCGCGTCGATCTCCAGGCCCCACGGAAGTTTCGTGGCCCTGCCGTACAGCTCCTGGTTGAAGTAGTTGCCAAAACGGCCGATGGCCTGCGCCGCGGGCAGGGCGGGCGCCACGGCGTCGGCGAAAGACAAGAGGCTGACCCCACGCTTGCGCAGCACCAGCCAGGCACCCAGGGCACCGCCGAGGACGCCACCCCAGATGCCGAGCCCACCCTTCCAGATCTCCAGCGCCCGCACCGGGTCGTGCAGGTAGACAGTCGGGCTGGTGATGACGTGGTAGAGCCGCGCCCCCACCAACCCGACGGGTACGCCGGTGGCGGCCACGTCCGCGACGAATCCTTTGTCCCCGCCCCGGGCCACCCAGCGACGTTCGCCTATCCAGACCGCCACGAGGACCCCGAGCAGGATGAAGCCGGCATAGGCACGCAGCGGCAGCGGGCCAAGGTGCAGGACCCCCGTGGAGGGACTGGGGATCGAGGCGAGGGGCACGCCTCCACCATAGATCGCCGATGCTCATTGATGCCTCCGCCGGAGGCGACGGTCAGGACGACGGCGCGCGTCGGCGGACGCCCTCGGAGAGCTCCCGTGCAAGCGTGCGTACGGCGTCGACGCCCTCGTCCTGCAGGGCCCGCACGAACGCCGACCCGACGATGACTCCGTCTGCGTAGGCGGCGACCTCCGCGGCCTGGTCGCCGTTGCTCACCCCGAGGCCCACGCACACCGGCAGGTCGGTCTGCGCGCGGGTCCTGGCGACCAGCTCCTCGGCCCGGCTGCCGACCGTCGCCCGTGTCCCCGTGACCCCCATCGTGCTGGCGGCGTAGACGAAGCCACGGTTGGTGCGACCGACCACGCCGATCCGCTCGTCGGTGCTGCTCGGAGCGACCAGGAAGACCGGGTCGAGGTCCTCGGCACCGGCCGCTTCGATCCACGGTCCGGCCTCCTCGGGGATCAGGTCAGGCGTGATGGCCCCGCTACCGCCTGCCGCGCGCAGGTCCTTGGCAAAGCGTGCCGGGCCATACCTCTCCACGGGGTTCCAGTAGCCCATGACGACGACCGGTGCCTTCTCGCTGACCGTCCGGACCGCGTCGAAGACGTGGGCCACCCGGCTGCCGCCCCGCAGGGCGACATCGACGGCGACCTGGATCACCGGACCGTCCATCCCCGGGTCGGTGTAGGGCACGCCGACCTCGACGGCGTCGACCCCGCCCTCGATCATCGCAAGCATCCCGGCGACCGACAGCTCGTAGGTGGGGAAGCCCACCGGTAGGTAGCCGATCAGCGCCGCCCGGTTCTGCGCGCGGCAGCGCGCGAACAGCTCGTCGAGCCGGCTCACGCCAAGCCGAACCAGCGGGCGGCGGTGTCGACGTCCTTGTCCCCGCGGCCGCTGCAGTTGATGACCACCACCCGGTCGTCCTCCGCCTGGGCACGGATCCACGTGATTGCGCCGGCGAAGGCGTGCGCGGTCTCGATCGCGCACAAGATGCCCTCGGTCTTGGCCAGAACCTCGAGCGCCGCCATCGCTTCGGTGTCGGTGACCCCGGTGTACGTCGCACGGCCCGCGTCCCGCAGCCAGGCGTGCTCTGGCCCCACGCCGGGGTAGTCGAGGCCGGCGCTGATGCTGGTGGTGTCGAGAGTCTGGCCGTCGTCGTCCTGCATCAGGTAGCTGCGGGCGCCGTGCAGCACGCCCGGGGTGCCGGCTGTGAGCGGCGCCGCGTGCCGACCGGTGCCGACGCCGTCCCCACCGGCCTCGCAGCCGACCAGGGCGACGGACTCGTCGGTGAGGAAGCGGTGGAACAGTCCCAGGGCGTTGCTGCCGCCACCGACACACGCCACCGCCGCGTGGGGCAGCTCACCCGTCCTGTCGAGCAGCTGCTGACGTGCCTCGACGCCAATGATGCGCTGGAAGTCGCGCACGATCATCGGGAAGGGGTGCGGGCCGACGACGCTGCCGATGGCGTAGTGCGTGGTCTCGACATTGGCCACCCAGTCGCGGAAGGCCTCGTTGGTGGCGTCCTTGAGGGTCTTCGTGCCGGTGCTGACCGGGACGACCTCGGCGCCGAGCAGCCGCATCCGGGCCACGTTGAGCGACTGCCGACGGGTGTCCTCCTCGCCCATGTAGACGGTGCACTCGAAGCCGAACAGCGCCGCCGCCGTGGCCATCGCCACGCCGTGCTGGCCGGCGCCAGTCTCGGCGATGACCCGCTGCTTGCCCATCTTCTTCGCCAGCAGCGCCTGACCCAGGACGTTGTTGATCTTGTGGCTGCCGGTGTGGGCCAGGTCCTCGCGCTTAAGGAACACCCGTGCCCCACGGCCGACGTGAGCGGCGAACCGCTTTGCCTCCGTCAGCGGGGTCGGACGGCCCGCGTAGTTGGTGAGCAGCTCGTCGAGCTCGCCCAGGAACACCGGGTCCTGCTGGGCCTCCGCATGGGCTCGGCCGAGTTGGTCCAGCGCCGCGATGAGGGCCTCCGGCACGAACCTGCCGCCGTACGGCCCGAAGTGCCCCGAGGCGTCGGGGAGCTCCTGGGCGGAGCCGGCTGTCAGAAACGTCGTCACTGCTGGTGCCTCACTCTTGCTGGTTCGGTCAGGTGCTGGTCGGTGAAGGTGCTGGTTTGAGCAGGTGCTGGTTGGTGCAGGTGCTGGCCCGCGGTCAGTGCTGGTGCCGCGCCGCCGGGTGGGCCCCGGCAGCGACCAGGTCGGCCACGGCCTGCCGCGGATGTCCACCCGTGACGACACCTTCCCCGACGAGCACCGCGTCGGCACCTTGAGCGGCGTACGTGAGCAGGTCGTGCGGACCGCGCACGCCCGACTCGGCAACCTTGATGACGCCGTCCGGGATCGTCGGGCTGAGCCGGCCGAAGACGCTGCGGTCCACCTCGAGGGTCTTGAGGTTGCGCGCGTTGACCCCGACGAGCCGCGCGCCGGCGTCGAGGGCCCGCGACAGCTCGTCCTCATCGTGAACCTCGACGAGTGGCGTCATGCCGAGGGACTCGGTCCGCTCGAGCAGGCTGATCAGGGCTTCCTGCTCCAGAGCCGCCACGATCAGCAAGATGAGGTCGGCACCGTGCGCCCGCGCCTCCCACAGCTGGTAGCTGCTGAGGATGAAGTCCTTGCGCAGCACGGGTACGTCCACGCGCGCCCGCACCGCGTCGAGGTCGGCAAGGCTGCCCCCGAACCGGCGCTGCTCGGTGAGGACGCTGATGACGCTGGCGCCGCCGAGCTCGTAGTCCTCGGCCAGCGCAGCCGGGTCGGTGATCGCCGCAAGTGCTCCCTTGCTGGGGCTGCTCCGCTTCACCTCTGCGATGACGGCCACCCCGGGCTGGCGCAGTGCGGCGTACCCGTCCTTGGCCCTGGACCGGGCTTGGGCCAGGTCCTTGAGCTGCTCCAGGGAGGTCAGTGCCTGCCGTGCGGCGAGGTCCTCACGCACACCGACGATGATGTCGTCGAGCACGCTCACCTCGCGGTCTCCGCCTCTGCTCGTCCTGCCGTGTTCCGGTCCCGCCACGGTAGACCGGCCATCCTGCCCGCCGCTCCGCGGGGTCCGTCCCAGCCCTCCCGCTGCTGGGGTCAGCTCGTGGGGTCCTCGCCGCGGTCAAAGGCGTCCCACGCGCCCTTGTCCGTGACCGGCGGCTCGACCGGCCGAGCCGCCGGCGCCTGGTAGGACGCACTGAGGGCTGCCCAGGACCGCCCACGCACCGCGACCAGGACTCCCGACAGCACGAGCAGCAGCCCCCCCAGGATCACCAGCCAGGCCCAGACGGAGGACGTGGAGGTGCCGGTGACCGCCGGGCCTGCAGGCAGGGCGCGCGTGGAGATCCCCTCGGCCAGCACGCGGCCGACGACGACCACCACGCCGATCCCGGACACGAGGACGAGGACCCCCACGAGGACACGTCCCCAGTGGCGGGTGGCCGCCAGGGCAACCACGCCCGCAAGGCCCACGTACCCCAGGGCTTGGGCGCCGGAGACGATCCGCGAGCCGCGGACGGAGGTCCGGACCGCGTCGATCGTGAGCTGCTGCCCCTCGGCGTAGCTGAACCAGGTTCGGGAGACGGCGAGCAGCACCACGACCGAGCCCAACAGGCAAAGCAGGACTGCCAGCCGCAGCTCGCGACGTGGGCTCACGCGGGTCGCAGGGTCGACGCAGCGGCGATCGCCCGGAGGACGGCCGCAGCCTTGTTCTCGCACTCGGCCTGCTCGGCCGCCGGGTCGGAGTCGGCGACCAGACCGCCGCCGGCCTGGACCACCGCCCGGCCGCCGTGCAGCACGGCGGTGCGGATCGCGATGGCCATGTCCATGTCGCCGGAGGAGCCGAGATAGCCCACGCAGCCGCCGTACAGGTTGCGGCGCACCGGCTCGAGGGACTCGATGATCTCCATGGCCCGCGGCTTGGGTGCCCCAGCCAGCGTGCCGGCCGGGAAGGTCGCGGTGAGCACGTCGAAGGCGGACAGCCCGGGCGCGACCTGCCCGACGACGGTCGACACGATGTGCATGACGTGGGAGTACCGCTCGACGGTCATGAAGTCGACGACGTCGACCGTCCCGGGCGTGCAGACCCGCCCCAGGTCGTTGCGGCCGAGGTCGACGAGCATGACGTGCTCCGAACGCTCCTTGGGGTCCGCGAGCAGTTCCAGGGCGAGCGCCGTGTCCTCCTCGGGGGTCGCGCCCCGCGGCTTCGTGCCGGCGATGGGATGCAGCACCGCCTCGCCGCCGACGACCGTGACCAGAGCCTCCGGCGAGGAGCCGACCACGTCATACGGCGACTCGCGGCCGGCGAAGCGCAGTAGGTACATGTACGGCGAGGGGTTCGTCGTGCGCAGCACCCGGTAGACGTCGAGTGCGTCCACGTCGGTCTCGATCTCGAACCTCTGGGACAGCACGACCTGGAACGCGTCGCCCGCCCGGATGTGCTCCTTCACAGTCTCGACGCCCGCCATGTGGTCAGCCGGGCTGGTACGCCGGATCACCGTCGGAGCGATGTCCAGGTCCAGGACCGCGACCGAGGGCTCACCGGGCTTGCCGAGGTCGGCGGCCATCGCGTCGAGGCGGGCGACGGCGTCGTCGTAGGAACCGCCGCGGACGACGTTGGCGACCAGCCAGATCGTGCCGTCGGAGTGGTCGAGGACCGCGAGGTCGGTGGCGAGCAGCATGGTCAGCTCAGGCATCCCGAGCTCGTCCTTGGCGAGCGACGGCAGCTTCTCGAGCCGCCGGACCACGTCGTAGGACAGGTAGCCGACCAGGCCCCCGGTGAAGGGCGGCAGCCCGGGGACGTGGGGGGTGCGCAACAGCGCGTCCGCTTCGCGCAGTGCCTCCAGCGGGTCCGTGGAGGTGGTCGGCAGGCCCTCACCGAGCCAGAGGGCGGCCCCGTCGCGCTCGGTCAGGACCCCCGCGCAGTGGACGCCGACGAACGACCAGCGCGACCACTGCTTGCCTTGCTCTGCCGACTCGAGCAGGAAGGTCCCCTGCCGGTTTCGGGCCAGCTTGCGGTAGACCCCGACTGCCGTCTCGCCGTCTGCCAGCAACCGACGCACGACCGGCACGAGCGGCTGGTCGAGGGCTGCGAACTGCTCGGCGGAAGGACTGGTGACGCCGAGCCTCATGATCGCTTCCGGCGAGGCGCGCTCATGTCCGCTGGCCCACCACGGCCGGCAGGGAGATGCGCTCGAAGCAGGTCCGGTCCCCGGTGTGGCAGGCGCCACCCACCTGGTCGACGCGCACCAGCAGGGAGTCGCCGTCGCAGTCCAGAGCGACGCTCTTGACCCACTGCTGCGAGCCGGAGGTCTCGCCCTTGATCCAGTACTCCTGGCGGCTGCGGGACCAGTAGGTGCAGCGGCCGGTGGTGAGGGTGAGGTGTAGCGCCTGGTCGTCCATCCAGCCGACCATGAGGACCTCGCCGGTGTCGTGCTGCTGGCAGACGGCGACGACGAGGCCGTCCCCGTCCCGCTTGAGCCGGGTCGCGATGGCGGGGTCGAGCTCGGTGGGGCGCACGGCGGTCATGCCCTCATCCTTCCAGAAGGCCTGAGCAGCAACGGCCCACCCACGGCCAGGGCCAAGGCGATGCCGGACAGCGAACCCAGGGCGACGGGCAGCGACACCGCCGCGGACAAGGCCCCGACGAGGGGCGGTCCGGCGACGAAGCCGACGTAGCCAAGGGCACTGACGCGGGCGAGGTCGGCGCCCTGCCTTCCGGGGGCGGCGCGGGCACCGACCGCGGAGTAGAGCACCGGTGCGAGCACCGAGGTTCCGGCCCCGGCGAGGACGAGCCCGGCCAGGGCGACCCCAGCCGTCGGCGCGAGCGCGACGACGAGGGCACCGGCCCCGAGTGCCGAAGCAGCGCTGCCAAACAGCACGTCGGGCCGCACGTGCACGAACCCGCCCGCGAGCCTGCCGACCGCCATCGCCCCGGCGAACAGCCCCGGCCCCAGGCCGCTGACGGCGGGCGAGGCGCCGAGCCCGCGCTCCAGGTGCAGGGCGCTCCAGGACCCGATCGCGTCCTCGCACAGGAAGGCGCCCGCGCTCAGCAGCCCGATCGCCAGCAGCACCGCCGACAGGCCCGCGCGCGCGCCCGCCACCTCGTGCTGGTCAGCCTGTCGGTACGCCGGCTGGCCGGCCACCACGAACAGCACCAGCACGGTGACGGTGCCGAGGATGGGCAGCGGTCCCGCGCCGGCCTGACGCGCCAGGCCGGCGCTCGCGCTCCCGACGAGCACCCCCACCGAGAAGGCACCGTGCGCGACGCTCATCAGCCGGTCGCCCTCGACCCGTTCCCAGGCCGCCACGGCGGTGTTCGCGACGATGTCGAGGCCTCCGGTGGCCAGACCCAGCAACACCAGGGCTGGCACCAGCGTCGCGAGCGAGTGCGCGAAGGCCGCCAGCGGCAGCACGAGGGCGAACAGGAACATGGCCGCGGGCAACGCCCGCCGGGCGCCGATGCGGTCGACGAGTCGGCCCGCGAAGGGCATGACCGGCACGGCTGAGAAGGCGATCGCCGCGAGCCCGATGCCGAGCTGTCCGTCGGACAGGTGGGCCTGCGCGCGGACCGCGGGCAAGGTGGCGGACCAGGCGCCCCAGAAGACGCCGAAGATGGCGAAGGCCAGGAGCAGGCCTCGACGCTCGGCCTTCCGCGGCGGCGCGGTGCGAAGGACAGACGTCATCGCGACTGGGACATCCATGACGCGTGCAGGTCGCCGTAGACACCGGGGACGTCGACGAGGTCACAGTGTGAACCTCGCTGCACGACGACGCCACGGTCGACGACCAGGACCTCGTCGGCGGCCTCGGCGGTCGAGAGCCGGTGCGCGATGGTGAGCGTCGTCCGGCCCCTGGTCAGCGAATCAAGGGCCCGGGCGAGCCGGACCTCGGTCGCGGGGTCGACCGCGGAGGTCGCCTCATCCAGCACGAGCAGGTCGGGGTCGGCGATGTAGGCACGGGCGATCGCGACCAGCTGGCGCTCGCCCACCGACAGGGACTCACCACGTTCTCCGACGCGGGTGGACAGGCCGTCGGGAAGGCCGTCCAGCCAGTCGTCGAGGCCGAGCTCGGTGAAGGCCAGCAGCACGTCCGCGTCGCTCGCCCCGTCCCGTCCGTAGCGCACGTTGTCGGCGACGGTCGTGTCGAACAAGAACCCGTCCTGCGGCACCATGACGACCCGCCGCCGCAGGGACGCAAACCCCACCTGATCGAGCGGCACGCCCGACAGCAGCACCCGTCCGCGGGTCGGATCCATCAGTCGGGTCAGCAACTTCGCGAAGGTCGTCTTTCCCGAGCCGGTCTCCCCCACGACCGCGACGCGGGTCTGAGCGGTCAGGGTGAGATCGACGTCGTGCAGCACGTCCGGCCCACCCGGGTAGGCGAAGTGGACGTGCTCGAAGGTCACCGACAGCGGCCCGACCGGCAGCTCGACCCCCGGCTCCGGGTCGCCCACGTCGGTGGGGGTGTCGAGCACGCCGAGGACCCTGCGCATACCGGCGATGGCGTTCTGGGCCTCGTTGAGGACCTCGGTCGCGACCTGGACGGGCTGCACGAACAAGGTGACCAGGAACAGGAACCCGACGAGCCGGCCCAGCGACAGCGACCCGCTCGTCGCGAGCAGGACCCCGAGGACGATGACGGCACTGTTGGCCAGCGCCGTCGTGATCTCACCGCTGCAGAACGTCGTCGCAGCGATCGTCTGCGCGCGGGTCTGCGCCTGCGTTGTGCTCGACACGGCCTCGTCGATGCGCGTCGCGGTGCGAGCCTGCGCCCCGTAGGCCCGGATCACCGGCGCTCCGACGACGGATTCGGAGACGGCGCCGAGCATCTCGCCGATCCGCTGCCGGACCAGCCCGTAGGCCACCTGGAGCCGACGCTGGAAGATGCGCAGCGACAGCACCAGGGGCAGCATGCAGACGTAGACAGCCAGGGTCAGCTGCCACGACCACCAGAGCATCACCGCGCTGGCGAGAACCAGCTGGGCCGCGGAGATGATGACGAGCAGCCCACCGAACTGCATGAACGAGCTGATCGTGTCGACGTCGCCGGTCACGCGGGACACCAGCGAGCCGCGCCGCTCCGACGCCTGGTGCAGCACCGACAGGTCGTGCACCCTCCGGAAAGCCTTAGTACGCAGGGAGAGCAGCCCGTCCTCGGTCGTCCGGTACAGCCGGACGTTCATGAGGTAGTTGGCCACCGCGGTCACGGCCACCGCGACTGCGGCCAGGGAGCAGGTCAGGCGGACCAGGCCCAGGTCAGGGGTGCTGCGGTTCAGGCCGTGGTCGATCGTCTGCTGCACGGCAAGGGGTACGACGACCCGGCCGGCGGTGCTCACGACAGCGAGCAGCAGCGTCACCCCGAGGCCGGCGCGGAACTCCGGGGCGAGCCGCAACGCGTGCAGGAGGGTCCCCGTGGAGGTGCGCTCAACCGGACCCGGCGCAGTCATGGTGGTGGTCATGCCGTCTCCAGCTCGTCGCCCGCGTGCTCGGCGACACGTTCGACCTCGGCCCGCTCGTAGGCGGTGACCAGGTCCCGGTAGCCCTCGCACCGGCTGAGCAGCTCGGCGTGCGACCCGCGGTCGATGACCCGTCCGCCATCGACGAATACGACCTCGTCGGCGAGGGCGATGGTGGCCCGGCGATAGGCCACCACGACCACGGTGGCCGCCGTCGAGGACTCCCGCAAGCCGGCGAGAATGCGCTGCTCGACGGACGGGTCGACCGACGACGTGGCATCGTCGAGCACCAGCAGCCGGGGCTTGCGGGCGACGGCGCGGGCGAGGGCGAGCCGTTGCCGCTGGCCACCGGAAAGCGTGGCGCCGCGCTCACCCACGACGGTGTCCAGTCCCTTGGGCAGAGCGGCAACGAAGCCCTCCGCCTGGGCCACCCGCAGGGCCGCCCAGACCTGCTCGTCGCTGATGTCGGCGCCGAGCGTGATGTTGCCGCGGACGGAGTCGTCGAACAAGAAGGTGGTCTGTGGCGCCAGCGAGGCCACATCGGCCAACGCCCCCGGTGCGAACGCACGCACGTCGGTCCCGTCGTAGGCGACGGCGCCGGTGACGGGGTCGACGAGCCGGACGAGCAGGGTCGCCAGAGTCGACTTGCCGGAGCCCGTCGGTCCGACGACGGCGACGGTCCGTCCGGGTGCGACGTCGAAGGTCACGTCG
>JANXUE010000291.1 GCA_025352005.1 Frankiales bacterium
CACCCAAGACCCGGTCAGCCCGAGGGGATCGGACTTTCCGGCGGGAGCGTGGCGTCGTTGGCCTTCTCCTGCGCCGCCCGCTCCTGGCTCTCGGCCGCCTCGTGCGCCGGGTCGAGGTTGCTGTGTCCACGCGGTCCGCCAGGTCCGCCAGGTCCGCCAGGTCCGCCAGGTCCGCCAGGTCCGCCAGGTCCGCCTCGACCCTGCTCCGTGCCCGTGCCCGTGATAGCGAAGGCCTTGTCGAGGACGATGCGCAACCGCTGGCCCGCGTTGGTGGTGACGTGCGCCTCGAAGCCGGCGCCCTCCACCTCGACCGCGTGGACGGTGGCTCCGGCGTACTTGGCCAACACCGCCGCCTTCACCTTGGCTGCGTCGGCCGCCGTGGCTGGTCTCCTCGGCCCGTGCCCGCCCCAGTGACATTCGGCAGCCGCCGAAACCGCCGGACCGGTGGGGGACGCGGACGGGGTAGACGCAGCGTGGGCGGAGAGCGTGCCCACGAGCACGCCACCGGCGACAACGCCGGCCAGTCCCCAACCGACCGGATGGCGCCACGTGTGGAGGGGCGTGTTGCGGCTGGGTGTGTCGTTGCTCATGGGGGATCCTCCTTGGGAGCCGGGGCATGCGCCCGGATGGGACACTGTGTCCGCGTCAACCTGTGACGGGCCTGTGACGGCCCTGTGACGTTTCCACCCGCGCCAGGGTGTGCGCCGGCGTCGACCTGCCCCGTTCCCCGGTCAGCCCAGGACGACGACCGTGTAGCCGCCAAAGGGCGCCCCTCCCTGGCTGGCCGTGACCCGGTAGACGTGGGCACTACCCGGAGGCGGTGGGTCGTCGCCCGCGTGCAGGGTGACCGTGTTGCCGTCCCCGTCGACCGTGTGGGTCGCCGCGGCCGTGCCACCCCCCACCGCGATCCCGAGGTCCCCAGTCGGCGTAGCCGGCGCAGGGAAGACCCCGCGGCCGGTGCGCAGCTGCAGCCACGGCACGTTGGCAGGGTGCTCGCGTTGCACCGCGAGGGTCGCCGGCGCCCCGAACAGCGGACCCACCGCGAGGGTGAGCGGCGGGACGGGCAGGCCGACCCCAGCCCCTGCTCCTCCCCCTGAACCCAGGTCGACGACGTGCACGTTGCGCTGCCCGAGGTGCCGGTTGACCGACGCGTCCCATTCCGGGTTGGTCAGCAGGTCCTGGCAGTTGTCCCACGCCCGGATCAGCAGGCACTCGTGCCCGCCGTTGACGAACGTCGGCACCCACGGTTCGGGGCACTTCACGACGTGGTGGGACCGACCGCTTCCCCGATGACCGAGGTGCGCCCTGCCCCGACCGATCAGCTGCGCGCTCGTCGGGTTGAAGCCCAGCGAGGGGTTGCACCAGTAGAACTCCACGACCACGTCGTGGGCTGCGGCCCGCCCGAAGTTCCAGATGTGCGCGTAGACCGTGTTGGGCTGCCCGGCCAGCGCGGTCTGGCCCAGGGCCGGCGGGATCGGCGGCGCCACCGACGGGTGGACGCCCGCCAGCAGGTAGACGTCCGGGCTCTCCCAGAACGCTCCGACCGCAGGTCGCGTGCCGTTGTCGCCTGCGTTGGCCCGCAGGAACAGAAACGGCAGCGGCAGGTCCTTGCGCGGCCCCGGCCAGCTGTTGCCCGGGTGCGTGCCCGTGATGTCGCCGACGGTCACCGGCGTGCCGTCGAGGTCGCCCCGGTCGTGGCCGGGGGTGCGGGTCGGCCGGCCCGGACGACCCCCTCCTGGACCGCCGGGCGGACCGTCCCCGTCGTGGTCGCCGGGTCCCGGCGTACCGCAGGTGCAGTGGCAGCTGCAGTGACCGCAGCCGCGGTGCTCCTCGTGCTCCGGATGTTCCTGGCGCTCCTCGCGGCCGACCCGCAGCACCTGCTTGATCGCCCCCTCGACAGCGTCCTCGACCGCGTCGACCGCACCGGCCGCCTTGCGGGCGAAGGCGCGGGCCGCACCCAGCAGGTTGTCGTCGTCGCTCATCGCGGGCCCCGCGTCTTCCCGGTGGGGGGCTGCTTGTCGAGGTACTGCAGCTGCAGCTTCTGCTGCTGCGGCCGGCCGTTGGCATCGACGAGTGCACCGAGCCAGGGGCTCGCGCCGCCGTCGGTCGTCGCCCCCTCGGGGGGGATCACCGGCTGCGCGTAGGTCTGCCCACGGCCGTTGGTCGCGGTCTTGTTCGGGTCGCGGGTCCAGTCCCAGCACAGGTAGCCGTAGCCGCGGTCGGCGTCGAGGTTGAAATCCACCGGGTACCCGTCCTTGGACAAGATCCGCCCGATCAGGTACGACGAGAAGGGGATCACGTCACCGAGCGGGTTGCCGACGCCGTCGCTGAGGATCAGGTGCTCGCGGTTGAGGGCGTCGGTGATCGCCGGGCTGTCGGCCGCCTCGTACTGCGGACGCTGCTGCGGGTCGCCGAGGTGACCGCCCGTGAGCAGTGACTCCGGTTGCGAGCCGGCCGGGTAGGGACCGGGCACCGTGAGGCCCTTGCTGTCTCCGAGCAGCCGGTCGACGCCGGCGCGGGTCGCCCCGCCGAGCCCCAGCCGGTCCATCTCTGCATCGACGTCCCACTGCTCGAGCGGGGTGTCGTAGAGCTTGCCGTCCGGACCGCGGCTCTTGGACGGGAAGGCCCACGGCCGGCGGAACTCGTTGGGCTTGTGGCCGTGGTCCTGCACCTCCCGCACCGGCAGGAACGGGAACGGCTGCTGCGGGTCGCGCAGGTCTCCCAGGCCGTCGGTGGCCAGGTCGAGGTTGCCGAGGATGTCGCTGGCGTCCCCGAGCGCCGCGACGAATGCCGCGTCGGTCGTCATCCCGAGGGTGATCAGCGCCAGGTCGATCTCGTTGGGTACGGCGAGCTCGCCGTCGCCGTACAGCCGTTCGCCGTGGGGGTAGACGAAGCCGGTGTGGGCGAGGATCTCGTGCGCTCCGGTGGCGATGTTCCAGCCGAGCATCGCGAGCTCGTGCAACGCCGCCCGCAGCGGGTAGGTGAAGGGGCTGGCGAGCGCCTTGACGATGTCCCCCGCCAGCTTCAACGCCGCTTCGGCCTCCTTCTTGATCCAGTCGACGAGGGCCTTGATGGCGTTGCACAGGTCCTCGACCGGGTCGCCGGTGGACGCGCCGGAGAAGTCCGGGGCGCTGGCCAGGTCGGTGAAGTCCGACGCGGGCGGCCAGGTGATGACCTGGGGGGTGCGCGGCTTCTTGAGGTCGAACCCGTCGGTGAAGGACAGCTTGTAGAAGCTGATCATGAAGCGGTAGCAGACCTTCACCTCCCAGGGCAGCGGGTAGCCGGGCGGGACGTCGAAGTCGGGGTCCGGGGCGATCATCGCGAACAGCTCACTCAGCGGGCGGTCGATCCCGATGCCGGCCTTGTCGATCAGGAACCGCACGCCATCCTCGGCGTCCGACAGCCCCGCCTGGAACGGTCCGCCGCCCAGGTTGGCCGGCTCGAGGTGTCCCGTCTTCCCGTGGTAGGTCGCGATCATCGCGCGGACGATCCCGTCGGCCAGCCAGTCGGGCAGCTGCCCGTCGACGTCGACCTGCTTCTTGGCCTCGTCCGGGTCGTCGGACAGCGTCGTCGGCCGCGGCCAGCCCTGCGGGTGGGCGTCGTCGAGCGCAACGGAGAAGACCAGGGCGCTGCGGTCGATGTCGGGGAAGGTCTCGGTGGCCCCCATCGGGTCGGCGGGAAGCGAACCACCCGGCGCGCAGGCGCGGTAGTTGTGCGCGTCCATGTGGTTCTCGATCACGTGGTGGCGCTGGTAATGCGTACGGAACGGCCCGCCGCACTGCTCGTTGACGAACGAGTGCGCGACCACGTCGGTCCCGATGTGGCACACCCAACCGAGCGTGTAGGCCAGGAACTGGTCGTACTGCTCCTGGCTGCCACCGGCCTGCCGCTGGCGCTTGGCCTCGGCGAGCAGGTTCGCGGCCATCTGGCTGGTGTGCCGGTAGTGGAGCATGTCGCTCCAGACGAACGCCTGTTCGTCCCAGCCCTGACGCATCTTCAGGCTGAACCACGAGAACAGGTCCGCGTAGGTCAGCACCTCCATCTCAATCACCTGCAAAATCGCGTCGGCGAGGTTCTTCACCGCCGTGGCGAACTCCTCGACCAGGCCTCCGGTCAGGTCGTCGAGGACGGTCACGACCTCGTCCACGAACTTCTTGACGGTCTTGTTGTAGACCTTGACGAACGCCTTCCACGCCTTCTGCAGACCGATCAGGATGCGGGCGATCTCGGCGAAGGTCCCGTTGACCTCGGCGAGCAGCAGGAGCAGCGGCTCGTAGTTGTCCTCCTTGGCCGCGTCCGCCCAGTAGTACGACGCCATCGCCAGCATCAAGATGTCGTCCTGGAACGGCGCCGCCGCCAGCGGTCCGCTCGAGTAGTCCTGGCAGAAGAAGAATAGGTCGGGGCCGACGGCGCCCAGCGCCGCGAACCGCTCCCAGTCCTTCATGACCTGCCCACACTGCTGCGGGGTCAGGCCGTCGGCGACGGTCTCGAGCAGACTGCCCGCCACGTCGAAGGTGCCGGTCGCCGGGTCGCTCAACAGGTCCGCGACGCGACGAGCCGTGTAGATGTGGGTGAAGTGCCCTGGCATGAGATCCCCTGCACTGCAGGCCGCGATGGCCGACTCAGGTTGGCGCGCAGGCCTACGGGACCTGCTGAGGTAGCGAGGTCCACCTCAGCCCGACGGCACCGGCCCGTCAACCAGAATGTCCGGTTCCGGACTCTTGGGCTGTGGGCCGGGCCGCGGGCCGGTCGACGCACCTGCCCTGACCTGCCCGAAAGGGGTCAGCTGACGCGCAGGTCCCGGGTGACGCTGGCGCCGGTGCTGTGCAGGCGCGAGGCGTAGATCAGGACCCTGTACCTGTTGATGGCAACGACCGTGGGGGTGATCACAAAAGTGAACCGACCAGTACGGTCGACGACGGCGATGGCCCAGGTGTGCCAGCTTCCGTTGATGAGTCCCTGCCGGTAGACCCGCTCCCCCACCATGAGTGAGCCGACGGCGCCGGTGAGGACCACGCTGTGACCGACCCGCGTCGCAGTCGCGCTGAGGACGGCCGAAACGACCGGCCGGACGGTGAGCAGGGCCCTAGCACTTGACCCGGCGTAGCGAGCGGAGGCCACTACGGTCGCCGTGACGGTGCCGTCGACAACGGGCCGGAACACCGCAGTGGCCCTTCCGGTCGCATCGGTGACGACCCGCACCGGTGCCGGTGCAGCGCCGGCTCGGGGGGTGAAGGCGACCAGGACGGGGACACCAGCAAGTGCGGTGATGCTCCCGGCACGCCGGACGTTCACGACGATCGACGTGGGTCTGGTCGACAGCGCCACCTGCGGCAGCGTGACGCTGACGGCCGTTGGCGTGCTCACTACGAGACTGGTCCCGGTCGTCGTGATGGCGAGCTTCGCTGCCTGCCCGGTACCGAGGGCGCTACGGGCGGCAACGCTGAGCAGGTGCCGGCTCGCGACCGGCAGACCCGTGAGAGTCCAGGTCCGGGCGGTTGCGGACAGGGTGGCCTTGACGGTTCCGTCGACGGTGATGACGTACGCGGTCAAGGGTGAGCCGCCGGTCCCGACCGGCGGGAGCCAGCTCAGCGTCGCGCTGGTGGTCGTGACCTTCGCGGCCAGGGAGGTCGGCGCGGGAGGCGGTCCGACGGGTGCAGCAAGGGCTGTCCCCCCATTGGGCGAGGAGCCCCACCCGTTCGCGGCACTGACGGCATAGACATAGCGCGTCCCATCGACGACGGTGGCGTCGGTGTACGTCGAGGACGGGACGGTCACCGTCGCGATCGCTGCGGACCCAGGGAGGCAGGGGGCTGCGCAACGGTGCACCAGGTAACGCGTTGCCCCGTTGACGGCGCCCCAGGTGAGGGTCACGTGCCGGGAGACGCTGTTCACCGCGGGCCTGCCGGGGGCGGCCGGTAGTGCACCCGGGACGACCAGGCCGGAGGCCACCGAGGCGGTGGAGGTCCCGGCGGTGTTGGTGGCTGTCACGGTGAAGCTGTAGGCCTTGCCGGGGGTGAGGCCGGTGACCCGGCCCGTGTGGCTGGTCCCCGCGACGGTGGTCACGGCACCGCCGGGGCTGGCCGTCACCGAGAAGCGGCTCGGGACCTGACCGCCGTCGTCCGAGGGTTGCCAGGCAACGACGGCCGACCGCACCCCAGGCGCGGCGTGCACCGTGCGCGGCGCTGTCGGAGCCCTGACGGTCCAGGCCGTGGCGGGTACGCCGTTGCCCAATGCGGTCATTTGCGCACCCGTGCCGGCGAAGCGAGACATGTCCGCGGCTCCACCCGGCACGCCGGGCACACTGCCGCTGGCGGTGTACTGCCAGAGGGTCCAGGCCTTCCAGCCGGCGAACGGCGTCGGCGACGTGGCCGTGGGGGAGGCGAGCCACAACGGGTAACGGCCGAAAGCCGTCGTACCGGCCATCATGCTCGACCAGAAGTACGGGTAGCTGTAGACGATCGGGGTGCGGCCGGTCTGTGCCCGGACGGTTTCCAAGAAGAGCTGAGTCCAGGTGACCAGATCGGCCGGCGAGAGGCCGCCGGACATTTCCAGGTCCAAGATGGGCGGCATCGTGCCGGCGGTGCGGACATTGCCCAACGTCGCGGCGAAGTACGTCGCCTGCGTCGTCGCGGTGGAGACAGGTAGCGCCGGACGCGCGAACGCGTAGGCACCGACGACGAGGTGCGCCGCGCGGGCACGGGTGGCGTCGGCCGCGTAGTACGGGTTGGTGTAGCCGGAACCTTCGGTGGTCTTGATGATCGCGAAGCTGTTCCCGGCCGCACGCACCTTGACCCAGTCGATCGGCGCCCCGTTCGGGTGCTGCCAGCCCGACACGTCCGGGCCCACGACCGGCAGCGGCGCGGTCGCGGCGCCAGCGCTGGTCACGAAGGCGGCACTGGTCACGAAGGCGGACCCGGTCAACGCCAGGCAGGCGGTCAGGGCAGCAAACATGCGAACTGGGGGGCGCACGGCCTGACCTCTTTCACCTGAGCTCACGTCACAAAGGGACACCTCCGTCGTGTGACCCCACCGTTCGCATCGGCCCGATCCGGCCCGGTCTCAAGCCGAGGGACACCTTTGTCACCTGCCTGACCGCATTGCTTCTCGGCAAAGCGCAGCGCTCGGCCGCACGTCGGCCGACCCCCGCCGGACGTACCGGGTGGTCCAACCCGACCGACGGAAAATGCGCTGAGCTGAGGACGCGACGTGTACTGACGCATTCGCCCTAGGGCTGCGTCGCAAACTCACCCAGGTAGAGGAACCCGTAGGCCTCGTCGCGGAAGGGGACGCCGGCCTGGGTCAGGGCGACGTCCCAGTCGCCCACGCACGACGGATCGGCCCCCTGCATGCCATGGTCCGCGGTGAGCAGGATGGTGGTGCTGTCGAGCAGTCCCCGCTCCACGAGCAGGTCGAGCCAGACGCCCAGGCGGGCGTCAGCGTCGCGGAGGCCGGCGCGGGCGATGTCGGAGCATGGGCCACCCGCGTGGTGGGCCGCGTCGGTGAGGGTCGTGTTCCACCACATCAGTGACGGGGGCTCCGATCGCCACAGGTCCAGGACCTGCACCAGCCCAACCGCATCGACCTGTGAGCCCCAGGCGTAGTCAGGGTTGTCGAGGAAGGACACCGTCGTGTGCGGGTCCTCCGCCGGGGCGGGCAGTGCGGCAAGCAGTCCGCCCGTACCCCCGTTGTCGCGGATCAGCGCGAACGTGCTGTAGTCCGCGCCGACGTCGACGGGGTCGTTGACGCACGCCGTCGACCCGGGAACCCGCTGGAACACCGTGGTCACCCCCGGACGCAGGTAGTCCATGGAGCGGTGCCAGGTGGCGCTCGAGTTGGGCACGATCTGCCTGCCGAGATCCCTGTCGTAGAAGGCATTGTTGACGATGCCGTGCCGTCCCGGGCCGACGCCGGTCAGCGCGCAGGTGTGGTTGACAAGGGTCACCGACGGGAACTCCGCGACCGCCCCACCCCGCAAGGCACAACCGCGCTCAAGCAACCGGGCGACGTTCGGCAAAGCGCCGCTGGCCGCCAGGTGCAGCAGGTCCGCGCACTGCGCGCCGTCCCATAGCAACCCAACGACCGGTCCACCGGTGACGGCCACCAGGTCGACCGGCACGCCGTCCATGTCCTCCCAGGTGCCGCCCGCGAGGTGGGACAGCGTCGCCCCCACGTCCACGGTCCGCGCCACACGGTCAAGGACCCCGCGGGCACTGACGCCAGCTCCGGACAGCAGCAGCGGCGCACGGGACTGGACCGCGTTGAGCGAGCCGTGCTCGCCGAGGTGCCCGCCACGCTCCGGCCAGTGGTGCGCCCCGGTGTGGACCACCGCGAGGTCGGGCGCTCGTGGGTCACTGAACAACGAGTGCAACCGCTCTGCGGCAAACGGGTACGACGTGTCGGACAGCGGGTCCTGGTCGCTCACCGGGTCGACACCCGAGACCACCCTTGCCGGACCGTCGCCCGTCAGGACGCTGTGACCCGTGCTGCTCGCGACGTGGACGCCATCTGGCTCGAGCCACGCCACCAGGTCGACCACATGGGCGAGGTCCGGCCCCAGGAGCACCTCGAGCGCCCGGCCCCGGAGGTCGGCCACCGCGCCGTCGCTGACGTACGCGTCGTACGCGCGTGAGGGCAGGGGCACCGGTTGAGCCTACGGACAAGTCGACGCCCCGGCCCAAGGAGGAGCCGGGGCGTCGCGGGTCGGGTCCGGTGAGCAGTCCTGACGGACGGCCCTAGCGGACAGCGAGGCGGGCGAGGCGAACCTGGAGGTTCGCTCGGTCTGCCTTGCGCTGCAAGCGCCGGACGGTGAGCAGGCGGCGGGCGCGGTTGTCGGCCTCCGCCTGGAGTTGTCGCTCATGCACGAGGGCGCGAGCGGTCTGTTCGACGAGCGGGGTGTACATGAGAAGTCTCCTGATGAGGTAGTTCACGAGTGCGGAAAGTCGCGCGGTCCTGTCGACTGTCACGCCGCGCTGGCCGTGCTGGTCGCGGTCAGGCCGTCCTTGCGGGGACGGCCCCTGGGCCGCTTGCGGGGGACGACGACTCCGGCGAGCACGAGCTGCCCGCCCCAGACGCCCCACGGCTCTTGGCGCTCGAGGGCGCCGGCGAGGCACGCGGCCCGCAGCGGGCAGGGCAGGCAGAGGGCCTTGGCGGCCTCGACATCCGCCGGGGACTCCGCGAACCACAGGTCAGGGGCGACCGTATGGCAGGGGAGCTCACGGCCCCGCGTGCTGGGCACGCGGGTCTGGTCGGGCTCGCCGGTCTCTGCGCCGACGCGGACGTCGGTCTCGTCGACCTGGCTTCGGGGTCGAGTAGGTGTGAGCGTGGACACCGGATGTCACCTCCTCGTGACGGGTGGCTCGGTGGTGGGTCTCGCCGGGAGCCGGGTGGTGCAGGTATTCGGGTCGGCTGTGGCGCCGGGTTGTGGTGCGGGCGGTGGTACTGCCGTGATGCGGGTGCGCTGGTCGAGCGGGCCGGGCGGCTGGGAAAACGACAGAGGCCGCGGATCCCTTGACGGGTTCCGCGGCCTCGAGGCTGCTGCGCTGGTGTGTCAGCGCTTTCGTCCTCGAGGTGGGTGAACCCGGTCGTCCTGACGGACGGCGGCAAGGGTGGCCGTGACGGTCGTTCCGGAAGCCTTCGGCACCGGGTAGCCGGCGAAGGACAGACCACTCCCGTGCCGCGACGCGTTCGGACCCGTGCTGAACACACGGGACCCGATCTCACTCGGGCAGACGGGAGCACCCCAGCCGGCGGAACCGCTGTGGGCGTTAAGGGTGCTGCTCATGACGGTTCCTCCTCTCGTGGGGCGCCAGCAATCGCTGGCCGTGTGACAGCGAGGCTAAAGGGAGGCTCCACACAAGCGCAACGCCTTTTTCGCAAACTTCTCACAGCCGCCGTCGAGAGAGGTCGCGCTCAGGGTGACGTGACGAGAGCAAGGACGTCTGCTCCGAACTTGTCGAGCTTGCTCTGGCCGATGCCGGGGATCTTCACCAGCGCCGCCACCGTGGCCGGCTTCTGCTCGGCGATCGCGGCCAGGGTGGCGTCGGTGAAGACGCAGTACGCCGGCTGGCCAAGGCCCTTGGCCCGCTCCGCCCGCCAGCTGCGCAAGGCGTCGTACAGGACGTCGTCGCGGTCTGAAGGGCAGCTCTCGCAGCGGCCGAGCTTCTTGTCGACGGCACTGCTCAGGACGGCCGAGCAGATCCGACAGGTGACCCGGGCCCCTCCCCGGGCAGTCCGAGGCGTGCGCGCCACCGGCGCCTGCGGGACGACACCGCGAAGGAGCCCGTCGAGAAAGCGCGACGGTCGGCGGCTGGCCCGGCCGCCGGGGGAACGGGCCAGCGCCCAGGACAGCCCCAGGTGCTCACGGGCGCGGGTGACCCCGACGTACAGCAGGCGTCGCTCCTCCTCGACTTGGTTCGGCGTATCGGCGTGGACGAGCGGCAGCGTGCCGTCGACGAGTCCCACGACGAAGACGGCGTCCCACTCGAGGCCCTTCGCGGCGTGCAGGGAGGCAAGCGTGACCCCGTCGACGGTCGGTGCGTGCTGGGCGGCGGCCCGCTCCTCGAGCTCGGCGACGAAGCCGGGCAGGTCCAGGTCGGGCGAGTCGACCGCGAGGCGGTGCAGAGCGGACAGCGACTCCCAGCGCTCCCGCACGGCGCCGCTGCCAGGCGGCGGCTCGAGCGTCCACCCCCGGACGGCGAGGACACTGGCCACCGCGTCGGGCAGGGCCGCCGGGCGGTCGTCCACCGCCCGCGCCTGGCCGCGCAGCAGGAGCAACGCCTCACGGACCTCGGGGCGGTCGAAGAACCGCTCGCCCCCGCGCAGGACATAGGGCACCTCGGCGTTGGAAAGCGCCGCCTCGTAGGCCGCTGACTGGGCGTTGATCCGGTAGAGGACGGCGATCTCGGAGGCGGGGACCCCGGACCGGATCAGCTGCACGCAACGGCGGGCCACGGAGGTGGCCTCCTCCAGCTCGTCGGCGTGCTCGCTGAACACCGGGTCAGGACCCGGGGGCCGCTGCGCCTGCAGCTCGAGCTTGTCGCGCACCGAGGCGAGCACGCCGTTCGCGAGCTCGACGACCTGGGGGGTGGAGCGGTAGTCCCGGACCAGCTTCACGACGGTCGCGTCGGGGAAGCGCTGACGAAAGCCCAACAGGTACTGCGGGGTCGCGCCCGTGAAGGAGTAGATGGTCTGCTGCGCGTCGCCGACGACGCACAGGTCCTGCCGGCCGCCGAGCCAGGCGTCGAGCAGGCGCTGCTGGAGCGGGGTGACGTCCTGGTACTCGTCGACGACAAAACTGCGGTAGCGGGACCGGAACTCGGTCGCCACGTCCGCGTGCTCCTCCAGGATGCCCGCCGTCAGCATGAGCAGGTCGTCGAAGTCGGCTACGCCCTGGGCGGTCTTGAGGTCGCGGTAGGCCGCGTAGACAGCCGCGACGTCCGGGGCCGGGAACGGCGGTGTCCGCCCCGCGGAGGCCGCGACGTAGCCGTCGGGAGCGACCAGCGTGCAGGTGGCCCACTCGATCTCGCTCAGCAGGTCGCGGATCTCGCTGGTCCCGGGCCGCAGCCGGGCCCGCGTGGCGGCGTTGGCGACCAGCTGGAACTTGTTGGTCAGCAGGGTCGGCGGCGCTCCGCCCACCACCTTGGGCCAGAAGTAGGACAGCTGTTTCATCGCCGCGGCGTGGAACGTGCGGGCCTGCACCCCGTCGGCCCCCAGCAGACGCAGGCGGGTGCGCATCTCCCCCGCGGCCCTGGCCGTGAACGTCACGGCCAGCATCGACGCCGCCGGCACGGCCCCAGTCTGCACGGCATACGCCGCCCGATGCGTGATGGTGCGCGTCTTGCCCGTTCCGGCTCCCGCCAGCACGCACACCGGCCCGCTCACGGCTGCCGCGGCGGCGCGCTGCTCGGGGTCGAGCGCGTCGAGGAGGGCTTCCGGGGTCACCGGTGCATTCTCCCAGACCGGTACGACGGGGAAGATGCGGCTCGGACTCCCTGTTGACAGGAACGACGGTTGACAGCCGCCGCCGCCCCAGACCCGAGGAGATCTCAGCGTGGCCGACCAGATGACCATCTACAGCACCCCCTGGTGCGGCTACTGCCACCGGCTCATGAAGCAGCTCGACCGCGAGGGCGTCCCCTACCTGACCGTCGACATCGAGCAGGACCCGGAAGCGGCCGACTACGTGATGCGCGTCAACGGGGGCAACCAAACCGTTCCGACGGTCGTTTTCCCGGACGGGAGCGCCCTCACCAACCCAAGCCTCGCCCAGGTCAAGGACAAGCTCGCCGCCTGAACCGGCCCTGCTCTGCCGCGCGCTGTATGACATTCGTCGATGGGTCGGCGATGCTTGCCGCGTGTCGGCTCGAGTCACGGGTCGACGGACATCGCACGGTCCACGAAAGACGCGGAGTGACGACCTTGGCCCTGCCTCAGCTCAACCATCCGACCATCGACGCTGTCCTGTCGACGGCCGCGACGCTGCTCAGGATGGAGGTCGTCTTCCTCGGCGGCCTGACCGAGGACACGTTCACCTTCGAGCGGGTCCAGGCGAAGGCCGAGTGGCCCGGCCTCGACGAGGGCGCCAGCACCGACCGAAGCGACTCGTTCTGCCACCGGCTGCTGGCCGGCGCTCCGAGCACCACCTCGCATGCTGCCGGCGACCCCGCCTATGCCAACCTGCCCGTCCAAGAGCGCTTGGGTATCGAGTCCTACGTCGGCGTGCCGGTCCGGGGCGCAGACGGCACAGTGGTCGCCACGCTGTGCGGCATCGACCGGGGCAGTGTGGAGGTCTCTGAGGAAGCGATCTCCGTGCTCCGCCAGCTTGCCAGGGTCGTCGCCGCCCAGCTCGGAGAGCTGACCGCGGACCGGGTCACCATCCGGCGTACACCGAGGGGCGGGTGGGCGGTCGGCGGGGAGCCGACCGAGGACCTCACGAGCGCGATGGTGCTGGCGGACCTGCTGGCAACAGAGCTCGCGCCGGCCGGACGGCCCGCCAAGTCCGACGCGCCCCTGGACGAGGTCGCCCAGCTCAAGCTGTCCGTGAAGCAGCTCGAGCACGCCCTGGCCGCCCGGGTGGTTGTCGAACAGGCCATCGGTGTCCTGACCGAGCGGCAGGGGAGCAGTCCCCGCGCAGCCTTCGAGCGGCTACGCAAGGTCGCCCGGTCACGTGGCCGCAAGGTCCACGACCTGGCCCGCGAGGTCGTCGCTTCCGCCACCGACCATGCCGTACCCCTGCCACCTGAGCTGGCTGGACACCGCTGACCCCGGTCACGACCGCCGCTCTCGCCGAGGGGTTGGCCGACCGGCTCGACCTCCCGGGCACCCCGCGACTGCTGCTCGACGGCATCGGTACGACGGAGCTCGCCGTCTCGGTCCGTGAGGCCCTTCGCACCCGCGGCCGCCAGCCCCTGCTTGTCGCCGCCGAGGGGTTCTGGCGCCCTGCCGGAGAGCGGTTCACCCACGGACGCGAGGACTGGCAGGAGTTCCGCGACAGCTGGCTCAACGCGGGAGCCCTGCGGCGGGAGGTCCTCGACGCCGTCATGGGTCCGAAGCCGACCTGGCTGCCGGCGCTCTGGGACGTCGCACGCGACCGGTCGGCCAGGCTCACGGCCCTCCCCGTCCCCGACCGAGCCGTGGTCATCGTCCACGGGGTCTTCCTGCTTGGGCGCGAGCTGCCCGCCGAGCTCGTGGCGCACGTCGCACTGTCACCGGCGGCCCTGAGCAGGCGCGGCGTTCCCGGCTGGCAGCTCGCGGCGTTCGCGACCTACGACGACCAGGTCCGTCCCAGCGAGTTGTGCGACGTCCTGGTGCGGGCCGAGGACCCGTTGCGGCCGGCCGTCCGCTGGCCGTGACCTACCCGTCCTTCACACGTCCCGATAGCGCGCCTCGACGAACGACCACGCACCGAACGCGAGCAGCCCGAGGGCGGCAACGAGCAGCAGGACCGTCCCGAATGCCTGCTGCGCCAGCGTCTTCAAGGCCGCGTCGAGACCCTTGGCCTTGTTGGGGTCGAACGTGACGGCCGCGTCGACGAGGAAGCCGCCAATGAGGCAGAACACCAAGCCTCGGCCGACCAGCCCGGCCGTCCCGAGCCGCTCCGCAAGGCTGCGGCTGGTCGGCGTCGGCAGCGTGAGCTTTTTGAGGAACTTCTTCTTCAGCCCTCGGTAGGCCATGTAGAGACCGCCGCCGATCACGGCGACCCCGGCGGCACCGACGAGCAACTGACCGCCGGTCATGGCCATCACCCGGGCGGTCAGCGGCCTGGTCTTGTCCTGGCTGCCGCCGCTGGACACGAAGGTCAGGGTCGTGACCGCGAAGGACCCGTACAGCAGGCCTCTGGCCAGCGACCCCAGTCGCTTCACGACCTTCTTGCCGCCCTCCTCGTCCTGGTGCCCGACCGCCGCCTCCAGCAGCCGCCAGGCCGCGTAGCCTGCGAAGCCGATGGCCAGGACGACCAGGAGGACCTCGCCGAACGGCTGCTTCCGGATCGCCCCGAGCGCTCCACTGCGGTCCGCCTCACCCCCCTTGCCCACCGAGACCTGAACGGCGAGCAGCCCGATCACCGCGTACACCAGGCCCCGCGCTGCCAGGCCGAGCCGGGCCAGGGCCTCGACCGGTTTGCTGTCCTTCGCCTGACGCGCCGCCTTTTCAGTGCTGCTCATGCCGGGCACTTCCCCCGACGTCCGGGCCACCAACCGCAACCGACCAGAACGTCCCGATGTGTCAGGCTTCAAGCCAGCCCATGATCAGCCGGTAGGCAATCGACACCGGCCCGGGGAGCATCGACGCACCGTCGCGCAGGTCGTCCTTGGAGAACCAGCGGGCATCCTCGAGCTCGCCGTCCCGGGCCACCGGCACCGCGTCGGCGTCGCACGTGGCGGTAAAGCCGAGCATCAGGCTTGCCGGGAACGGCCAGGGCTGCGAGCCCTGGTAGGCGACGTCACGCACGCCGATCCCGGTCTCCTCCATGACCTCCCGTACGACGGCCTGCTCCGCGCTCTCGCCCGGCTCGACGAAGCCGGCCAGAGTCGAGTAGCGACCGGCCGGCCAGATCGCCTGCCGGCCCAGGACGCAGCGGTCCGCACCGTCGGTCACGAGCACGATCATGGCCGGGTCGGTGCGGGGGAAGTGCTCGCTTCCGTCCTCGGGACAGCGGCGTACGGCGCCTCCGCGAGCCGACGCCGTGGGGGCGCCGCAACGCGGGCAGCGGGGGTGGGAGGCGTGCCAGTTGGCGAGCCCGACAGCGTGCACGAGCAGCCCTGCGTCGCGGTCGGACAGCAGCGCGCCGACGTCACGAAGTCCCTTGGCCTGAGCACCGAGACGACGGGGAAGTGCTGCGGCTACGGCGAAGTAGGCCTGACCGTCCTTGGCACCCAGATAGAGCCGGTCCCCGTCCGGGGCATCGCCAGGATCGAGAAGGAGCAACTCGGTGCCGTCCATCAAGGCCCGCGCCTGGTCGTCGACGACGAGCACGCGAGCGGTCTGCCAGGCCCTGTCCAGGGCCTCCGGCGACTCGCGGGTGGCAGCGTCACGGTCGACCGTCGCCCGCGAGAGGGCCGGTGGCCTCACGAGGTCTCGAGCTCGACCAGGGTCCGCAGGCTGTCGGCAACCACAGCGGTGTCGCCGACGAAGACGGGCGTCAGCACCGACGGCGAGAACCAGCGCGCCCCGGCCGCAAGCACGTCCTCGACGGTGACTGCCCCGAGCGCCTTGGGGTAGTCGCGCAGCCACTGCACCCCCAGGCCCGACGAGGCCAGCTGCGACAGCAGTCCGGCCAGGCCGGCCTGGGACGCAGTCCCCAGGGCGAGGGTCCCGATCGCGTAGCGCCGCGCCATGTCGAGCTCGGCCTGGTCGACGGGGACGGTAGCCATCCGGCCGAGCTCGTACAGCGTCTCCAACAGGGCGGGCGCCGTCACCCCGGTCGCGACGTCGGCACCGGCGCTGAGCCGCGAGCCGGCCGGCGGGTGGTCGATGCCGGAGTGCGGGCTGTAGGTGTAGCCCTTGTCCTCGCGGATGTTGGCGACCCAGCGCGAGCTGAAGTAGCCACCGAAGACAAGGTTGGCCAGGACCGCCGAGGCGAAGCCCGGATCCTCCCGGGAGGGCGCGGCTCCCCCGAACCGTAGGGTGGTCTGCACCGCCCCGGGACGGTCGATCAGCAGGGCCGTGCGGCCGACCTGCGGCGGGGCAGGGGGGGTCACGACCGGCGTGACCTGGGCGGTCCAGCCGGCCAGGGCCTTCGCGACCAGGGCTGTCGCCCGGGCCGGGCTGATGTCGCCGACGAGGGTCAGCACGCTGCCGGCCGGGGCGATCCGGGCGTCGTGCAGAGCCCTTAGGTGCTTGGGTCGGACGGCCTCGACGGCCGCTGCGGTCGGCAGGTCCACGGCGTACGGGTGGTCGCCGTACATCCTGGCCATGAGGGCCTCACGGGCGACCACCCCGGCTGAGCTTCGGTTGATCGCGAGCTCCTGAACGAGCCGGTCACGCTCGCCCTCGACCTCCCGCTTGGGGTAGGAAGCGGAGGTCAGCAGCTCACCGAGCAGATGGAGCAGACCGGGCAGGCCTGCGCTCAGGACCGATCCGCCGAAGCCGAGCCGGTCGGCGTCGGTGCTGGCCGACAGCTGGCCGCCGAGGGTCTGCAGGTCGACAGCGATCTGCTTCGCATCCCGCCGGTCGGTGCCCGACAGAAGGGTGTCGGCGAGCAAGGTCGCGCGGGCAACATGTGGCATGCCGTTCTTGCCCGACGGAGCGGCGAAGGGGACACGCAGCCGCAGCTCGACGAGCGGGACCCCTGGACGCCGCACTGCGAGGACCCTCAGACCGTTGTCGAGCACGGTGTCGGTGACCGTGGGGAGCTTGGCGACCCGATGCTTGGCGAGGGGCGGAAGCACTCGCGCCGTAGTCATCAGGACTCTCCCCGAGCGGGCCGCAGCTCAAGGATCGCCCGGTTGTCGCGCCGCAGGGTCGCAGCGGCGGCGACGACCTGCTCCGTGGTCACGGACGACAGCAGGTCGGGGAGCTCGTTGAGCAGCTCAGCCCGTCCGCGTTGCTGCTCGAAGACCGCAGCCTGGGTGGCCCGACCTAGGACGGGGTCGACCTCGCGCAGGTAGCGGGCCACCATCCGGGCGACGGTGCGCTGCACCTCCTCGGTAGTCAGGCCGTCGGTGACAAGCCGGTCGATCTCCTCATCGACGGCCGCGATGACCGTGTCGGCCGCGACGTCCGGGGCGTGGTGCACCTCGAGCAGGAAGGGCGTGGGCTCGCGGGCGTCGAGCGGGTCACCCATGATGCCGAGGTAGCCGCCGATGCTGGTCGCGGTCCGGTCGCGCAGCAACAGCCGCTCCTGCAACCGCGAGGCGTCACCGTCGGTCAGGACCTCGGCCAGCACGACGTAGGGCAGGAACCCGGCCAGATCCGCGGGATCCGGTGTACGCCAGGCGATCGCGACCGCCGGTGCGGGTGCGAGCTTGTCTTCGACAACGGCCCGTTTCTGCTCTGTCAGAAGCGGCTCGGCGAACGACGGTGGCGGCGCGACGGCGCGGCTGGGGATGTCCCCGAAATGCTGCTCGACCCACGCCATGACCTGCGCCGGGTCGATGTCGCCGGCTACGGCGACGACGGCATTGCCGGGCGCGTAGTAGCGGTCGAAGAACGACTGGGCGTCGGCGAGGGTGGCCGCCTCCAGGTCGACGAATGACCCGTAGCCGTCGTGGGTGTTGGCGAACGACGAGAACAGCACCGGCGGGATCTGAAGCCATGGAAAACCGCCGTACGGACGGTTCTGGACGTTGACCCTGATCTCGTTCTGGACGACGGCGACCTGGTTATCGAGGTTGTCCTGCGTCAGCGCGACGCTGCGCATCCGGTCCGCCTCGAGGAACAGCGCGAGCTCGGTCGCATTGCTCGGCAGCACCTCGTAGTAGTTGGTGTAGTCGACGTGGGTCGACCCGTTGAGGACGCCACCCGAGCCCTGCACGTAGGTGAAGTGCTCGGTCTTGCCCAGGCTGGCCGACCCCTGGAACATCAGGTGCTCGAACAGGTGCGCAAAGCCGGTGCGGCCCTCGGGCTCCGAGCGCATGCCCACGTCGTAGTAGACCGCCACCGCCACGACCGAGCTGGTCTTGTCCGGCAGCATCACCAGGCGCAGGCCGTTGGCGAGCTGGGCCCGCTCGACGGCGTAGGAGAGGTGGAACGTCGGGGCAGGGGCTCGAGTCGGCACGCCCTGACGCTAGTACGACGGGCCCGAGGGCACCGCCCGGAGGAAATTGCTGCCTCACGGGAGAGGAGCAAATCCCTCACGCACGGCCGCTGCGGTCAAGTCTTCGTCGTAACAGGCGAAGGATGCGATGTCAGGGTCAGCCTCGCGGGCGACAACCGCCGTTCCAAGTTGAACCGCGTCATAGGCGCGAAGCCGATGCGTCGCCACCAACCGAGCCGCTTGCTCGAGCACAGCTGCGCGCACCGCGACCGCGACAAAGACCCCTCGATCGTCAAACCAGTCGGCTTCGAAGGCCGCACAGAGGATGCCGGCGTCCCTTGCCGAGAGCTCACCAGTGCGCGACTTGCGCCACAACGCCGCCGGCACCTCCACTCGCGCCAGCGCAGACACCACCATGACGGGGAGGCCGCGTACGTCGGCGGACCCGGCCTCGTCGGCGTACAGCTTGACCAGCGCGGACGAGTCGGCGAAGGCGGTCAACGGCGGCTAACGGCGGCTGTCGCGCAGGTGCTCTACGAGGCTGGAACCCCGCCCAGCAGCAACTCGGGCAGCAGCGACCTGCGCTTCCGGAGGTCGCTGACGATCCGATCCAGTCTCTGGTTCGAGGAGACCAGCCTGCGCCAGTCGCTCGCGCAACCGCTCGGCCTCGCTGCTTGCCGTAGCCGGGTCGCTCGCCGCCGCCAACACGGCCGTGACCCAGTCGTTCAGGCTGCGTCCCCGCTGCTGCGCCTGGCGGCGTACCCGCTCAAGAAGCTCCTCCGGTGCACGCCACGTCATCTGCGCCATGCCTGCATGCTAGCAGGCATGCCGCATCATGAACCTTCGTCGGAGGAGGTGAAGCAACGAGGTGGGTCAGCTGCCTTGGTCCATGCTCCACATCTGCCACTGTGTGGTGCGCAGGCGGCGAGGTTGCCTAAGGACCGTCACCACCGCGAAAGCGACATCCTCCGGCCGTAGGTAGTCCGCCAGGGACGGGTCGCCCTCAGTGCGTCCAGCACCGATCGCGAACTCCGTTTCGACCCCCGCAGGGCACAGCGCCGTGACCCGAATGCCGTCCGGCCGGACCTCGCGGTCCAACGCACCGGCCAGCCCGACCTGGGCAAACTTCGTGGCGGCGTACACGGCCTCGTCGGCACCCCCACGCAGACCGGCCACCGAGGCCACGATCACCACGTCTCCTCCGCCCGCCTCACGGAAGGAACGGACGGCAGCCCGGACCGCCCACACGGTGCCCTCAACGTTGGTCCGCATCATCATCTGGAGGTCCTCGTCGGACCGATCCAGGATGCCGCCGTACATGCCGATACCCGCGTTGACCACGATGCTGTCCAGCCGCCCGAACGCGCGCTCGGCAGCCGTCACCAACGCGGCGGACGCGCTCGGTTCGCGCACGTCTCCCACCACCGCCACCACCCGTTCGGCGCCGAGTTCGGCGACCAGGGCATCCAGGCGATCCTTGCGCCGCGCTTGCACGACGACCCTCGCCCCTGCTTCGACCAACAGGCGGGCCGTCGCAGCACCTATGCCGGCACTCGCCCCCGTGACAGCGACAACCGTGTCAGTGATATCTCTCGTCTGAGCAGCCACCATGGATCCATTCGATTCTGGTCCCGCCTGCAGCAGGGCACTCGAACAAGTATGACGTCAAGCGTGCGCGGGGCATCGGCCCAGGTGGCCGGGTGGTTTGCTGACAGTGACATCGACGGCTTACGGAGGACCCGATGACAGACTCCGCCCGGACGCAACCCATCCGCACCCTCGGCGACGGACTCGTCGTGTCCGCCCAGGGACTCGGTTGCATGGGCATGAGCGAGTTCTACGGCGAGGGCGACGAGAGCGAGTCCCTCGCCACGATCCACCGGGCGCTGGACCTCGGCGTGACCTTCCTGGACACCAGCGACATGTACGGGCCGTTCACGAACGAGGTGCTGGTGGGCAAGGCCATTGCGGGCCGGCGGCACGAGGTGCAGCTGGCGACCAAGTTCGGCATCGTCCGCACCCCCGAGGGTGGCCGGCTCGGGATCCGTGGCGACGCGGACTACGTCCGGCAGTGCTGCGACGCGTCCCTGGACCGGCTCGGGGTCGATGTCATCGATCTCTACTACCAGCACCGCGTCGACACAGCGATTCCGATCGAGGAGACCGTCGGCGCGATGGCGGAGCTCGTCACGACCGGAAAGGTCAAACACCTCGGGCTGTCGGAGTGCTCCGCCGAGTCCTTGCGCAAGGCCGTCGCGGTCCACCCGATTGCCGCCGTCCAGAGCGAGTACAGCCTCTTCACCAGGGACCTCGAGGACGAGATCCTGCCCGCCATGCGCGAGCTCGGAGTGGGGCTGGTGGCGTACTCGCCGTTGGGCCGTGGCTTCCTGACGGGAGCCATCACGAAGGTGGAGGACCTCGGGGCCAAGGACTTCCGCCGTGCGTCGCCCCGCTTCGCCGAGGAGGCCCTCACCGTCAACCTTCGGCTCGTCGAGAAGGTCAAGGAGGTCGCCACCGAGAAGGGCATCAGCGTCGGGCAGGTCGCGCTCGCCTGGGTCCTGGCCAAGGGAGCTGACATCGTGCCCATCCCGGGGACGAAACGGCGTACCTATCTCGAGCAGAACGCCGAGGCGACCTTCGTGGAGCTCACCCGCGACGAGCTCGCCCGCCTCGAGGAGCTTGCCGCCGACGTGGTGGGCCTTCGCTATCCGGACATGAGCACGGTGAACCGCTAACTGCGCACCGTCTCTACGCCTGAGCTCGTCCTGATCGCTGGCGCGTCCGGGCGTAGGCCCGGGCGATGGCGAGCACAATCAGTGCGCCTACCGCACTCGCGACGGCCGTAACAGCACCCGGGGCCACGGCTCGCGCGACGGGCGCCAACGCTCTCGGTCTGCCGGGACGCACATGTCGGCTGCCGAGCAGGAAACGCCCAGCAAGATTGTTGTCGACACCGGCTCCTACGGTGACGACCGCTCCGCGCGGGCCGGTGACCAGCACCTGCAGGTCGTGCTCATGGAGTTGCTTGGCCAGGACCGGGAGCACGCGATCTCCGTGACTTTCCAGCATTGCTGTCATCAGCGCCGGCGGGTCCTCCGCGTGCACCCGGACCTGGTTGCCGTGTCCGCTGATCGTGCCATCGGTATGGGTCTGCCCCTCGTGAACAGAGAACGAGACCTGCCCGTCGACCCGCAGCGGGCTGGTCATGCCTTGGCAGCTCGGGTGTTGTCACGGTCGGTGGTCGTGATGCGCAATGTGCCGTTGAGCTTCCAGGTGGCCCGGGCGGCGTCAGGGCCGGTGTCGCGCGGCACCTCAACGGTCATGTCGACGAACGTGTAGTCGATCGCTGCGTCCTTGCCGGTGAGGTAGGACCACATCTCCTTGCCTAGGTCGGTCCAGTCGAGGATCTGCTTGTCTTTGATGTCCTTGGGGGCGGTCATGGGTTCTCCTTGTGATGGGCGTGATGGCAAAACAATCGTGGACAACACGCTACGGCGCATCCCGAGAGCTTGGACGGGCGAGGGGGACGTCGATCGGTCGCCCTCGTGAGACGAGCACAGGTCCACCGTCAGCGGGCAGCCGCCCGGTCCACGACCTCCTTCAGGTCGAGACCGCGGGGCAGGGTCCCGAAGGCGGACCCCCAGTCGCCCTCGAGCCGGGAGGCGCCGAAGGCGTCCGCCACCGAGGAGGGTGCATGCCGGACGAGCAGACTTCCTTGCAGCACTAGAGCAAGTCGCTCCACGAGACGGCGTGCGGTCACCTCGTCGGCCTCCCCCAGGTCCTTCTGCAGGTCAGCAACGGCACCGGTGATGCGGGCGTCATCAGCGAGCGCCACCTCGGCGAAGAACGCCTCGACGGACTCGGGCTCACGAGCCATCGCTCGAAGTACGTCAAGGGCGCTGACGTTGCCACTGCCCTCCCAGACCGAGTTCAGAGGGGCCTCGCGGTAGAGCCGCGGCATGCCGGACTCCTCGACGTAGCCGTTGCCACCCAGGCACTCCAGCGCCTCAGCTGCGACGTTGGGGGTGCGCTTGGTGACCCAGTACTTCCCTACGGCGACAGCGAGCCGCTTGAAGGCCTGCTCCTGGTGGTCACCCCGGTGCGCCCGGTCGACGGCGCCCGCGAGGCGCATCATCAGGGTCGTCGCGGCCTCGGACTCCAGCGCCAGGTCCGCGAGGACGTTCTGCATCAGCGGCTTGTCCAGCAGCCGACCTCCGAAGGCGCTGCGATGGGTGGCGTGGTGGATGGCCTGCACGGTCGCCTGGCGCATCAGCGCAGCCGAACCGATCACGCAGTCGAGGCGTGTCATCGACACCATCTCGATGATCGTCCTGACGCCCCGCCCCTGTTCGCCGACAAGCCAGGCGACGGTTCCGTCGAACTCGGGCTCGGAGGAGGCGTTGGAGCGGTTGCCGAGCTTGTCCTTCAGCCGCTGGATCTTGAACGGGTTGCGGGTGCCGTCGGGCAGCACCCGAGGGACCAGGAAACACGACAGCCCTGCGGGGGCCTGGGCGAGGACCAGGAACAGGTCGCACATCGGCGCGCTGGTGAACCATTTGTGTCCACGCAGGACGAACGTGCCGTCTGCGCTCGGCGTGGCGGTCGTGGTGTTGGCGCGGACGTCCGACCCACCCTGCTTCTCGGTCATCCCCATCCCGGCCAGCAGCCCGGTCTTGGAGGTGGGCACCCGCAGGCCGGGGTCGTAGGACAGGCTCGTCAACAACGGCTCGTAGACCGCCGCGAGGTCGGGTTGCATACGCAGGGCGGGTACGACGGCGCAGGTCATGGAGATCGGGCAGCCGTGGCCGCCCTCGGCCTGACTCCAGGTGTAGAAGCCCGCGGCCCGGGCCACGTGTGATCCGGTCTGGGAGGAGGCCCAGGGCGCGCCGGCCAGACCTTCACCGACGGCGACCTCCATGAGGCGGTGCCAGGAGGGGTGGAAGTCGACCTCGTCGATCCGGTTGCCGTAACGGTCGTGGGTCCTCAGCACCGGCTCGTTGTCGTTGGCCTCGACGCCCCACTGCTGGGCCTGGGCCGAACCGGCCCGCTCCCCCAGTCGGCGCAGGTCCGCGAGGTGCCAGCCGGCCCCCTCCCGCTGCAGGCCCTCGAGGAGCGCGGCGTCCCGCGACACGTCGTACCCGGACAGCGGTGGGGGTTGGTTGGTGACGTCGTGCGTGACCAGAGGTGTGAGGGGCGGCATGCCCCTAGTGTCGCTCCCTATCGCCGATCGCGACGGAGACCCCGTGGCTGTGTTCGCGCTCAACAAGGGGCTCGACGAGGTGCAGCTCGCGGCGAAGGGCCGCGCGGACTACGCCCTGTCGGTGATCCGCGCATCGCGGTGCTCGTCTCGGTGGTCGTCGTGATCGGTGCGACCGCCTTCTGCTGGGGCTAAACGGTCCGTCGGTGGCGAGAGGTGCTACGGCGCAAGACTTTCCAGCAAAAGCAGCTCGGCCAGGCACGCGCTCTCCCACATCACCAAGTGCAGGCTCTCGTCGATGCCGTGCCAATTCGAGGACGGGTCACCGACGCCGGTGACGAGCACGGTCGCGCCAGGGTTGGCCCGGGCGAACTCTGCGATGAACGGGATCGACCCGCCCTGGCCCATCTCGACGGCCTCGTTGCCGTAGGCCTCGGCGAAGGCGGCCCGCGCGAGGTCGTAGACGTCGCCGGTCGTCGACAGTGCGAACGGCTCCCCCGCGCTGCCCGTGACGACGGTCACAGCCGCCCCCCACGGCACATGCCGCTCGAGGTGCGCGGTGAGCGCCTTCAACGCCGAACCGGCCTCGTCGCCGGGGGCGAGCCGCAGGCTGACCTTGGCGCGAGCCCGCGGCAGCAACACGTTGGAGGCCTCGGCGGTCGACGGCGCATCAAGGCCCAGCACCGAGATCGCCGGCTTGTTCCACAGCCGGTCAGGGACGGTCCCGCAGCCGAGCAGCTGCATCCCAGGGACCATCCCGACAGCCGCCCGGAACTGCTCCTCCGGTACGTCGGCAGCGGTCGACGTCCCGACGTGCAGGCCCTCCACGGCGACGGTCCCGTCGTCGGTGTGCAGGGTCGCCAGCAGACGGCACAGTGCGGTGAGGGCGTCGCCCGCCGGACCGCCGTACACGCCGGAGTGCAGCGGGGTCTGGTGGGTCTGCACCTCGACATAGGCGTCCACGAGCCCCCGCAGGCTGGTGGTGAAGGCCGGTATGTCGACCCCGGCGTTCGCGGAGTCGGCGATCACGATCACGTCGGAGCGAAGGACGTCCCGGTGCTCGGCGAGCAGTGCCACGAGGGTCGGCGAGCCGATCTCCTCCTCCCCCTCGACGAACAGGACCACCCCGACCGGGGGCGTGCCACCGAAGGCCCGCAGGACCGCGAGGTGCATCGCGACCCCGGCCTTGTCATCTGCGGCTCCCCGGCCGTAGAGGCGACCATCGCGCTCGGTGGGCTCGAACGGCGGGGAGGTCCAGTGCTCGATCGGTCCGGTCGGCTGCACGTCGGCGTGAGCGTAGAGCAGCACCGTCGGCGTGCCCGGCGGCGCCGGCCAAGTAGCGATGACGGCTGGGTGGCCGCCGGCCGACACGACCTCGACGGCCGCCGCCCCTGCGTCGGTGGCGAGCTCGGCGACCCGGTCGATGACGAGCCGCACGTCGGCGGCGTGGGCCGCGTCCGAGGAGATCGAGGGGATGCGGGCCAGCTCCACGAGGTCCAGGCGGGTGGCGGGAAGGACGGCGGCCAAGGCGGTACGCAAGGTGTTGCTCATCGGTCCAGCCTAAGGTCGGGGGCGTGAGGATCTCCGCGCGCCAGCTGACCTTCGACGTCGACGTGACCGGCCCCGAGGGGTCCCCGGTCGTCCTGCTGCTGCACGGTTTCCCACAGAGCCGGCACAGCTGGCGGCTCGTCCAGCCGTACCTGTCGGGCTTCCGGGTCGTCGTGCCCGACCAGCGGGGCTACTCCCCGGACGCCCGTCCCGCGGACGTCGAGGACTACCGGATCGCGCAGCTCACCGCCGACGCCCTGGCGATCCTCGACGCGCTGGAGGTTCCCGCCGCCCACGTGGTGGGTCACGACTGGGGGGCAGCGGTCGCCTGGCAGCTCGGCGCCCGGCATGCCGAGCGACTGCTCACGCTGACGACCGTCTCGGTGCCGCACCCCCGGGCGTTCCTCACGGCCCTGGAGAGCGACTCTGAGCAGCGCGCGAAGTCGCTCTACATGCGCGACTTCGCCCAGCCCGGCTACGACGGCACACTGCTCGCCGACGACGCCGCCGGGCTGCGGGCCCTGTTCGGTGGGCTACCGCAGGTGGACGTCGCCCACGTGGTCGCGGCGGCCCGTGAGCCGGGCGCCCTGGCTGCCTGGCTTCGGTGGTACGCCGCCCAGCGTCGCGAGGACATCGCCGACACCCCCGCGGTGACGGTCCCGACCCTGTACGTCTGGTCCGACCAGGACCTGGCCCTGGGGCGCGCCGCCGCCGAGGGCACCGCGGCGTGGGTCTGCGGGGCGTACCGCTTCGAGGTGCTCGCGGGCGTCTCGCACTGGGTGCCCGAGCAGGCCGCCGACCGGCTGGGGCCGCTGCTCGTCGACCACCTGGGCGCATCGTGAGCCCCCGGCCTGTGGCCGTGCCGCGCCCCCGTTTCGTGGGGGTGCTGGCCGACGGCACGACGCCGTTCACGGCCGAGAAGCGGCTGCCAGGAACCGATCTAGGACGTGCGGCCGGCATCGCCGGCGCCCAGTGGGAGGGGGTTATGGCAGCCCTTGACGCCGTCTCCCCCGGCGAGGTGCGCCAGTGGGGTGGCCGCTACCGACCCACGGTCGTGCTCACCGATCCAGCGCGCGGCATCCTCACGGCCGTCGTCGAGTGGCGATGACCATGCGGCTCGCGACCTTCAACATCCTGCACGGGCGGTCCCTGACCGACGGGCAGGTCGACCCCGCCCGCCTCACGGCCGCGGCCGCGGAGCTCGACGCGGACGTCCTCGGGATCCAGGAGGTCGACAGCGGTCAGGAGCGCACCGGCTTCCTTGACCAGACGGCACACGTGGCGCAGGCCATGGGCGCGCTCGAGCACCGGTTCGTGGCTGCCCTGACCGGCGTTCCGGGTGGCGAGTGGAGGAGCGCCCAGGAGCAGACGCCCGCCCTGAAACAGGCGCCTGCCCTTCCAGCGTACGGAGTAGGGCTGGTGTCCCGGTTGCCGGTCAAGGCCTGGCACGTGCTTCGCCTGCCCGCGAGCCGGGTCTGGGTGCCGCTGCCGATCCCCGGCACGCGACAGCTGATCTGGCTCAAGGACGAGCCGCGGGTGGTGGTGGCCGCCGAGCTTGACGGAGTCACGGTCGCGACGACGCACCTGTCCTTCGTCGCCGGGTGGAACGTCCTGCAGCTGCGGAGGGCGGCGCGCTGGCTCGCCACCCTGCCCGGTCCGCACGTCCTCATGGGCGACCTCAACCAGCCCCGGCCGGTGGCCCAGCGCGCGTCGGGCTGGACCTCGCTGGTGACCGCCAAGAGCTTCCCGGCCGATGACGCGAAGGTGCAGCTGGACCACGTCCTGGCCTCCGCCGCCCTGCCCGTCCGCAACGCCCGCGCTCACCGGCTGCCGCTGTCAGATCACCGGGCGCTGACCGTCGACCTTGGCCAGCTCGGCCCCTGAGTATCGGACATCGTCGGTGACCTCGCAGACGTAGGCGAACGGCGGCCCGTCCGACCCCTCCGTCTCGGCGAGCACCAGTCCGCTCGCGAAGCTGTCGACGGCCCAGTGGCTCGAGGTCGCCAGCAGGAGCCGGGTCTTGCGGATCGTCCACGCGGGGAGGCCACTGAGGAGTGCGTGCTCGCTGGCGTCCAGGTACAGGGTGGTGTGCGCGTTCGTGCTGGGCTCCGACTCGTCGTACCGGAGTTTCTGGCCCAGCTTGTGGACGGTGCTGCCGCCCTCCTCGACGGTGCGAAGCCTCAGCTGCGTGCCCTTCAGATACCGGTCCGTGAGGTGCAGCGTCCGTGCGACAGCCACCTCCGGTACGGCGGCCAGCAGGAACCGCCGTTCGCTTTCCACGTGGGCGTACTTCAGGGAGACCATCGGCGCAACGTACGGTCTAGGCCGTGCTCGAGCTCCGGATCGCCCTGCCCACCGATCTGCCCGGTGCCGTCGACGCCTGGCGGGCCGCGCAGGCCGGCCGGGGGCTACGGCCGGCGGCGAGCAGGGTCGCGCGGGTGCAGGAGAAGGTGGCCGAGGGGTTGTTGGTCGTCGCCGTGGAGGAAGGCACCGTCGTCGGGATGGCCCAGGGCGAGGCGGGCCGCACCAAGGACGGGGCGGGCGACGCCGAGCCCGGGCTGCTGCACCTGTCGATGGTGTTCGTCCAGCCTGCGGCCCAGCGCCAGGGCATCGGTGCTGCGCTTGTCGAGGGGCTGGCGGACCTCGCCTGGGACCAGGGCTACCGGTCGGTGTCGGTGTGGTCGCGGACCCCGGAGTTCTATCTCGCATGCGGCCTGGAGCGCTCCGGGCGGGTCCAGGTGCTGGCCGACGGCTCGGCCGCCGAGCAGCTCGTTGCGGAGCTCGAACCACCCGTTCGGGACGTGGTCCTGCACGCCGACGGGCTACGGCTCGGGCAGCTGCTGAAGCTGGCAGAGATCGTCGAAACCGGCGCCGAGGGCAAGCTGCTGCTGACAGCCGGCGAGGTCCAGGTCAACGGTGAGGTCGAGCTTCGGCGCGGCCGGCAACTGGTCGTCGGTGACGTTGTCCACGCCCGAGACCAAGCCGTCCGCCTCACACCCCCGAGCTGACGCGAGACCCTCACAACAGCGTGAGGGCCTCGACCTCGACCGGACCGGTGAGCAGCGCGGCCAGCTCCGCCTCGCCGGGCAGGTCGTCGTGCGCGTCCTCCCGTCCGCTCCGGACGTAGAGGAACGAGGCCGTCACCGCCGAGGGGTCGACGTCGACCAGCCGGGCCCAGGCCAGCCGGTAGACCGCAAGCTGCACCGGGTCGGCGCTCTCCCGGCCGGTCTTCCAGTCCACGACCTGCCACCTCCCGTCGCCCAAGTCGTACACGGCGTCGATGCGGCCACGCACGACCCGGCCGGCGAGCGGCAGGGAGAACGCTGCCTCCACGGCATGCGGCTTGCGGGCCGCCCAGCCGGAGGCAAGGAACGCCTCCTGCAGGGCCGACAGCTCCTCGTCGCTACCCAGCGCGTCGTCTTCGGCACCGGGCAGCTCGTCCGGGTCGAGCAACGGCCGGTCCTCGAACAGGGTCTCCACCCACGCGTGGAACCGGGTCCCGCGCCGGGCTGCGGGAGCCGGTGGTCGGGGCATCGGCCGGGCCAGCTCGCGGGCGAAGCCGTCAGGGTCCTCCCGCAGGCGCATCAGCGCAGACGCCGTGAGCGATGTCGGCAGCAGCACCTCTCGCACGGCCCGTCGGGCGGCGCGCTCCTCGTCCAGCAGCAGGGCAGCCTCCCGGTCCAGCCGGAGCAGCTCCTCGCGCTCCCATGCGCTGAGCCCGGCGTCCTCGGGCAAGGGCTCGCCCGCCGCAAGGGAAGCGAGATCCGCGGCGACCTGGGCCGCGACGGCGAGCCGGTGCGCGAAGGGCTCCGGCTCGTACGGCGCCGGCCACACGAAGGCGGCGGTCTCGAGCAGGAGCGGGTTGCTGTCCTCCACGGGCGGATCGGCCCAGACCGGGACCGTGCCGTTGCTCGCCTCCGCGTGCTCCTTGAGGTCGAGCAGGAACGGCGACGGCCCGCGCTGCTTTTTCTGCGTGGGTCCCCACCAGTGCCCGCTTCCGATGAGCAGCCCACGAGGCCGGGTGAAGGCGACGTAGCCGAGCCTGCGCTCCTCGCGCTCAAGGTGCCCCCGACACAGCTCGTCGTACGCCGCGACGGCTGGCTTGTCGAGCTCGATGGCGAGCGCCGGCTGGTCGTCGGCATCGCCACGAAGAGGACCGGGAAGGCAGGCAGCCGTGGTGGTCCACCGGCCTCTGAGCGCCTCGGCGGGGAAGACACCCCTGGTCAGGTCGGGACAGACGACGACGTCCCACTCGAGGCCCTTGGCCTTGTGGGCGGTGAGCAGCTGGACGGCGTCGCTGCCGGAAGGGGTCACCCCGTCCAGGCCGCGCTCGTGCTCCTCGGCGGCCCGCAGGAAGGCCAGGAAGGACGTGAGGGAGGACTCCCCGTCGAGGTCGCGGAAGCCGGCGACAACGTCGAGGAACGCCGACAGCGCCTCCCGACGACGGGCCTCGACGGCCTCGGGGGAGGCGGACAGCTCGACGTCGAGGCCGGTGACCTCCACGACCCGGTGGACGAGGTCGAGCAGCGGGTCGTCGCGGTGCGAGCGCAGCAGCCGGAGCTCGGCACCGAGGGCCGTGATCCGGCTGATCCCCTCCAGGGACCAGCCGCGATGACCGGGACGGTCGAGGACGTCGGAGAGCGAGACGACGTCGCACGGGTCAATGCCGGCAACGGCCTCCTCGAGCGCCTTGTCGTCCACGTCGAGATCGGACGCGTCGAGCTCGGGCGGCGGCTCCTCATCGAGGTGCGGGTCCCGCACTCCGCTGACGAGCAGCTCCTTGCCGCGGCGACCGAGCTGGGCGAGGTCGCGGACGCCGAGCCGCCAGCGCGGCCCGGTCAGCAGCCGAAGCAGCGCAGCGTTGGCCGTTGGCTCCTCCAACACCTCCAGGACCGCCAGCACGTCGGCCACCTCAGGCAGGGCGAGCAGACCCCCGAGGCCCACGACCTCGACCGGGATCCCTTGCGCCACAAGGGAGGCGTGCAGGTCACCGAAGTCACGGCGGGCCCGCACGAGGACGGCGATCTCGTTCCAGGCGGTGCCGGCCGCGTGGGTGTCCGCGACCTGCTCGGCGACCCAGCTGAGCTCCTCGGCCCAGCTGGTGTGCAGGGCCGTCACGACCCGACCGAGCGCGGCCTTCGCCGGTGGGGCGGTCAGCTCCACGACGGCGTGCTTGGCCCGCAGGGACGCGGCCACCCGGTTGGCGAGATCGAGCAAGCGCCCCCCCGAGCGCTGGTTGACCGAGAGGCTGAAGACCGGCGCGGGATCGCCTGAGGGCAAGGGGAAGTGCCGCGGAAAGCTGTCGAGGTTGGCGACCGAGGCACCACGCCAGCCATAGATCGCCTGGCAGGGGTCGCCGACCGCGGTGACCGAGTGGCCGCCTCCGAACAGCCCGGCCAGCATCCTGCGCTGAGCCACCGACGTGTCCTGATACTCATCGAGCAGGACCACGCCTGCGTGCTCCCGCTCCACAGCGCCGACCTCCGGCACCGTCTCGGCGAGCCGGGCCCCGAGCGCGACCTGGTCCCCGAAGTCGATCGCCTCCAGCTCGCGCTTCATCGCCCGGTACGACGTGACGAGCTGGGCCAGCTCCTGCCGCTGGCGAGACCCGCGGGCGTAGCCCTCCAGCGTCTTGCAGTGGGTGGCGTGGCCCTTACGAGCCGACAGCTCCTGCTGCGCAGCCTCGAGCTGGAGCAGCCACTGCGAGTCCCAGGCCGTCAGGTCCTCCGGCTCGACGAGGTGCTCGGACAGCTCGGCGTCGAGCGCGACGAGCTCGCCGACGAGCATCGTCAGCGGGCGGGTGAGGTGGGTGATGGGCCCGCGGTGCCGGCGCAAGACGCGGGCTGCGAGCTGGTAGCGGGTCGCGTCCGCGAGCAGCCGGGCGCGCGGCTCGACACCCAGCCGCAGGCCGTGCTCAGTGACCAGGCGACCGGCGAAGGCGTGGTAGGTCGACACCACGGGCTCGCCCGCGTCCTCCGAGGTACGAGCCGAGAACCCAGCAGCAGCAAGGGATCTGGTGATCCGCGACGCCAGCTCAGCTGCCGCCTTGTTGGTGAAGGTGAGGCCTAGGACCCGCTCGGGTGCGACCTGCCCGGTGGCGACAAGCCACACGACGCGGGCCGCCATGACAGTGGTCTTGCCCGAGCCTGCGCCAGCCACGATCAGCCCGGGCTCCAGGGGTGCGGTGGCGGCGGAGAGCTGCTCGGCGGTGAAGGGGACTCCGAGGACGCCGGCCAGGTCGGCGGGGGTCACTCAACCACCTGCCGGCCGTCGGCCTGTGCCGGGCAGCAACGCCGGAACGCACACCGGTCGCACAGGTCCTGGGGGGTCGGCGGGAAGGACTCGTGCAGGACCCGGCGTACAGCGGTGTCCAGGAGGTCGTCGACCCATGTCACACCGTCGGGCAAGGCGGCCTGCTGAGAGACCTTGGCGCCCTCCGGCCCGTCGAGGCGCAGCATGACCAGCTCGGCGCCACCGACCTCCCGGGTGTCGACGACGGCGTCAAGGGCGCCGGCGCGGACGGCGAGCTGGTAGGTGCCGAGCTGCGGGTGGCTCTCGAGCTCCTTCTTGCCGAGTGCCGACTTGCCGGTCTTGAGGTCGACGACGTGGACCCTGCCGTCAGCGTCGAGCTCGACGCGGTCCATGAAGCCGCGCAACCGCACCTGCGTCCCCTGGACTTCCAGGGCGACGTCGAAGCCGATTTCTGTGCCGACAAGGGTCCGGTCGCGGTCGCGGGCGTGCCAGGTCAGGAAGCGGCGCAGGGCCTCGCGGGCCTCGTCATGCTGCTGCCGCGACTGCCACGGTGCGTCGTAGGCGAGCTGCCCCCACACCTTGTCGAGCCGGCCCATCAGGGTCTCGAGGTCGGCCGGGGTCTGCTCTCGGGCCACCTCGTGGGCCAGGGCGTGCAGGACGCCACCAAAGCCCATCGCGGTGCTGGACGGCGATTCGGCGTGCACTTCATGCTCGAGGAACCACTTGAGCGGGCAGCTGTCGAGGCCGGCAAGGGAGGTGCCGGACAGCCGGACGGGGGCGTCGGGAGCCGCAACCGGATGATCGGAGGCTGTGGGGTCGAGCAGCCCCCACCAACGTTCGGGGCGAGCGGAGGGGACCAGCGGCTGCTCGAGGTGGTCAAGGGCTATTCCGAGCCGGGCGAGGCGGGCGGCTGCGGCCCGGCGCATCCCCTCGCTGCTGCGCGGGTCCACTGCTCGGCGTCGCAGGGCAGCCACCAGAGAGGTGAGAGAGAGCGGTCGGGCGACCCTGTCGAGGTGCTCCACGATCGGCACACCGAGCTCGGACAGCAGCCGGCTCGGCCGGTCGCCATCGTCCTCGGGGGCGTCAACGGCAGTGACGACGACCCGGCGGCGGGCCCGGGTGAGGGCGACGTAGAACAGCCGTCGCTCGTCGGCCAGCAGGGACGCCCGGTCGGCCGGCTCCCGCAGGCCGTCGACGTCCAGGCGCTCGCTGTCGAGCAGGGTGGAGCGGCGGCGCAGGTCCGGCCACACACCTTCCTGCACGCCGCTGACAACGACGACGTCCCACTCCAGGCCCTTGCTGCGATGGGCCGTCAGGAGCCGCACCGCCTCACCACGGACGCCCGTGTCGGCAAGCACGTCCCCAGGTATCTGCTGGGCCTCGATCTCGTCGAGCAGCGCGGTGACGCTGCCCGCGCGGCGCTCCTGGGCCCGCCCGAGAGTCGCAAACAGCGCCACCACCGCATCGAGGTCCCGGTCGGCGGCCCGACCACCGGAACCTCCGAGGAGGGAGGCCGCCTCAAGCCGGTGCGGCCACGGACTCCCGCTCCACAGTGCCCAAAGGGCAGCCTCGGGGCCGTCGGGCAACGCCTCCCGGGCGCTGCGGAGCAGGGTCGCCAGGCGCGCCGCGGGTCGGGCGACCGACGCGTCGAGCAGGAGCAGCACGCCCGGGTCGGCCACGGCCTCCCGGAGCAGCTCGGCCGAGGGCCGCGGCAGCCGGGAGGGACCGGCATCCATCTCGGCGTCGCGCCGGTCGAGGGCCCGCAGGTCCCGACCCAGCCTTCGCAGGTCGCCAGGGTCCGCGCCGCCGAGCGGCGAAACCAGCAGCTGCCGCGCGCTCTCGACGGTCAGCGCGTCGGGGCGGGCCACGACCCGCAGAGCCAGCAGCAGCGGCGCGACCGCGGGCTCCTGCCCGAGCGGCAGCTCGTCGCCGGCCACCTCGAGCGGGACCCCCGCGGCGGTCAGGACCCGGCGCAGCAGCGGCACGGAGCGGGCTCCGGACCGGACCAGGACCGCCATCCGGGACCAGGGCGTGCCGCGCTCGAGGTGCTCGCGCCGCAGCAGGTCGGCGATCGCGTCGGCCTCGGCGCCCACCGACGGGTGGGTGTGGACCTCCACCAGCCCCTGCTGCGTTCCACGGCCGGCCTGGAGCTCCCGGTGGGCACGCAGGCGGTCGACCCTCAGCCCAGGCGCGGGAACCCGGGCGGCAACCCGGCGTGACACCTCGAGCAGGGCCGCGCCGGAACGCCGACAGGTGGTGAGCGCCAGCACCGGCGCGTCGTCGCCGCTGGCTGTCGGGAAGCGGGAGGGGAACTCGAGCAGGCCCCTGACCTCGGCCCCGCGGAAAGCGTAGATCGCCTGGTCGGGGTCACCGACGACGACCAGATCGCGGCCACCACCCGCCAGGGCCTGCAGCAGCCGCTCCTGGGCCGGGTCGGTGTCCTGGTACTCGTCGACGAACACGGCCCGGTACCGCCTGCGCAGCTCCCCACCGACCTCCGGGCTTTCGGCGAGCAGAACCGCCCGGTGCACCAGCTCCGCGTAGTCGAGGGCACCCTGCGCGTCGAGCACATCGAGGTACTCCGCGAAGAACCCAGCCAGGGCGGCCCAGTCCTCGCGACCTTCGCGCACGGCGAGCGCACCGAACTGGTCGGGGTCCAGCCCCACCTCGCGCGCCCGGGACAGCAGCGCCCGCACCTCCTCGGCCAGCCCCCTTGTCGTGAGGGCCTCCCGCAGGCCGGCGGGCCAAGCCCGGCCCAATTCGATCGAGCCACGCAGCAGGTCGCGCAGCGCGACGTCCTGCTCGGGTCCCGACAGCAGGCGGAGCGGGTCGGTGTAGAGCCCCTCGGGCTGGTGCTCGCGGACCAGCGCGTAGCAGAAGGCGTGAAAGGTCCAGGCCGACGCCGAGCTGACCGCCATACCGAGCCTGGCGGTGATGCGGTCACGCAGCTCGCCGGCCGCCTTGCGGCTGAAGGTCAGGACCAGGACCTGGTCGGGGGTGAGACCGCCCTCGACCTTGCGGGCGACCGCCTCGACCAAAGTGGTGGTCTTGCCCGTGCCCGGCCCGGCGAGGACCAGCAGCGGGCCCGCGCCGTGGTCGAGCACGGCCTGCTGAGCGGCGTCCGGCACCATCCGGGTGGCGCGTGGGGGCGGCGTCCGGACGAGCCGATACGGCGGGGCGGTGGTCATCGTCGAGTACTCAACCACGCGGCACCGACAGGCTCAGATGCCCTCCCAGCGGGCCTGTCCCAGCACGACCTTCTCGCCCCGGACGGAGCAGCCCTCGGCCCGCAACAGCTCCAGGGCCTCGTGCACCAGCGGTGCCGCCGGGCTACCGCTGGCCTGGACGACCCGCTGCCACGGCACGTCGCTTCCGTGCCGCGACAGCACCATCCCGACGGTCCGCGCCGAGCCGGTACCGAGGTACTCCGCGACGTCGCCGTACGTCATGACCTTGCCGGCCGGGATCTGCAGCACGACAGCCAGGACCGACAGCGCGTACGGCGAAGGCCCGTCGACGGGGCGCCGTTCCTGCCAGCCAAAACGTGCGATCGCCACGGTGGACAGGATGGGCGACGCCTTGCCGGTGCTGTCAAGCACCCGACCCGGCGTGGAGTCCGCACCGTGCCTGCTCCGGCCACATCTGGAGGGGGCCGCGGCGGCTACGTTCGGTGCGTGAGCCGCGCGGGGAGGACGGCGGCGATCCCCCGCTCGCGCAGCAAGCTCCGGTGCGGGCGGCCTGCAGGAGGTCCAGAAGCACTGGCAGCATGGGACTGTCACCTCCCTGGCCTGGGCCGGCTTAGATGACCAGCGGCCAGCCGTTGCCATCGACCAGGGTGTGGAGCTTGGTCGTCAAGCCACCAAGCGACCGGCCGATTGCATGATCAACTGGCTCAACTGGCTGTCTGTTGCAATTCGAGGGGTCCCCCTGTGTGACTGGGGAGCATCAACGCGACCTCCCGGGTCATGTTCGAGCCGTGCTGATGGACCCGGCTGACCGTGGAGTCGAGAGAGATCTGCCACTCGACGTGGCCGGCGTCATCGGCCGTGACCAGCAACGCGGACAAGATCTGGTCCCAGGTGCCGTCCTTGCTGGACCGGGTGTGGCGCTTCCACACTGTCTGCCATAGGCCGAACCGATCGGGTAGGTCCCATCAAGGACAGCCCCTCCTGAGCCGGACCCGATGCCCTCAAGCACATACCGATGACCGCGAAAAGGCCTGCTCTGCTTGCCTTTCGAACTCGGCAGCAACCTCGCCCACAAGCACGCTCAGCAAGACATGCCTAGTACGTCGGCAGGCTGGGGTCGACCTGCGCCTGCCAGGCGAGGACGCCGCCCTGGACGTGAACGCTGTTCGTCAGACCCGCCGCTTTGACTGCAGCGAGCGACTCCGCGGACCGGACGCCGCTCTTGCAGTACAAGATGATTTCCCTGTCCTGCGGCAGGTCCGCGAGCGCGTTGCCGTTGAGGATCTCGCCCTTGGGGATCAGGGTCGCCCCGGGGATCTGCATGATCTCCCACTCGGCCTGCTCGCGGACGTCCACGAGATAGAAGTCCTCACCCGCGTCCATCTTGGCCTTGAGCTCGGTCGCGAGGATCGTGCTGCCGAGCGCCGCCTGCTGGGCCTCCTCCGAGACGGTGCCGCAGAAGGCCTCGTAGTCGATCAAGCCCGTGATGGTCGGCTGCTTGCCGCACAGTGGGCACTCCGGGTCCTTGCGGACCTTGATCTTGCGGTACTCCATCTCCAGGGCGTCGTAGACTATCAGCGTGCCGACCAGCGGCTCACCGATGCCCATCAGGAGCTTGATGGCCTCGTTGGTCTGGATGCTGCCGATGCTTGCGCACAGCACACCCAGCACGCCACCCTCGGCGCAGCTCGGGACCATGCCCGGCGGCGGCGGCTCGGGATAGAGGCAGCGGTAGCAGGGTGCTCCGCCCTCCGGGGTGTCCGACGGGAGAGTGGGCCAGAAGACCGATGCCTGACCGTCAAAGCGATAGATCGAGCCCCACACGTAAGGCTTGCCGAGGAAGAACGCGGCGTCGTTGACCATGTACCGGGTCGCGAAGTTGTCGGTCCCGTCCACGATCAGGTCGTACTGGCTGAAGATCTCCATGACATTGGTGGAGTCGAGCCGTTCCTCGTGGAGGTTGACCGTGACGAGCGGGTTGATCTCCTTGACGGAGTCCCGGGCGCTCTGCGCCTTGCTGCGGCCGATGTCGCTCTGGCCGTGGATGATCTGGCGCTGCAGGTTGCTCTCATCGACGGTGTCGAAGTCCACGATGCCGAGGGTGCCGACGCCCGCTGCCGCCAGGTACATCAGCGTCGGGCTGCCGAGCCCACCGGCGCCGACCGCCAGGACCTTGGCATTCTTCAGGCGCTTCTGCCCAGCAGTTGCCACGTCCGGGATGATCAAGTGCCGGCTGTAGCGCATGACCTCTTCGCGGGTCAGCTCAGCGGCGGGTTCCACCAGCGGCGGCAGGCTCATGGTGCGTCTCTCCTTCGGTACGACGTCTTTACGTTTGCAAGCCTTCCAGCAGGGCCACGATTCCCTGGCGTGAGGTCGGCCACGTGGTGCTGCAGGTTTTGTCTGGGGTCCTTTGCGGGAAGACGCCGATGACCCCCTGGCACCCGGGGGAACCCGACGAAGGAGCAGCAATGAGCCTCACCGACAAGATGAAGAACAAGGGCCAGGAACTCGCGGGCAAGGCGAAGCAGACCGCCGGTAGCGCGACAGGTGACCGGGACATGCAGGCCGAAGGCATCAAGGACGAGAAGTCCGGTCAGGTCAAGCAGGTCGGCGAGAAGGTCAAGGACGTCTTCAAGTAACCCACGCGTCATGAGGGGCCAGGATCACTGCGATCCTGGCCCTTCGGCATGCTCGCTGCGCCGACGATGATGCTCGTCCACACATGATGTGGGCCAGCTCTTTCTGCCGTACCTGACCACGCCCACGGGCTCGGAGCGTGAGCCGCCTGGGAGTGGTCAACCCCTCACCCGCCGGGACGCCACCACGGCTTGCGCTTGGCTGGGCGGTCTGCGGCGGACGGCAGCTGTGGCGGGGTAGACCCCTGCTCCGATGGAACTGCTGACCGCACCTGCGCGCGCGCGGTCTCAGGCCGTTGCACCTCAGACCGATCCGGCTCAGGCGACGACGTGATGGCTGCCGCGGGTCCGGCTGCGGGCGGTGTGGGGGCCGGCGGTTCGGGTGCCAGCGGTTCGGGTGCCGGCGGTTCGGGTGCCAGCGGTTCGGGTGCCAGCGGTTCGGGTGCCGGCGCTTCGGGTGCCGGCGCTTCGGGAGCCGGCGGTGGCACGGACGTGGCAGCCGACCTGGCCTGCGCTGCGGTCAGCGCTTGGGCGGGGACCGGAGGCCCGTGAGGTGCCGACGCGGAGGGGGTGGGGGCCGGCGGTGACGCCGGTGGGACGCTGCCGGGCTGCGTCTGTGGCCCTGACAGCGTCGCAGCGTTCGCCACGGTCACCGACTTGGTCACCGATATGGACGGCGACGGTGACTCTGCTGCCAGTCCGGGTGCGGGTTCCGGGTTGACGTCAACGCGTGGTTTCGCAGGTGGCTCGGCGAGCGCTGCCGGCCCTGACGACGCAGCCGAAGCGGCAGATGCCTCGGTGGCTGAGGGTGAGACAGAGGCCGCTGGTGTCACTGGCAGCGCTGACACCGACTCGGGCACGGCGGATGCTTCCGGGACGGCGGACGCCGGCGAGACGGAGACGGGCGCCCGTTCGAACGTGGGCGCGAGGCCTGTCGTGACCGACGGTCGATTCTCCGGCGACTCGACCGGGGCACGGGACCCCTCCGCGACCTCGACAGCGACAGGCTCGACCGGCTCGACCGGCTCGACCGGGGCGGGCTCGGCTGCCACCACAGCGGGCGGGAGCTCGGCCGGGGGCACTGCCGGCGGCGGGGAGTGGCCGACGTCTTCCCCTTCGACTTCAGCTGCCTCCACGTCCTTGTCCGGCACCTCAGCTGGGCCACCGAGCGCGAGGCCACCGGCACGTCCACTACTGCGACGGCGCAGAAGCGCCTCAGCCAGCGCCAGTACGGCCTCGTCGACGTGCGCCAGGACGCGCCGCTCGCTGTCCGCCGTGACGGTCCGGACGACGGCCTCGGTGTCCGCCTTCACCTTCGGAGACAAGGCCTCCCCGAGCTGCGCCACCAGGGCCGCACTGACGCGCGTCAGCACGACGTCGGCAATGCGCGGCGCGAGCGTCTCCACGAGGCGGTCGGCGACGGAGCGGCTGACGAGGTCGGCCACGTCCTCCGCCGGAGGCGGCGCGGACTCCGCGACCCGCTCCCCCAGCGACACGAGGTCGTCCCGCAGCGAGGCGATGCCGAGGGACAGCGTCCTACCCGTGGTGTCGTCCCGGAGGGCGTTGACGCCCTGGTCGACGAGGCCGACCTTGTCGTGCAGGCCCTGCAGCTCCTCGACCCGAGCCGTAAGTCGGGTCAGGTCGGTCGCGAGCGAAGGGATGCCGCCGGCAGCGTCGCCCACGTTGGCGAGCCGCTCCCCGACCTGTCCCAGTCGGTCCTCCACGGCCCCGAGTGCGGCACCGAGCTGCTCCAGCCGGTTGCCCATGGCGCCGTCGAGGGACGTGCGTAGGTCCCCGAGGCCGCTACGCAGCAGCGACGCCAGGGCATCGGGGAATCCGGCGAGAACGTCCAGCGCACCCTTCATCCGCTCGATCGAGTCCGCCTGGGCGGCGATATCCGCCTGGAGAGCGGTCAGCCGCACGGCGGCCCGCTCCGTCGGCGCTGCAGCCTCGGTCGCGACGGCGTCGACCCGCTTGGACAGCGCGTCGATCCGCTGGCCGAGCAACGAGGTCGACGTCCGCAGGTCCGCAACGACGGTGCTGACGACGCCACCGAGGCGCTCTACAGCGGCATCGGAGGCGGCCAGCCCGATCCCCGCCGACAGGGCGGTGACCTGGGTCCGGAGCTCGCGCATGACCGAGGAGACGGCCCGCTGCTCGGTGACCTGCTCCTCCACGGCCCGCGAGAGCAGGGCCTGCATCCGGTCGCTCACAGGTCCGGCCAGAGGCATGGCTGGGGGCGGTCCGCCTGGGCTGTCGGTCACCGCGGTGTTTCCTCCTCCTGGTCACCGTGGCCCACGGTAACGCGGCGAGCATCGCATCCGGCCACTCGCGCCGGTCTCAGCACGGGGTCAGACCCGCTGAGCGTCGGCGTCCTCTCGGAGGGCCAAGAAGGCGCGCGCCACCGTCTCTGGCTGTTCGAGCTGGGCGACATGCCCCACTCCGGGCAGCACCATCAGCCGCGAGTTGCGGAAGGCTGCGAGCGCCTTCGGAGCCAGCGAGACGTCCACCAGCCGGTCCTCGGTGCCCCAGACGAGCAGCGTAGGCACCCGCACCGTGCCGGCCTGGCGCCACAGGTTGCGCTGCCCGGGCTCCAGCCACGCGCCGATGAGCCCGCGCAGCGACCCGGTAAACGCGACCTCCCCGTGCGGCAGCGAGGAACGACGGACCACCTCATCCACGGCCTCCTGCATGCGCTGCGCGGGTACGACGGACGGGTCCCCGTAGCAGAGCTTGATCGTGGCGCGGGCCCGCTGCTCGGGACTGATCTCGGCCAGCCGGCGGCTGAGCAGCGTGGAGATTCCGGGAATCAGCAGCAGTGGCATCCGAGGGTCCACACCGCGACGCGGGCGCAAGGAGGGCAGCGCGGGCGAGACCAGCGTCAACGTGCGCACCAGGTCCGGGCGGCGGGCCGCGACCCGCGTCGCGACCGCGCCCCCGAGGCTGTTGCCGAACAGGTGCACCGGTCCGTGCTCCTGACGTTCCAGCAGGGTCACGACGGCCCGCACGTGTGTGCGCAGCGTGTACGACGCGGCGACCGGTGGTTCGGAGTGGCCGAAGCCCGGCAGGTCGAGGGCCACAGCGTCCAGCCGACCCGCGAGCAGACCCATCAGGTCGGTCCAGTTCGTTGACGCTCCTCCGAGCCCGTGGACGAACAGCGCCGGCTCGGCGCCTGTCGCTGGGGTTCGGCGAACGAACAGTCCGTGCTCGAGCCGGCCCGGCCAGGGCGGGAGCGTCCCCTCCCAGGTCGGCAGGTCGACGCCGGACAGGCGCACCTGCGTGCGGCTCACGGCAGCCTCCAGGTGGCGGCGAGTGGCAGGTCCCGCGCTTCGCTGACCAAGGTGCTGGCGCGCCGCCCGACCGAGGTGAGGACCCCGTCCTGCAGCAGCACCCCGGACTCCTCGGGCAGACCGAGCACGGTCGTCCCCTCCGGCGTACCGGCCTCGATGGCCCGCTGCCAGTCGGCGCGACTCGACCCGCCGTTCCAGTGCGGAAGGACGAGCGTGTCGGGGACGATCCCGAGGCCCTTCGACACGGCCATCCCCGACGGTCCACGCTGGTCGGGCAGCACCGTCCAGCCGCACAGGACCATGGCGCCGGCGCTGGCTCCCATCACGGCGCCGCCGTCCGCGACGAGGTCAACGAGCAGCTGACCCAGAGGCGTGGACGTCAGCGCGCTCAGCAGTCGCGACGGCGAACCGCCGGGGAGCACGACCAGGCGGGCCCCCCGGAGAGCGGCAAGCGCCCCCTCCGGATCGTCCCGCACATCGGGCGCTGCGAGCACCTCTCTGGCACCGAGGGCTCGCAGATGCGTGACACCGTTGTCCGTGGCCGTGCGGTAGTCGCGCCCGACCGTCCCCGCGAGGGCTGTCACGACCACCGGCCCGGGAGCCAGGTCGAGCAGCTGCCTGTCCATGGCCCGGCAGCCGGGCGAGAACTCACCACCGCCCTGGAGGCACACCAGTCCTTGCGCGCGGTCACCGCTCATCTGCTGACCGTAGCCCGGGGGGCAGGTCAGACGCCGGTCAACATCATCTCCAGGCGGCGGTTGAGCGCATCGAGGGTGGCGCGGATCACGGCCTGGCGGACGTCCTCGCGCACCCCCGCCGCTCCGGTGAGCCGCTCGGTGCCCTTGTCGGTGAGCAGCGTCAGCGACACCAGCACGGTCCGCTCATTACCCATCGGAGTCACCTCGAGGTGGTCGAGCTCGCAACGCATCTTCCCGCCGACCAGACGCTCGACGGCCCGCAACGTCGCTGCGGCGACAGCCCGGTGGACCCCGGTCTGCGAGGCGGCCCCGCGGGCCTCCCCGACGGCGGTCTGGTCGCCGGAGGACAGCGTGACGGTTGCCGTCACGTCCAGCCCGGACGAGACCAGGTGCATACGCGAGATCGCGGGGCGTGCGGCGGCCCGCTGCGCCGGCACGGACAGGTGAGCAGAAGCAGAGATGTGGGAGGGAACGGAGCGGTGGGTGCCGTCCGGGTGGTCCGACGCCGCGGGGGCGGACACCTGCGTGTCCTGGGTGACGATCCCCCGGTCCAGCACGGCGTCCTCGACCACCTGGACGCGGTCCACGTCCACACCCAGCCCGAACTGCTCACGCAGCAGGCGACCGACGCTGCTCGCCACCGCGGCCTCATCGACCCCGGGCTCGAGGTCGAGCCGAAGCGTCCCCAGTCCACCGTGCTCGTCAGGGGTGACGTCGGCGTCCGTGATGCCGGGGATGGCACGCAACGCGGCTACGAGGTCGCGGTTGTCCATCGCGGTCACGGGGATCTCCAAGGGCGAGGCCCGTCGGAGGCGGGCCGGTAGGACCAGGATCGACGCGTCTTCGTGGCTGGCAGAGGCCCGAACGATAGGAGTCAGGACCTCTCCGGCTGCTCCGATTGGCCCAATCGCAGGAGATACCAGCGAGCACTAGGCCGTTTGGCGGGCTTTCGTGGCTTTCGCGGAGGCCTTGGTCGGCACTTTGCTCGCCGGGGCCTTCCTGGTCGGCGCCTTCTCGGTCGGCGTCTTCGTGGCAGGCGCCTTCTTGGCCCCCACTTTCCCGGCCGGCTCCTCGGCCGGTGACTTCGCCCGCCCCTTCCTTGCCGCCTGCGACCCCACGACGGGCGCTTTCGTGGCCGTGGCCGGTGCCTGGCTCTGCTTGGCGGCCTCGACGCTCGCGCGCAAGGCGGCCATCAGGTCCAGGACGGTCCCCGTCGAAGGCTGGCTGCCACCTGGCGCGATGACCTCGCGGCCCTCGACCTTGGCGTCGATCACCGCCTGCAGCGCCTCGCGGTAGGAGTCGGAGTACTGCGTCGGGTCGAACTGCCCGGACAGCGTCTCGATCAGGCTGCTCGCCATCGCGAGCTCCTGCGGACGGACCTCGATGTCCTCGTCGAGGAAGCCGAAATCGGGGGGGCGGACCTCGTCGGGCCAGAGCATCGTCTCGAGCACGAAGACGTTATCGCGAACCCGCAGGGTCGCCAGCGCCTCTCGGGTCCGCAAGGCGACCTTGACGATCGCGACCTTGCCGGACTGCTCGAGCGCCTCACGTAGCAGGACGTACGGCTTGTGACCCGCCTTCTCCGGTTCGAGGTAGTAGCTCTTGGCGAAGTAGATCGGGTCGACCTCGTCAAGCGGCACGAACTGCAGGACGTCGATCGCCTTGCTCGTGGTGAGGGGGAGGTCCCTGAAGTCGTCGTCCGTCAAAATGACGGTCTCCCCGCTGGGGAGCTCGTAGCCCTTCGCGATGTCGCCGTACACGACCTCCTCGCCATCTGCGGCAGCCACCCGCTTGTACTTGATGCGGCTGCCGTCGGACCGGCGCACCTGGTGGAAGGAGACGTCCTTCTCCTCGGTCGCGCTGTAGAGCTTCACCGGGATCGTGACGAGCCCGAAGCTGATCGCGCCCTTCCAGATGGACCTCATGGCCGCACGCTATCTCGCCTTCGCCATGAAAGGAGGCACGAATCGGGCACCGTCCGCGCCTCGCGTCCGGACCGCCCGGAACTGGGCAAGACTGCTCCCGTGACGTCGACCGCGCTGCCCGTCGGACTGTCGCCGATGCTCGCCTCGTCGGCGCCGCTCCCGGAGGGCCTCGGCTGGGCGTACGAAGTGAAGTGGGACGGCGCGCGGGCGCTCGTCGCCGTCGAGGGCAGCCGGGTGCGGGCGACCAGCCGCAACGGTGGCGACATCACCCGCGCCTTCCCGGAGCTGCAGGCCCTTCCCGCCTTGCTGGGCACGACCACACCGACGGCCCTGCTCGACGGCGAGCTGGTGGCCCTGGTCGACGGCCTACCCGACTTCGGGGCTCTTCAGCAGCGGATGCACGTCCACTCGCCGCCGGCCGAGCTGGTCCACGCCGTGCCCGTCACGTTCGTCCCCTTCGACATCCTGCACGTCGGGAACATGTCCCTGCTCGCGGCCTCCTACGACAAGCGCCGCGAGGTCCTGGACGCCCTGGGACTAGCGGCTCCAGCACCCTTCCACGGCGACGCCCAGGTGCTGCTGGACCTGACTTTCGCGCAGGGCCTCGAGGGCCTGGTCGCGAAGCGCCGCGACAGCCCCTACTTGCCGGGGCGGCGCAGCGACTGCTGGGTGAAGGCCAAGCACACCCGCCGCCAGTCGGCAGTCGTCTGCGGCTGGAAGGGCGGCGACGACGGCCGCGCCCCGACCCTCGGATCCCTGCTGCTGGGCGTCCACGGCCCGCACGGCCTCGTCTACGCGGGCCACGTCGGGACCGGCTTCAGCGCCGCCTCGCGCCGGCAGGTCGCCGCCGACCTCGCGCCCCTGTCCCGCTCCACCAGCCCGTACGACGGACCCGTGCCGGCCGAGCACGCCCGGGTGGCGCACTGGGTCGAGCCGGTGCTCGTCGTGGACGTGGAATTCGCAGCCTGGACGCGCGACGGCCGGCTCAGGCACCCGTCGTACAAGGGGATGCGGGACGACCTGGCCCCTGCGGAGGTGTCCCGTGAGCCCTAGCGAGGTGCTCGTCGACGTCGAAGGGCGGACGCTGAGGCTGACGAACCTGGAGAAGGTGCTCTACCCGGACGGGTTCACCAAGGGCCAGGTCATCGACTACTACTCACGAATCGCGCCGGTGCTGCTGCCGCACCTGGCCGACCGGGCAGTGACCCGCAAGCGCTACCCCAACGGCGTGCAGGGGGAGGTCTTCTTCGAGAAGAACGCCCCTCGCGGTACGCCGGACTGGGTCCGCACCGTGGACCTCCCCTCCCCGGGGTCGACGAAGAACCGCGACGCCATCTCTTACGTCGTCATCGACTCGCTGGCCACCCTGGTCTGGACCGCAAACCTGGCCGCGCTCGAGCTGCACACCCACCAGTGGAAGGTCGGCGCCAAGGGCCCGGACCTGCTGGTCTTCGACCTCGACCCGGGGCCACCCGCCTCCGCCGTCG
>JANXUE010000045.1 GCA_025352005.1 Frankiales bacterium
GTGATCGCGCACCGGCTGTCGACGGTGCGGGAGGCCGACCAGATCCTTGTCATCGACGACGGACGGGTCGTGGAGCGAGGACGCCACGACGAGCTGCTCGCCGCCGGCGGGTTGTTCGCCGAGCTCTACCGGACCCAGTTCCGTGCGCAGGGCTCCTTGGACGACCTCGAGGCCGAGCCCGTCTGAGGCGACGGTCTCAGCCTCACAGGTCGAGCTGGTACTCCGTCCAGGTCTCGACCGGCTCGAAGCCGAATGCCTCGTTGACGGCGACCATGTGCCGGTTGGCCACCGCGTTCCTGGTGTTGACGCAGGCCACCTCGGGAACCAGGTCGACCAGCTGGCGGTGGTTCCAGCTCTTCAGGACTACGCCAAGACCATGACCTCGGTGGGCGGGGTCGACGATGGTGTCCCACTGTGAGGCGACCCGCGGGTCCTGCCGTGCCATCGAGCGCGACTCTGAGGCACGCAGGCGAGCGACATCCCAGCTCTCCGGCTCGTAGTCCATGTCGCCCAGGGGGGCGTCGAGTGTCATGCGTCCCAGCAGGTAGGCGACGCCCTCGGCGCGTGGTCCAGACGTCCGCGCACCTCCTCCAGCAGCCCCTGACAGGAGCGCTCGACCTGGTCGAGCACCTCCTCGAAGTCCGCCGCGTCGCCGTAGTAGGGATCGGGTACGTCGCCAGGTCCCTGTGGGTCCCACTCTCGGAGCAGGTGAACCTCTGCCCCTGGGCGCATCGCCTGCAGGTCCTCACGGTGGCTGCGGTCGAGGGCAACGACGAGGTCGTGCTCGTCGTACCAGGACTGCGTGAACTGGCGGGCGCTGTGGCGCAGCTCGTAGCCGCGGTGTCGCAGCGCCCTCAGGGTCCGCGGGTCGGCGTCGTCACCGACGTGCCAGCGCCCGGTGCCAGCACTCGCGACCGCGATCTGGTCGGACAACCCGGCGTCTGCGACCAGGCGGGTCAGGACCGCCTCGGCGCTGGGGGAGCGACAGATGTTGCCGGTGCAGACGAAGACGACGCGAATCACCCGGTCAGTCTTCCCTGCGTCATCGCGGCGAGCCGTGGCAGGACCGTCCCGAGCGGTTCCTCGACCCTGACCGTCGCCTGTGCGTCCCCGCGGGTGGGGCCCTGGTTGACGATCGCCACCGGGATCGCGAGCTTCGCGGCCCGCAGCACGAACCGGTAGCCGGACATGACCGTCAACGACGAGCCGAGGACCAGCAGAGCCCGGGCGTTGTCCACGAGCGCGAAGCTACGGTCCACCCGGTCCCGAGGCACCGTCTCGCCGAAGAAGACCACGTCGGGCTTGAGCACACCCCCGCAGATGAGACAGTCGACAACGGCGAAGCCGCTCACGTCGTCGAGGTCCACGTCGCCATCAGGCTTGAGGGTGACGGATGTCCTGTCGAAGCCATCGTTGGCCGCCCTCAGCCGGACGTCCAACTCGGTCCTCCCGCTGTAGGCCCCGCAGCGCAGGCAGACGACCCGGTCGAGGGTCCCGTGCAGCTCCAGCACGTCCTCGGCACCGGCTGCCTGGTGCAGCCCGTCGACGTTCTGCGTGATGATCCCGTCGAGCAGCCCGGCGTCCTGCAGATCCGCGACGGCGTGGTGCCCGGCGTTGGGCGCTGCCCGGGCGATGACCCGCCAGCCCAGGTGGGACCTCGCCCAGTACCGCTGGCGGGACTGCTCGGACCCCGTGAATGCCTGGAACGTCATGGGCGTCGCCGGCCGGGCAGCACCCGTCGGGCCTCTGTAGTCCGGGATACCCGACTCGGTGCTCAGGCCCGCACCCGACAGGACCACCACGCGACCCCGTTCGACCAGGTCACGCAAAGCGAGGGACACCTCACCAGCGTGCCATTGGCCGGTCCCGGCCGCCCCTCGCTCTCCCTCGGACGGCGGCGACGGCCCTCCTGTGACATCTGCACCGAACTCGCCGGCGTGGTCCGGTGCAGACGTCACACCAAGGCCGGGCGGGTTTACCAGGGGGACGGGGCGAAGTCCTTGAGGAAGCAGCCGTAGAGGTCGTTGCCGCGCTCGCCCTGCACGATCGGGTCGTAGACCCGGGCGGCGCCGTCGACCAGGTCGAGGGGGGCATGGAAGCCCTCGTCGTGCAGCCGGGCCTTGGTGGGGTGCGGCCGCTCGTCGGTGATCCAGCCGG
>JANXUE010000056.1 GCA_025352005.1 Frankiales bacterium
GCCACCGCGAAGATATTGGGGTCGAAGATGATGTCTTCGGCCGGGAAGCCGACCTCGTCCACCAGGATGCGGTAGGCCCGCTCGCAGATCGCCGTCCGCCGCTGAAGGTTGTCGGCCTGGCCATCCTCGTCGAAGGCCATCACCACCGCGGCGGCGCCGTAGCGCAGGCAGAGGCGCGCCTGCTCGACGAACTTCTCCTCCCCCTCCTTCATGGAGATGGAGTTGACGATCGGCTTGCCCTGGACGCAGCGCAGCCCGGCCTCGATGACCTCGAACTTGCTGGAGTCGATCATCAGCGGGACACGGCTGATGTCGGGCTCGCTGGCGAGGAGCTTGACGAAGCGGTCCATGGCCGCGACGCCGTCGATCATGCCCTCGTCCATGTTGATGTCGATGACCTGCGCGCCGCTCTCGACCTGCTGGCGCGCCACTGACAGCGCGGCGTTGTAGTCACCGTCGCGGATCAGGTTCCGGAAGCGCGCAGAGCCGGTGATGTTGGTGCGCTCGCCCACGTTGACGAACAGCGACTCCGGCAGGATCGTCACCGCCTCGAGCCCGGACAGCCGGCAGGCCGCCGTCAGCTTTGACGGCACCCGCGGTGTCGTTCCGGCGACGGCCTTGGCCATCGCCACGATGTGGTCGGGGGTCGTGCCGCAGCACCCGCCGAGCAGGTTGAGCAGTCCGCTGGTGGCGAACTCGTGCACGATCGCGGCGGTCTGCTCGGGCGCCTCGTCGTACTCTCCGAACGCGTTGGGCAGACCTGCGTTCGGGTAACAGGAAATGAAACAGTCACTGACCCGCGCCAGCTCAGCAAGGTAGGGGCGCATCTCGTCGGCCCCGAGGGCGCAGTTCAGGCCCACCAGCAGCGGGCGGGCGTGCCGGACGGAGTTCCAGAAGGCCTCCGTCACCTGGCCGGACAGGGTGCGTCCGGAGGCGTCCGTGATGGTGCCCGAGATCATGACCGGCCACCGACGGCCACGCTGTTCGAACAGGGTCTCGATGGCGAAGATCGCCGCCTTGGCGTTGAGGGTGTCGAAGATGGTCTCGATGAGCAGCAGGTCGGCGCCACCGTCGACGAGGCCACCCGCCTGCTCGAGGTAGGCCGCGACGAGCTCCTCGTAGGTGACATTGCGCGCACCCGGGTCGTTCACGTCAGGCGAGATCGACGCGGTCCGGTTCGTGGGGCCGAGCGCGCCGGCGACGAAGCGCGGCCGCGTCGGGTCGGAGGCGGTCATCTCATCGCACTGCGCGCGGGCCAGCCGCGCCGACTGGTAGTTCAGCTCGTACGCGAGGTCGACCATGTTGTAGTCGGCGAGCGAGATGCGCTGGGCGTTGAACGTGTTGGTCTCGACGATGTCAGCGCCGGCCTCGAGGTAGGCGCGGTGGATCTGGCTGATCGTCTCGGGCTGGGTCAGGGTCAGCAGGTCGTTGTTGCCCTGCAGGTCGCTGTCCCAGTCGGCGAAGCGCTCGCCGCGGTACTCCGCCTCGCTGAAGGTGTGCCGCTGAATCATCGTGCCCATGGCACCGTCGAGGAACAGGATCCGCTCGAGCAGCAGCGCTCGCAGCGCCTCTGTCGCATCAGGGCGAATCTGCGATTCCGACACGTGAGCCTCCGAACTCGGAGGCACCCTTGAGCTAGTCCTGCGGACGAGCGTGGCGGGTGTACACCCGTCGCAGCGCCTCTCGACCGTTCTCACAGCCTACCCACGTCGCCCACGTGGCGCCCGAGGTCGACGGCGCCGTCGCGAACCAGACCCGATCGCCCACCCTCAGCGACCTCGGCGGACCGCGCGACGGGCACGCGCGTAAAGCACAGGGCCGTGAACCATCCCGACCAGCTCGCGGCGGAGCAGCGCCCTGTCGATGCCCGCCTCGGCGGAGGCCTTCCGCGCCCGGCCCATCAGGACCGCTCCCCGGGCCAGTCGCCGCGACAGATCGACAGCACCTCGTCGGGTGAGGACGTGCTTGAACAGGTACGCCGTCAGGCCGGTCCCGTAGCCGTACAGCTGGTCGCGGAGGTCGTCGAGGTCACGCCGGTGCCGGTGCCACACGATCGCCCCCGGCTCGTACGCCAGCGCGAAACCATGGTGGAGGGTGCGGACGAACCAGTCGAGGACGCAGCCGACCCGGGCGGCCCGCGTAAAGCCACGGGTGAGGCCGGCAACCCAGTCGGCGTCGACCACCACGTCGTCGTCGGTGAACGCGATCAGGGCGCCCCGGGCAGCGCGGGCGCCGGAGTTGCGCGCCACCGACAACCCCTGGCGCGCCTCGAGCACGTATCGCACCCGTGGGTCAGCCAGGTCCGCCACCACCGAGCGGGTCGCCGGGGTGCCGGGGGCGTTGTCGACGACGACGACCTCGTCGGCCGGTCCGAGGGCCGCGATCACCGACGTCAGCGCCGTACGCAGGAGCTCTTCGCGGTCGCGGGTGCACAGGACGACCGACACGCCCGGCGGTGCGGGGTACGGCCCGCCGGCCCGACAGCCGAAACCTCCCTCAGGCAGGGGAGCGTGTACGTCGGTCAGGCCGTCGCCGACGAGGTGGCCCGCGACGTCGAGCTGATCGGCGGCCGCCACGTGGATGGCCGAAGCTGTCAGCACGCCGTCGGCGACGGGGAGGTCCAGGAAGCCCAGCGGCATCCCGTGCAGCCGCACGAGGACCCGCGCTGCGGCGTGGTCGGTCGCCACGTCGACGGGCGGCGCGGACAGCTCGACCTGGTGGACCAGCGTCGGCTCCGGCATCCAGGCTGACGTTGGTCGTGCCGTCATGAGCCTGCCCGGGCGGTGAGGTAGCCAAAGGCTGTCGTTCCCAGGCCGAGCACGATCGTCGCTGCCCGCGCGAGCCCGGCGAAATCACCCCGGCCGGCTGCTGCGGTATGCCGCAACACGCCGAGTGGCAGCGTCCGGGTCGCGTAGGTGCGTTCGGAGGTCAGGCCCTGCTGGGTGCCGACGAGCCGCGACAGGACGGCCTTGGATCGGCCTTCGTGCAAGCAGCGGGACAGGAAGTAGCGCAGCCGCTGGCGCTCGGCAGGCACCAGGTGGGCCACTGAACCGCTGGTGTCCCGGACGACCCGCACCGCAGGGTCAGCCTGGGCAAGGCGGATGCTGAGCTCGGTCTCCTCGCAGCCGACGGGCAACGCGCCGACCCGCCCGACGAGCTCAGAGAAGCCGCCCACGGCCATCACGGGCGCCCTTCGCAGTGCCATGCTGGCGCCGATGGGGTTAGGCACCTCGGCGCCGTCGCCCCCGAGGCCCGTGTAGTCGCAGCCGACGACCCAGAGAAA
>JANXUE010000084.1 GCA_025352005.1 Frankiales bacterium
CGTTCGCGAAGGGACTGCCGGCCTATAGCCATCTGAACTTCTTCGTGCAGACGGCTGCGGGTGTGCGCCCGACGTCGAGCCTAAACAACGGTGGCATCCTGCACGCCATTGCAGGTTCGACGATCCAGGTCGGTATCGCGCTCTGCTTCTCGCTGCCCTTGGGATTCGGGACGGCTGTCTACATGACGGAAGTGGGGGGGCGGTTGGCCAAGGTCGTACGCACCGTGGTCGAGGCCATGACGGCCCTCCCCGATGTGTTGGCCGGCCTCTTCACCTACGTTCTTCTGATCCTCGTCATCGGCCTCAGCCCCACCGGATTTGTGGCGGCCGTGGCGCTCTCCGTGACGATGATCCCGATTGTTGCCCGCGCATCCGAGGTGGCGTTGCGGGTCGTACCTGGGGGTCTGCGGGAGGCCAGTCTTGCTCTGGGAGCTTCCCAGTGGCAGACCGTACGGCGGGTTGTGCTTCCCACGGCGAAGTCGGGGCTGGCCACGTCGCTGATCCTCGGCGTCGCCCGTATCGCCGGTGAGACAGCTCCGTTGCTGATCGTGAGCGGGGCCTCGACCTTCAGTAACTACGACCCGTTTCACGAGCGGATGAACAGCTTGCCGCTGTACATCTTCGCCGCAGTGCGGAGCGGCCAGCCCAACTTCATTGCCCGTGGCTTCGGGGCTGCGGCTGTTCTGCTCGCTCTCGTGATGATCTTGTTCACCTTCGCGCGCTACCTGGCCCGCCCCAAAAAGGGCAGCCGATGAGGAGTCGGTACATGTCCCGCCGTCGATTCAGTCGTGTCCTCGCTCTACTGGCTGCCGTGGTGGCAACCGGTGCCTCGCCAGCCGGGGCCACGGCCAGCCACTCGCGCATCAACGGGTCCGGCTCGAGCTGGAGCTCGAACGCGGTCAACCAATGGGTCGCCGACGTGCAGCCGAACGGCCTCGAGGTGGTCTTCACCGCCAACGGCTCAGCCGTTGGCCGCAAGGACTTCGCCAACAAGACGACCGATTTCGCTGTCAGTGACATCGGCTACCAGGGTAACGACTCCAAAACCGGTGAGAGCGACACAGCGCAGGGCCGGGCCTTCGTCTATCTCCCCATCGTCGCCGGCGGTACCGGGTTCCCCTATCACGTCAAAGTGGCGGGCAAGCTGGTCCGGAATCTCAGGCTGTCCGGCCTGACCCTGGCCAAGATCTTTACTAACCAGATCACCAACTGGAACGACGGGGAGATCACCAAAGACAACAACGGCCGAGCGCTCCCGAGCAAGCCCATCATCCCGGTTGTGCACTCAGAAGGCTCTGGGTCCTCCGCGCAGTTCACCCGATACTTGGACTCGGTCTTCCCCAACCTATGGCGGCCCTTCCTGGGCAAGGCTGGCCCCACGGAGTACTTCCCACGCAAGGGCAATGCCATCGCACAGGACGGCTCTGACGGCGTCATGAACTATGTCGCCTCCGACGCTGCTGATGGTGCGATCGGTTTCGATGAGTACTCCTACGCACTGGGCAAGAACTACCCGGTCGCCAAGATCGAGAACGTCAACCACTACTTCACGTTGCCAAAGGACTACAACGTCGCAGTCGCCCTAACTTCTGCACAGATCAACCTGGATAAGAAGTCCCCCAACTATCTGCTCCAAGACCTGTCGAAGGTCTACGCCAAGCCCGATAACCGCAGCTACCCGCTCTCGTCCTACTCGTACATGATTATCCCTACGGGCAGCGCCGACCCGCGCATGACAACGGCTAAGCGCCAGACCATCGCGGACTATCTCTACTACTCGATCTGTGACGGTCAAAAGGAAATGGGTCCGATCGGCTACTCCCCTTTGCCGATCAACCTGGCCCAAGCCTCCTTCGATCAGGTTAACAAGCTGAAGACGGCCGATGCCAAGGTCGACCTGACGAGGCGCGACATCAGTACCTGTGGCAATCCGACGTTCGTGGCCGGCCACCCGGAGGTCAACCACCTCGCGCAGATCGCCCCGCAGCCGCCGGCCTGCGACGCCTTCAACGCTGGGCCCTGTGCGGATGGTGGAACGACCAGCGCGCGTAACACGGGCGGTGGCACCGGTGTCACGCCGGGGGGATCAAGGGCCGGCGGCGGGGGCGGAACCACCGGAGGGACGTCGGGAACGGCCGGCACAGGGACGTCGGGAACGAACGGCACTGGAAAGATGGTCGCGACCGGCACTGCGGCAGCTGGCACCACCGGAGGCAAAACGGGGAGCACGCCCGGGGATCCCCTGGCCAACCAGCCCGGAGGCAGCTCGACCGGGACATCGTCGGACCTTGCGGGTGTCCCGACCGAGCTGGCGTCCGGTCGTAGCCCCGTGTCCAGTGCCCTACTCGGAACGCTGGCCATCCTGCTGCTGATCGCTGCGGTCGTGGCACCGCCAGTTCTGTCCACCCGCTTGCGGCGGGACAAGGGATGAGTCGGCTCATTCGGGGTGTGCTGGGTGTTTGCTTGCTCCTGCCAGCCGTCGCCGTCGGACTACCAGGTCCGGCGCAGGCTGCGGGAGGCGGCGACCTTCGCCCGCTCACAGTCACTAAGTCGGTCAGCCGTGTGCACCTTCAGCCGGACGGCACGCAGACCACCATCGACAGCAGGACCGTCACCCTGCGGGTCAGTCAGACTCGTGCGCTGCGCGGGCGGCAGCCGGTCCTGGTCAGCTGGAGCGGTGCTCGTCCCACTGCGGGGGTCTCGCCCAATCCGAACTCGCCGGACGCGCGCTACCAGGAATACCCCTTCGTCATCGTGGAGTGTCGTGGCGTGGATTCACCCACGGCACCCGTTGCCAGGCGGATCTCGCCTTCGACGTGCTGGACAGGCAGCGCAGCTGAAAGGGCGGTGGCCGACGAGGACACCGGATTCGGTCCCTGGAGACTCGACCGCTATGAGACGGCCGTCAACCGCCAGCAGTACGTCGGCCTTCCGGCCACCCTGCCCAGCTGTAAGCGCAGCCGGGAGCCGGCGGAGCGCTGGCAGCACTTCCTTGCAGTGGACGGCACAGACTACGGCTCCGATCCGACTGGTTGTCCGAGCGTCGCGCCGGAGACGGTGGGGATCGCCAACGACAGCCAACCGTCCAACAACACCTACGGAACCACCCTGCCGAATGGAACGGGGAGCCTTAAGTTCACGATGTGGACTCAGGAGGACAACGCCTCCCTCGGCTGCGGCGGCGGGGTGAACTGCTCGTTGGTCGCCATCCCGATCATGGGTATCTCCTGCGACCCAGCCGCCGCTGGCCTTCCAGCTGCCGACCAGCCGCAGGCCGGCCGCACCGCGGACACCGCGGCCGCCGCGTGCGAGTCGAACGGCAACCTGAAGGTCGGTGCCGCCGCCTTCGGCACCCAACACGCGCCAGCGGTGGGTGGCGAGTTGTGGTGGAGCGAGTCCAACTGGCGCAACCGGCTTTCGGTTCCGTTGGACTTCGCCCCGCTCAACAACGCTTGTGACCTCACCGGGGCCAAGAAAGGTGTCGACATCTACGGGTCGGAGCTGGCAACGCAGCTCACCGCTCAATGGCGTCCCAGCTTCTGCCTCAGCGGTTCACGCGTCCCCTTCAAGCACGTGCAGGTGGGGGAGCCGCAGGCGGCCAACTTGCTCCAGGCTGGCAACATCGATGGGGCATTCGTGACTGATCCACCTGTAGGCGGGTTTACCAGTGACACGGTGCAGGCGCCGTTGGGCCTTACCGGGTTTGCGGTCAGCTACGCCATCGATGACCAGAACAAGGAGCGCTACACAAAGCTGAGACTCACCCCGCGACTGCTGGCCAAACTCATGACGGAGTCGTATCCGGCGATTCAGCCCGTACAGTCCGAGTACGACGCGCTTGCGAGAAACCCGATGAACATGTCGACGGACCCGGAGTTTCGAGCCCTCAACCCCGGCATCCGGGATGGTGTGAGCGACTCGATTGCGGCCTCGACGGTGCTGCTGCTGTCTAGCGATTCGGACGTCATCAGCGCTCTGACGAGCTATCTCAACGCCGATCCGGAGGCGCACGACTGGTTGATGGGTATCCCCGATCCGTGGGGCATGACTGTAAACCCGAACTATTCGATCAATCCACGCGTCAAGAACCACCTCACACTGCCTACCGACAACTGGCCACTGCGGGATTCCTTCGAGCCCAAGGCCTACTACAACTCTGGTGTTAACCCATGCCTGCAGGCCAATCCGGTTCCGATCCTTCCGCTGATCGCCGCACCTACCGCGCGCCTGGCGACCATCACGGTTGCCATGCAGTTCGCGAGTGCAAGTTCACAGACCGTGTGCAACTTCGCGGGCAACGACGGCGACGCGTCCAAGCTCGTTGCGGAAGGACGGCAGCCACCAGGGGCCCGATTCGTCCTGGGGGTCACGTCCCTCGGGGACGCCGCCCGTTACGACCTGGACACCGCGTCCTTGCAGACCTATGTCAGCGACACTGCCGAGGTCAAGATGACGTCAGGCGTTGGGCGCTCGTTTGTCGCGCCTACAGACGCCGGCCTTGTAGCAGCAGCGAAGTCGCTTCGTCCCTCGACGACTCCAGGCACGTGGGCGCTGCCGTACTCCGAGATCCCGACAAGCAGCGCATTGCAGGGTGCCTATCCGGGTGCCATGCTCCTCAACCTTGCAGCGCCGACCAAGGGCTTGAGCCCCACGGCGGCAAGAGGGATCTCCGGGCTGATGTCCTTTGCCGTCGGCGCGGGCCAGACGCGGGGACTTGATATCGGCCAGATGCCGCCTGGCTATCTGGCCCTGACATCAGCCAACGGGCTGGGAATCCAGCGGGACTTCACCCTGCGCGCTGCTGCCGCTGTGGCGGCACAGAAGGGGGCGACTCCACTCGTACCCGGGGGCCCGCCTCCCAGCCAACCACCTGTCGTGCAGCCCCCAGTCACCAACTCCCTGCCCGCACCCACGACCACCTCGTCTGCACCGGGGGGGAGCACCACGCCGACAGCACCAAACACTCCGAGAACGTCCAGCTCAGCGCTACCGCCCCAGACCACGGCTGGCCCGCAGCAAACCCTGGCGGCGGCCTCGACCGGCGTAACAGCTGCCCTACGATCCGCGATCGCGTCTGAGCTCTTCCCCATCCTGCTTCTGGTGGCTGCCGTTGGCTTGGTCACGGCTGTGGCGCTGAGCACCGTCGGCCGACCCAAAGGCACGCCATGACCATGACTACGGTCCAGTCGGTCGCCACAGGGACTAACCCGCCTCGTCGAGCCGTTAAGCCCCCCCTGCCTAGGGTTACCGCATCCGCTGTATGGGTGGTGGGGGCCGTCGGCGCCCTTGCTTTGTGGGCCTTGATCTACCCGATTCTTATCGGGGCGCTCCAGGAGCAGGACACCCAGCAGCAGTTGTTCGGCGAACTCCGGTACGAGCTATCACAGGCGACAGCGCCACTCGGCCCGACCACTTACGGGCGTCCGGTGGCCTTGCTGGATTCACCTGGCGCCGGGCTGCACGGTGCTGTTGTGGTTGAGGGAACTGGTGGTCAGGACCTCCAAAAGGGTCCCGGCCACCTCAAAGGCAGCGTTCTGCCCGGTCAAATTGGCACCTCGGTGCTGCTGGGGCGAAGCGCGACCTTCGGGGCGCCGTTCCGACAGGTTGGTCGCCTGCGCCGCGGAGACGAAATCACCGTCACCACAGGCCAAGGTGAGTTCCGCTACGTCGTGGAACGCCTTCGGCATCCCGGCGATCCAAACCCGCCCGCTCTCGGCGCTGACCAGAGTCGGCTCGTGCTCGGCACGGCGGCCGGATCTGGTTGGAGAGCTGGCTTCGCGCCCACGTCCGTGGTCTATGCCGACGCCTTGCTTCGGGGCAAGGCACAGCCGTCCGACGGGCGGGCGTCACAACTCGGGGTGTCGGCAGCAGAGTGGCCAATGGGCACCAGCACGCAGCCTTTGCTGCTCCTGGTCCTGTGGTTGCAGGGTCTGCTCGTTTCGGTGGTTGCCGCTTGTTGGCTCACGGTTCGCTGGGGCTGGGTGCGAGCCTGGGTCGTCGCGGTGCCGGTCCTGCTCGCGGTCGGGATCGGCGCCAGCGGCGCAGCAGCACAGATGCTTCCTAACACTTTCTGACCCCTCTCTTAAAGCCCGGCATTGTTCATGGCCCGGTCCTGTTTGTGGCCCGACCCTCGCCCGCGCGACGTTGAGCAATCCTCGAGTCCCGGCGGTTGCCTCGTGCTACGAGTCGGTAGGTCTCGGCTGTCGTCTGCGTTGACTTCAGTCGTGATCGGGTGGTGCCGGCGGCAGGTGTCCGATTTCAGCATGAAGGTGTCTCAGACGTCATGCGGTGTTCACCAACTGAGCACCTCTTCGAACCTTGAGACCGCGACAGTCCCACCTGCAGTTCAAACGGCTCGCCACGCACCCCTTCTGCTAAAGGACACACGGATGTCGCGCAACAAGTCCCTGCTCGGTCTGGGAGCGGTCCTCACCGCTGCCCTGACGGTCTGTTCGATGGGGTCGGCGAACGCCGACCTCAACCCATCCCCCACCGACGCGGTCGGCATCGGTTCCGACACTGTCCAGAACATGGGCAACTTTCTCGCGGACGGCGACAACGCCGGTAACCCCGGTTACAACTCGGCCTTCCCGAAGAACCGGATGGTGAGCTTCGACGCCACTCCGGACGCCAACGACCGCGCTGGATACCTCAACGGCAGCAGCGCTAGCCTGCCAAAGGCTCTCAACCCAACCATCGTGCTGCGCCAAGGCCTGCAGCCCGTCCAGCGCCCCAACGGCTCGGGCTCTGGCGTCGCGGCGCTGATCGGCGACATTGGCGCTACGCACAATATCGACTTCGTGCGGATGTCTCGTCTGCCCAAGTCGGGGGAATATGCCGCTGCCGCTGCGGCCGCGAATGTCGGCCCGCTGCGGGCCGTCAAGATCTCTACGGACAACCTCAAGCTCGCCACGGCGACGACGACCAACGCGCCGGCCACCCTCACTGCCGCGCAGATCGTCAGCATTTATCAGTGCACCACCACCGACTGGATCGCCGTCGGGGGCACCACTGGCACCATCGTCCCTCAGATCCCCCAGAGTGGCTCCGGAACCGGTGACACCTTCCGCGCTGACCTGGCCACGCTCAACGGTGGACCCACCGTCACGCTTGGCGGTTGCGTACAGGTCGGCGAGGAAAACGACCCGGCCGTGCTCGCCAGCAATCCGAATGCGATCGGACCATTCTCGGAGGGTCGCAAGAACCTGTACGACAGCGGCTATTTCAACAACCCGGCCAACAAGTACGGGACGCCGCAGGTTGCGCTCACCTCAGGAATCAAGTTCAACTCGGAGACGACATACACCACCAACCGTGGCTTGTTCATCGTGTTCCGCGACAACGACACGAACGCCCCCTCCAAGTTCCAGCCCGGTGGCTCCCGCAACATCATCCGGGATCTGTTCTACAACCCCGGCGGCGGTGCGCCGTTCGTCCAGGGTGCGTCCGGTCAGGCCGACATCACGGCCGCCGGTGGGGTGGCCACGTACGTCGTTTGCGCCGTCGCCGCGACCACCTGCTAAAGGCCAGCCCTCCCGTAGTCCAGCGCCTGCAGGCTTGCACAACACACACCAGAATCCTCCTCACAGTCGGGAAACCAGCACCATGCGCACACTCTCCAAATCCATGGCGGCGGTCGTCACCGCTGCCATGACTGGAGGCATCCTTCTCGGAGCCTCCGGCATCGCCAACGCCGCCTACAACCCGTCCGCACCCCCCTACCCGGCCGACAGCAACAACCAAGCGTCGCTAACCATCTTCAACGCCAATACGGGCGCCGTGGTCACCGGCGGTAGCAACGCCACCTCGCTCGACAACTACTTTTTCGTGTCGAGCAGCAGTACCTACAGTCCTAATCACACGAAGGCCACCCTCGCGGGCTACCTGGCCGAGGCCGGCAAGGTCCCGGGGGCGTTCTCCGGTGAGGGCCTCGCAGCGGCGACGACCTACCCGGTCACGACTGCGCCCGCCCCCGTCAACGGGGTCACGACGCCCACAGCCCGTGGTGCCAACACCAGTTCGTTCGGGGTCCTTGCGACCGACTACCCGAACCTCGCTCCCTCCACCTCGGACTTCTACCAGCTCTACCAGCTCCGCGTCACGACCACGTTCCCGACGCCGCAGTCGCTGTCGTACGCCTACGCCGACATCGCGATCGACACGACCACGAACACCTGGCGCCAGCTCGCTCCCACGAGCAGCACGGCTCCGCTTCCCCCGGCGCCCCCGGGCAAGCCCACCGCGACTGCCGGCAACACCACCGCTGCGGTCACCGTCCCGGCCACGTCGGGCGCGACCAGCTTCACGGTCACCGCGAGCCCGGGTGGGGGGTCGCAGACCGGCGCTGGCCCCACGTTCAACTTCACGAGCTTGACCAACGGAACGGCGTACACCTTCACGGCGACGGCCACGAATGCCAACGGCACCACGGCTGCGTCGCCGGCGTCTGACCCGGTTACGCCGTCTGCGCCCGTCCCGACCAGCAACACCGCGCTGGCCGTCACCAGCCCGTCGAGTGGCTACAACGACACGCCTTACACCTTGACGGCGACCGTCTCGTCGACCGGCGCGGCGGCCGAGGTCAACAGCGGCTCGGTCTCCTTCTTCGACAACGGGTCCACAACGGCGCTCGGCAGCGTCCCGGGCACTGCCGGTGGGCAGTACGTCCTGCCCCAGATCCTCGCCGCCGGCTCCCACTCCATCGTGGCGAAGTTCACGCCCACCAACGCGGCCAACATCGGGGCCTCGCAGTCTGCGGCCCAGGCCTTCGTGTCCGCCGACCCGCCGACGGGTACCTGTGCCGTGGCAGGCTCGGTCTGCACCGACACGCAGAACATCCAGACCGTCGTACCGGTCGGTACGTTGGTCATCAACACGCCTTATACGAGCACCAACCCGCTCAAGCTCCCCACAATGGGCCTGAACGCTGCTGGTACGCAGTTCGGCACCAGCGCAACCTTCTCCCCGATCATCGTCACCGACACCCGCGCCGGTGACTTGCCCTGGACCGCGAAGGCGCTCTCGAGCGACCTGGTCCTGGCGGGACCGGTCTCCCCGAACGGCCGTATCAACAGTCAGAACGTCGGTCTGACAGGCGTCAACAAGATCTCGAACTCGACCAACTACACCGGCACGACCACGTTCTTCGAGAACCCGGCCGCCGACCCTGCTCAGGCTCCCGCGGCCACCGGCAGCCTTGGCCTTGGTGGAACGACGGCCCACATCTTCGCCGCAAGCACCAACGGCCGGGGAACCGTCACCATGGCGGGTCTGCTCAGCGTTACCGCGCCGACCTCGACGGTTGCCGGAACGTACAACGGGACGATTGTCTTCACCGTCGGCTAGCACTTACACATAACCAGACCCACCAGCATGTCGAGGAGGGCAGGAGGTCATCGACCTCCTGCCTCCTTCATGTGGCCCGCGCCTCTCCGGGCTTCATCTTCCGTTCATGCCGTGTATCCCCTGCTCTCGTCTTGAAAGAGTTGAGTCAGCGCGTGCCTAGCCCTGCCCTGCGCAACCTTGGTCCCCTCGCCCTGCTGATGCTGATTCTGAGCTTGTTCTTGAGTTTGCTCGTGCCCCACGTAGCGCTGGCCGCAGGCACGCCGAAACTGCCTTCCGTCACGTTCGGGCTTGGCCCGGCCTCTGCAACAAAGAGCGACGCTCGTCCGTTCTTCAACTATCTGGTCTCGCCGTTGGCACGCCTGACCGACCACGTTGCGATCATCAACCTCTCCGCACAACCACTGACCCTTTCGGTGTACGCGACCGACGCCAGCAACGGCTTGGACGGGTCGTTCACCTATCCCGTCAAGTCCGCCGCCCTGGTTGACGCGGGGAAGTGGATAAAAGTTCAGACGCCGAGAGGTAATCCGACGATCACCGTGCCAGCGAGGGGCACGCTGATTCTGCCGGTAACCGTGGCGGTGCCTCAAAATGCCAGCCCTGGCGACCACGCGGCTGCTGTGATCGTCTCCTTGACGGCACTTTCGAAGAATGGCACCGGTCAGCGGATTAACCTGGACCAGCGAGTGGCGGCCCGCGTCTTCTTCCGAGTCAGTGGGTCCGAGCGGCCGCGGCTCGCGGTCGAGGGCCTGCAGGTGAGCTACGTATCAACCGGCCTGTTGTCCGGAACCGCCACGGTGCGATACCGGATCCATAACACCGGGAACGTCAAGCTGGAAGCCAACCAGCGGGTAAGCGTCGGTGGCCTGCTTCGCACGACGACCCGCGTTGGGGACCAGGCACCCGTCTTGCTCCCTGGAAGCGAGTTCCAGGTCACGTCGGTGGTGAAGCAGGTGCTGCCCCAGGTGCGTATGACGGCCACGGTGGTGGTGACCCCACTGGGCATTCGAGGCGACGCGCTTGCCCGATCAGGCGATGCGGTCACTGCTATGCACTTTTGGGCAGTTCCGTGGCTCCTCTTGATGATCATCGTCGGGATGCTGGTGTTCCTGGTTGCGTCTGCGTGGCTGCGCCGGCGGTATAAGCGATCAAGGGCGGCGAGTCACGCCGCGGCTCGTCAACCCGGCATCATGTCGGGCGCAACGCCCTCCAGCGAAGCCGCTGGCAAGGTCCAACGCGTGGCTGTTTTCCTTACTGTCGCCTTGACCGCCCTGGCTCTGCCGGGATCTGTGAGTGCGGGGGGAACCGTCCCGTACGACGACCCGGCCGTCGCTGGCTCGATCGCGCTTTGCGATGTCAACGGGGACAACGTCCTCAGTGGCAAGTTGACCGACACGCCCTTTGTCTGGAAAGCGGTCGGCACTTCTGCAGCTCCCAGCCCTTACGACCAGCCGGGCCGGACCGCTTTCCTTGCGGCATACCAGCCTCGCAAGAACGTCGCCCCCGGCGATTGGAGTGGATATGGACTGGCGGCTGCCTCGCGCTACACCAACCCGGCGCACCCCATGTCTCAGGCCACGCCGAACAGTTCGCCGTTGACCGATTTCACCACCCGCTACGTTCCTCAATGGGACGGCCTGGTTCAACTCCGGATGTTGCTAGGCGGGAGCAACCGCGTCCCGCTTCCCCGGTCCTACGACGCCACCGACATCCGGGTGACCGGGGACACCTGGCAGGTTGTGCGCGGGGGGACGGGCCCCTGCGGGAAGCAGGCTGGCTCGGCTACCAACGTGGCGGTCCTCCTCAAACTGCCAGGCAGTGCCGGCACCCCGAAGCCGGGGGCTATCGCATCGCCGTCACCGCTCAGACAGACCCCGGATCCGCAGAAGGTGGGTCCGACGTTGAGCGGCTCAGCCAGCCCAGCGGGCTCAGGAGCTGCTGCCTCCCGAACAGCCATCCCTGGGAGTACCGCACGACAGGCGAGCCGTGCTGCCGATGGCGGGAGCTTGACCCCGGTCTTTGTCGTCGGTGGGCTCGGGCTGGCTCTGGGGGTCGTGCTCACGCTGTTGGCGTCACGTCGACGTCAAGTGACCTCGTGACCCCTTTATGGACAGCAGGTGAAGGCTGGGCGAACCCCTCTTCTTGTCCCTCCTGTCCTCCGTCACAGCCCACTAGCGTCACGTCACCAGCATTCTCGACCTTGCTTGAAAGGCACCCATGAAGACTGTTCGCAAGCGGATCACGTCCGCCTTCGCCGTGACGGCCATGACAGTCGGTGTCATCGGTGGAGTGGCAAGCCTGGCCCGTGCCGCATACGACCCGACCAACCCGCCCTACCCGGTCGACCCGAACAACGCGACCTCGCTGACGATCTACAACGCCAGCACCGGTGCGGTGGTCACAAACGGATCGGATTCGACCCCCCTCAGCAGCTACTACTTCGTGGCAAAGACCGACTTCAACCCTGGTCACAGCAAGGCCACCCTGAGCGGCTTCCTGGCTGAAGCGGGTAAGGCCCCCGGAGCCTTTGCGGGGGAGGGGCTCGGCGGGGCCACGACCTACCCGGCCGCCTTGGCCCCAGCTCCCGTCAACGGATTTGCGCGGCCGACGGCTAAGGGCGATCCCCTCTTCACCTTCGCCACTCTTGCGAGCGATTACCCCAATGCCGCCCCGTCGACGAGCGACTTCTATCACCTGTATCAGCTTCGGGTGCGCACCACCTTCCCGACCCCGCAGTCGCTGTTGTACGCCTTTGCTGACATCCAGATCGACCCCGTCGGCCACACCTGGAACCAAGTAAATCCAGCGCCCGCCGCTTCGACTGCTCCCGGTGCCCCCACTATCGGCACGGCTACGGCGGGCAGCACGTCTGCAACCGTTTCCTTCACTGCTCCTGCGAGCAACGGTGGCGCGGCCATCTCCGGCTACACCGCGACGGCCACCCCCGGCGGTGCGACCGGCTCGATCAGCGGCGCAACGGCGATGCCGATCACGGTGGCGGGCTTGACGAACGGGACGGCATACACGTTCACCGTGCACGCGAATAACAGCGCCGGAAGCAGCCCAGAGAGCGCGGCGTCAAACCCGGTGACCCCGGCGGCTGGAACCACGACGACCCTCGTCGCTAGCCCGGTGGGCCAGGCCTACGCGGGCGCCAGTGTCACCATTACGGCGACGGTGAATTCCAGTGCGGCCGGTGCCGTGCAGTTCAAGGACGGCACCACCAACCTCGGGTCAGCCGTCACAGTCACATCGGGCGCGGCCTCGACCTCCACGAGCTCCCTGACAGCGGGCACTCATAGCATCACCGCCGAGTTCACGCCCACCGATTCGGCTGCCTTCGGGTCCTCGACGTCGGCTGCCCTCAGCTACAAGGTCATTGGGGTGCCGTCGTGGAAGCCCACACTCATCGGCTCGCACCGGGTCGCTTACACGGACAGCTGCATCGCCTCGTTCGACAACGCCACCTCCGTGACCTACGTCTGGTTGGTCAACGGGTCACCTGTGAGCGGCGCCACGGGATCCTCGTTCAAGGTCCCGGAGGCCTATTGGCACCAGACCCTGACCTGCCGGGTGACGGCGACCAACCCCGCTGGGTCGCAGGTTGGCACCAGCGCAGGTGCAGTCGTGGGTACTGGTCCGGCCCTGGTCACTACCGCGAAGCCGGTCCTGACCGGTCAGCACGTGCACGGGCAGTACGAGTACTGCAGTCACGGAACCTGGAACCCGGCCGCGGTGACCTACACCTACCAGTGGTTCGTGGGGACCTTGGCCATCAGCCGCGCAACCTCCTACAGGTACGCGGTGCCGTTGTCGCTGAAGGGTAAGACGATCAATTGCGTCGTCAAGGCCCACCGCTCGGCCGCCTGGACCGATGGTGCCTTCCGCACCGCCGCGGTGCGCATCACCGCCTAGGGGTGGCAGCACCGAGGGCGGACTGCGCACGCAGTGCGCCCTCGATGCTTTGCGAGAATCT
>JANXUE010000099.1 GCA_025352005.1 Frankiales bacterium
CCCCTGATGGTCGACTCCTCGAAGTGGGAGGTCATCGAGGCCGGACTGAAGTGCGTCCAGGGCAAGCCGATCGTCAACTCGATCTCGATGAAGGAAGGCGAGGAGAAGTTCCGCCGCGAGGCAGCCCTGTGCCGTAAGTACGGCGCGGCGGTGGTCGTCATGGCCTTCGACGAGCAGGGCCAGGCCGACAACCTCGACCGACGCAAGGCGATCTGCCGGCGGGCCTACGACATCCTCGTCGACGAGGTCGGCTTCCCCGCTGAGGACATCATCTTCGACCCGAACGTGTTCGCCGTGGCGACCGGCATCGAGGAGCACGCAAACTATGGCGTCGACTTCATCGAGGCCACCCGCTGGATCAAGCAGAACCTGCCGGGAGCGATGGTCTCCGGTGGCGTCTCCAACGTCTCGTTCTCCTTCCGAGGCAACAACGCCGTGCGCGAGGCCATCCACGCCGTGTTCTTGTTCCATGCCATTGGGGCGGGCATGGACATGGGCATCGTCAACGCCGGCGCCCTGGTCGTCTACGACAGCATCGACGAGCGGTTGAGGGAGCGGATCGAGGACGTGATCCTCAACCGTCGTCCTGACTCCACAGAGCGCCTCCTGGAGATCGCGTCCGAGTTCGCCGGCGACGGCATGAAGGCCGAGGTCGCCAACGAGCAGTGGCGCGAGCTGCCCGTCGACGAGCGCATCACCCATGCCCTGGTGAAGGGGATCGACGACTACGCCGAGACCGACACCGAGGAGCTGAGGGCCCTCATCGAGGCGCGCGGCGGCCAGCCGATCGAGGTCATCGAAGGCCCGCTGATGGCCGGCATGAACGTCGTCGGTGACCTCTTCGGAGCGGGCAAGATGTTCCTGCCCCAGGTGGTGAAGTCGGCCCGAGTCATGAAGAAGGCGGTGGCCTACCTGATCCCGTTCATCGAGGCCGGCAAAGCGCCCGAGGATGCCGGACGCAGCAACGGCCTCGTGGTCATGGCCACCGTCAAGGGCGACGTCCACGACATCGGCAAGAACATCGTCGGCGTCGTCCTGCAGTGCAACAACTACGACGTCATCGACCTCGGGGTGATGGTCCCGGCGCAGAAAATCCTCGACGCGGCGAAGGAGCACAACGCCGACATCATCGGGCTGTCCGGTCTCATTACGCCGTCCCTCGACGAGATGGTGAACTTCGCCTCCGAGATGGAGCGGCAGGGCCTCACCATCCCGCTGATGATCGGTGGGGCCACCACCTCGCGAGCCCACACCGCGGTCAAGGTCGACAAGAAGTACCACGGTCCGGTCGTCTGGGTGAAGGACGCCTCGCGGTCGGTCCCGGTCGTCGCCGCGCTGCTGTCGGACGACCAGCGGCCCCAGCTCCTGGCCGACCTGCAGGAGGACTACGACTCCTTGCGCGAGCGCTACGCCGCCCGCAGCGAGGCGAAGGTCATCCTGCCGATCGAGAAGGTCCGTGCCAACCGGACCCCCCTCGACTGGGACGGTTACGTGCCGCCCAGGCCGGCTCACCTGGGTGTCCGCGTCTTCGACGACTACGACCTCGCCGAGCTGCGGCCGTACATCGACTGGCAGCCGTTCTTCAACGCCTGGGAGCTCAAGGGACGCTTCCCCGACATCCTCAACAACCCGGCCTCCGGCGAAGCCGCCCGCAAGCTCTACGAGGACGGTCAGCAGATGTTGGACCGCCTCATCGAGGAAAAGTGGCTGAAGGCCTCCGGCGTCATCGGCCTGTTCCCCGCCAATGTCGTCGACTCCGACGACATCGAGGTCTACACCGACGACACCCGCAGGCAGGTGCAGGGCACCTTGCGTCAGGTCCGGCAGCAGACCGAGCACCGCCTCGGCATCCCACACCGCTCCCTCGCCGACTTCATCGCGCCCCAGGACACCGGGCTGGCGGACTACGTCGGAGCCTTCGCGGTGACCGCCGGTCTCGGCAGCACGGAGAAAGTCAAGGAGTTCAAAGACGCCCTCGACGACTACAACGCCATCCTGCTGGAGTCCCTCGCCGACCGGCTCGCCGAGGCCTTTGCCGAACGCCTGCACGAACGGGTCCGCACGCAGTTCTGGGGCTACTCCCCCGAGGAGAAGCTCGATGGAGAGGCACTACTGAAGGAGCAGTACGTGGGGATCCGTCCCGCGCCCGGCTACCCAGCCTGCCCCGAGCACACCGAGAAACAGACCATCTGGGAGCTGCTCGACGTCCAGGCCAACACGGGCATCGAGCTGACCGAAAGCATGGCCATGTGGCCTGGCGCCGCCATCAGTGGCCTGTACTTCTCGCACCCGGAGTCGCAGTACTTCGTCGTCGGCCAGCTCGGCCGCGACCAGGTCGAGGACTACGCGAAGCGCAAGGGCTGGACGGTCCGTGAGGCCGAGCGCTGGCTGTCCCCCAACCTCGGATACCGCACCGACGACGAGTAGCACCCACCCGTACGGCGCTGACCCCATGATCCTGCGCCCTGGGGAGAGCAGGCGGGGTAGGTTGCCCGTCAGGTCTACCTGAGGAGGGTCTGCGTGAGCAGCAGTTACACCACCGTGCTCGTCGGCACCGACGGGTCGGAGTCGTCGTTCCTGGCGGTCGACCGTGCCGCTCGGGTGGCTCGCGATTCCGGAGCGACGCTGCTGCTCGTGACGGCGTACCGCCCCATGAGTGCCCGGGAGGTGCAGGACGCGCGGGACGCGCTCGGTGACGAGGCCTACAAGGTGTCCGGCTCGACGCCGGCCGAGGACGTGCTGCGCGACGCCGCTGATCGGGCGAGGGCGTTCGGGGCGGACAAGGTCGAGACCCTCGCGGTCGAGGGTGATCCCGTGGACGCGCTGATCGCCACCGTCGACAGTCGAGGCGTCGACCTGCTCGTAGTCGGCAATCGGGGCCTGAACAGTCTCGCCGGTCGACTGCTGGGTTCGGTCCCGGCCAACATCACTCACAAGGCCGCCTGCGACGTGCTCATCGCCCACACCACCGGCAAGACCAGCGGCAAGGGCACGACCACCGGCAAGGGCACTAGGAAGTCGTGACCCTCCCGACCCGGCCCGCCGGCGTCGAGCCCCTGCGCAGCCCGGTCATGGTCGCTGCGTTCGAGGGCTGGAACGACGCCGGCGACGCCGCCACCGGGGCTGTCGAGCACCTGGCAGACGTGTGGGACTCGGTCCCGGTCGCGGCCGTCGACCCCGACGAGTACTACGACTTCCAGGTCAACCGGCCCACGGTGTCCCTCGAGGACGGCACGACCCGGCGCATCACCTGGCCGACGACCCGCTTCCTGGTCTGCCGGCTGCCCGGCTCCGAACGCGACCTGGTTCTTGTGCGCGGCGTGGAGCCCAACATGCGCTGGCGGGGCTTCTGTGAGGAGGTCCTCGCCGTCGCCAAGGAGCTCGGCGTCGCGCAGGTGGTGACCCTCGGCGCGTTGCTCGCCGACTCCCCCCACACCCGGCCCGTGCCGGTCAGCGGCACCTCCTCCGACGTGGGGCTGTCGGCCCGGCTCGGCCTCGAGCCGTCGCGCTATGAGGGGCCGACTGGCATCGTCGGCGTCCTCCAGGAGGCCTGCGAACGGGCAGGGCTGCCCAGTGTGTCGTTCTGGGCCGCCGTTCCGCACTACGTTGCCCAGCCACCCTGCCCGAAGGCCACCATCGCGCTGCTCCGGCGGATCGAGGACCTGCTGGACGTGACCGTCCCGCTGGCCGACCTCCCCGAGGAGGCCCGCACCTGGGAGCGGCAGGTCGACGAGCTTGCCGCCGAGGACAGCGATGTCGCCGAGTACATCGCGACGCTCGAGGACCGCGAGCCCGAGGAGGACCTGCCGGAGGCCTCCGGGGAGGCCATTGCCAAGGAGTTCGAGCGCTTCCTTCGGCGGCAGGACCCCGAGTCACCATGACCGGCTCACGGACGTCTCGCGACGTACCGAGGATGACGGGGTGAGCCCGCCGATGACGGCTTCGCGTGGGTCGGCCGCTGACCGCCGCAGCGACGGCCAGGACAAGGTCGCCTGCCGCACCTGTAGCCACCCGCGTGATGGCCATGAGCACCGACGTGGCACCGACTGCTCGCAGTCCGGCTGCAGTTGTCTGCAGTGGAGGTTCCCCCGCTTCTGGCCGTTCGGCCGCGGGAACAGCTCCGGAGGTCGGTCCTAAAGCAGGACGCCCAGCAGGGCATCCACCAGCTCCCGGACCAGCGCCGGCGACGCGCTGTCGTCACCGTCGGCCGCGCACCAGGCGTCGACCGCGGCCAGGGCAGCAGGGGTGTCGAGGTCGTCGAACAGGGCAGCGCGCACGACGGACAGGACGCCGTCACCCACCGGGCCGGCAGGGCGGTCGACACCCGCGCGCCACGCCTGCAGGCGAAGCTCTCCGGCGGCAAGGGCAGCGGCGGTCCACTCGCGGTCGGTCCGGTAGTGCGACCCGAGCAAGGCCAGCCGGAGGGCGCCGGGCTCGGTGCCGGCAGCGACGAGCTTGCTGACGAAGACCAGGTTGCCCAAGGATTTGCTCATCTTCTCGCCGTCCAGCCCGACCATCCCGGCGTGCACGTAGGCACGGGCGAACGGGTGCACGCCGGTGGCAACCTCGGCCTCCGCGGCGGACAGCTCGTGATGTGGGAACGCCAGGTCGGACCCGCCGCCCTGCACATCGAGGGTGTCCCCCAGCCGGTTGAGGGCCATGGCTGTGCACTCGACGTGCCAGCCGGGCCGACCGGTACCGAGCGGTGACGGCCACCCGGGTTCGCCGGGGCGCTGTTGCATCCAGAGCAAGCAGTCGAGCGGGTCCTTCTTGCCGGGCCGGTCGGGGTCCCCGCCACGCTCGGCCGACAGCTGAAGCATGTCAGCCAGCGGGAGGCCTGCGACCTCACCGAAGTGCTCGGCGGCGGCCACGCTGAAGTACACGTCGCCGTCCACGTCGTAGGCAGCGCCAGCCTCCTTGAGGCGGACGACGAGCTCGGCGATCTCGTCCATGGCCTCGACGGCGCCGACGTACCAGGTCGGCGGCAGCACCCGCAGGGCCGTCATGTCGCCGCGGAACAGGTTGGTCTCGCGTTCGGCAACGTGCTCCCAGCGGACCCCGTCGCGGGCGGCCCGCTCCAGCAGCGGGTCGTCGATGTCGGTGACGTTCTGCACGTAGCGGACCTCGAGGCCCTGGTCGCGCCAGATCCGCACCAGCGTGTCGAACGTCAGGTAGGTCGCGGCGTGGCCCAGGTGCGTCGCGTCGTACGGCGTGATGCCACACACGTAGAGCCGGGCAGTGCCGTCCCTCGGCTCGACCGGAACGAGGCTACGGCTGGCGGTGTCGTGGACCCGAAGCGTGAGCGCCTGCGGCGGGGTCGGGAGCTTCGGGACGGTCGCCGTGGGCCAGGACTGCATGGGCCGCAGCGTAGTCGCGCGCCCTTGCCACCCGGTGGGACGGCAGACAAGGCGGGGAAGCCGCGATGACCTGGGCGATGCGTGCCCCACGAGCTGAACGGTCAGAAGGGTGGCCACGGGATCGCCGGCCAGTCCTCGGACGGCTCGGGGTGGACACCTGACGCGAGCAGCCGGTCGACGCGCTCCACGGTCCGGCGTACCTCTCGACGGGTCAGCAGGGTGTGCAGCACCTCGGCGAGCGGACCCTCGAGCCCGGCCCGGATCCGGCTGAGCACCTCGACCGCTTCGTCGGTGAGTGGCAGCGCACGCCACTGCCAGAGCAAGGTCCGGAGCTTGTCCTCGGAGGAGAAGCAGATCCCGTGGTCGATGCCCTGCACCCGACCGTCCTCGCGGGGCAGCAGGTGACCACCCTTGCGGTCGGCGTTGTTGACGATCGCGTCGAGGACCGCCATCCGGCGCAGGTCAGGGTGGTCGCTGCGGGCCAGGACCTGCAGGTTCACGCTCTCGTCGGTGTCGACCCACAGCTGACACATCCCCGGCCCGAACGGCCCGTCCCGCAGGACCGTCGGAGGAACCACCTCCCAGCCTGTCGCCTCGCTCACGAAGTACGTCGCGACCTCACGTCCGGCGAGAGTCCCGTCGGGGAAGTCCCAGAGGGGTCGTTCGCCCCGGACCGGCTTGTAGACACAGGTCGCCGTCACCCCGTCGAGAGTGCTTGTGCAGAACAGCGTCGCATTGCTGGCGTCGAGCAGCCGTCCCTCGACCGAGAGCTCCCCCTCACGCAGCAGCCGCAGAGCGCCCGCGAGGTCGATCTCGCTCAGCGGCGGTGGCCATTCTGGCGCGGGCAGATGTGGCCCTCAGGGTCGAGCGGGAGGCTGCACAGCGGGCACGGCGGGCGGCCGGCGGCAACGACCCGCAGCGCCCGGGTGATGAAGGCGCGCGCCATGTCCGCAGTCAGCCGGACCCGCAACGCGTCCGGGCCCTCGTCGGTCTCGGTCAGCGGCTCGACGGTGGCCTGGTCGTCGTCCTCGGGCTGCGCGAGAGCCTCGACGACCAGCCGCTCGCTCTCCGTCTCCCAGGCCAAACCCATCGAGCCGACCCGGAACTCCTCCTCGACCGGGGCGTCGAGCGGGGCGGTGTCCTCGAGCTCGCGCGGGGCGGACGCGGGCACCTCGGCGTCAGTCTGCCGCCGGACCGTGTTGAGCAGCTCCTCCAGCCGGTCGGCGAGAACCTGCACCTGGACCTTCTCCAGGGAGACGCTGACGGTCCGGCCGGCGCCGGAGGCTTGCAGGAAGAACGTCCGGTCGCCGGGCTGGCCGACGGTCCCCGCCACGAAGCGCTCGGGCGGGTCGAAGAGATGCAGCTGACGGGGCACCCTTGAAGCCTAAGCGTCCGCGCCTGCGCCGCCACCGACGACGGCGTCGTCAGCCTTCTTGCTGCGCCGCTTCTTCGGGTGCGGAAGCAGATCCGCGACGCCGCCTCCGGTGTCGTTGACCCGGACGACGAACGGCCGGAGCTCGCCGTACCGGATGATCGTGACGGAGCAGGGGTCGACCATGATCCGCTGGAACTGGTCGAGGTGCAGTCCGAGGGCGTCCGCGACGATGGCCTTGATCACGTCGCCGTGCGAGCAGGCCAGCCAGGTCGCGTCAGGACCAAGGCGCGCGTTGTGCTCCCGGACAGCGGCGACGGCCCGGTTCTGCGTCTCGCGCAGGGGCTCGCCCTCGGGGCCGGGGAACACGACCGCGCTCGGGTGTGCCTGGACCACCTTCCACAAGGGGTCCTTGGCGAGTTCTTTGAGTGGCCTGCCCGTCCAGTCGCCGTAGCGGCACTCCCCCAGCCGGTCCTCGACCTCCACCTGCTGCTCGCGTCCCACGGCAATCGCGCCGGCCGTGTCGAGGCAGCGGTCGAGGGGGCTGCTGACGATCGCGTCGAAACGGACCGGCGCGAGCCGTTCGGCGACGGCCTGAGCCTGCTTCTGGCCGCGCTCATCCAGGTGCAGCCCCGGCGTCCAGCCAGCGAGGACCGGACCCGTCAGGTGCGTCAGCCCGTGCCGCACCAGGACCACAGTCGTCATAGCTGTCAACCTATCCTGACCGCTGCGTCCTAGCCTTTCCGCTGTCACGAACCTGAGTCCCTAGGACGCAAGGGGATCCTCAGGCGCCAAGGATGTTGACGGCTCGGGCGGCGACGAGGGCGATCGTGAGCAGCGAGATCAGCCCCTGCCCGCCCATCAGCAGCTTTGCCCGGCCCGTCAGGGGCATCGTGTCGGTGGGGCTGAAGGCCGTCGAGGCCGTCACCGAGACGAACAGGTAGTCCACGAACCGCGGCTCCCACCCCGCGGGTGAGGCATCCCGCGCATCCCCGTCCTGCGGGAACCACAGGTCCGGGTACGGCGGAGCGGGCCGCGCACCCGCCCGGCCCAGCGGGCCGCCGCGGTCGGTCTCCCAGTACGCGAGGGCGAAGACCACCACGTTGGTCAGCCACACCCCGGTCGCGGCCGCCAGGATCGAGCGACCGGTTCCGTGCCCGTTGACCAGCTCGTTGATCAACCGCACGAGCGACCAGGTGTTGCCGACGGCGATCAGCAGGATGAAGCCGAGGGAAAACCAGCGCAGGTCCTTGGACTCCGTCGTGAGCCGGTTGGGGTCGGCAGCGATCAGCCCCGCCAGCAGCAGCGCCTCGACGGACGGCAGCAGCCACGAGGGACCAGGCAAGAGGCCGGGCGCGAGCAGGGGCTGGGCAGCGAGCGCACCGGCGACCGCCACGGCCGCGGGCCAACGGGACTCGCCGGTGGTCACAACCAGCCGCGCTTCTTGAAGTACACGTACAGCCCCCCGCTGATCCCGAACAGCAACGTGAGGGACGTGTAGAAGCCCCACTGCTGGCCGAAGCCCGGGTAGGGCACGTTCTGGCCGTAGAAGCCGGTGATGGCGGTGGT
>JANXUE010000122.1 GCA_025352005.1 Frankiales bacterium
CTGGCCTCGACGTTCAACACGATGGCCACCGCCCTGCAGACCCAGATCCGGCAGCTCGAGGACCTGTCGCGGGTTCAGCGCCGGTTCGTGTCGGACGTGACCCACGAGCTGCGCACCCCGCTGACGACCGTCCGGATGGCCGCCGACGTCCTGTTCGAAGGCAGGCAGTCTCTGGCTCCTGCCGCCGCCCGCAGCGCCGAGCTGCTGCAAGCAGAGCTGGGCAGATTCGAGGAGCTGCTTGCCGAGCTGCTCGAGATCTCCCGCTACGACGCGGGGGCCGCCTCGCTGGAGACCGAGCACCTCGACGTGGTCAGCCTGGTGGAACGGGTGATGCAGGCGACCCAGGCACTGGCCGACCGCAAGGGCAGCAGCCTGGTCCTGCATGCCCCCGTCCCGGCGGTCGCCCAGATCGACCACGTCCGGGTCGAACGGGTCATCCGCAACCTGCTGGTGAACGCCGTCGAGCACGGCGAGGGAGGCCCGGTCGAGGTGACGGTCGCAGCCGGCGCCGGCGCCGTCGCCGTCGTGGTCCGCGACTACGGCGTGGGGCTGCGTCCCGGGGAGGCTGGGCTGGTCTTCACGCGCTTCTGGCGCGGTGACCCCTCACGGGCGCGGACAACGGGCGGCACCGGACTCGGGCTCGCCATCGCGCTGGAGGACACCCGACTGCACGGCGGGACGTTGCAGGCCTGGGGCGCACCCGGTGAGGGTGCCGCGTTCCGGCTGACCCTGCCCGTGGTCGTGGGCGGCCCCGTCACCGAGAGCCCGCTACCGCTGCGACCGAGGGTGGTCCAGCCGTGAGATGGGTCGCTGCGCTGCTCGTCGTACCCGTCCTGGCGGTGGGGTGCTCGCTGCCGCTGTCCCGGCGGGTGCACGAGGTCGACGCGGCACAGCCCCTGCGACGACAGCAGGGCGACCTGCAGGTGCTGCCACCTGGGCCGAAGAAGGGGCAGTCGCCCCAGGACGTCGTGCAAGGCTTTCTGGGCGCGCAGGCCAACCCGGACGACCACCATGCGATCGCCCGCGAGTTCCTGACCGCCGCGGCTGCCGCGACCTGGCAGGACGACGCCGAGGTGCAGGTCTACGACCCGGACAGTCTGCGCGTGCAGGCGCAGGGTGGCGAGGGCAGTCCCACCGTCACCGTCGCCCTCACCGTTTCGGGGCAGGTCCGCGGTGACGGGTCCTACCTCGCCCGGTCGGCCGCGCACGTCACCGAGCAGTACAGCGCGACTCGTGTCCGCGGGGACTGGCGACTGTCGCAGGTGCCGGCCGGGCTGCGGCTGACCCCCGCCGACCGTGACCGCTCCTACCAGGCCAACAGCGTCTACTACCTGGCCCCCAAAATCGGCGAGTCGCCCCCGCACGTCGTCCCCGACGAGGTCTTCGTGCCGGTCGGCCCCGACCCGGCGCTCGCCCTGGTGCAGCGGCTGCTCCGCCCACCGTCGCAGTCGCTAGCCGGCACGGTTACCAGCGCCCTGCCGGCGGGCACCGCGCTGCGTTCGGTCGCCATCAGCGGCTCGGGGGTCGTGACGGTCGACCTCGCTGCGGGGCTTGCGGAGCTGCCGCCGGCGAGCCGACAGTCCCTGTCGGCGCAGCTGGTCTGGACCCTGCGTGACCTCGGACCCACCTTCAGCGGGCTGCGGTTGCTCAGCGGCGGGGTCCCGCTGCCGGTCCCGACGGTCGGGCCCGTCCAGGACGCCGGGTCCTGGAACACCTACGACCCGGAGGGCCTCGGGCCCAACCCGCCGTACTACTTCGTGACCGCGCGGCGGCTGCGGGCGTCGGTGACCCTGCCGTCCGGCCCGGCGACGGCGGGGGAGGCCGGCGACCGCGGCTCGGTCCCTGTGGACTCGGTGGCGGTCACTCCGGACCGGACCCAGGTCGCCTTGCTCTCCGGCCGCGCCCCGGGGCGGGTCACCGTGCGGACAGGTCCGCTGCGCGGGCCGGTGTACGCCGAAGGACCTACCGTGCGGGACCTCACCTCCCCTACGTGGGGGTCCGGGCAGTACGGCCTGTGGATGCTCGAAGGGGGCCGCCGCGTCGTGCTGCTGCCTCGCGGGTCCAAGGCTCTGGTGGCGGTGCCGGTGGTGCTGCAGCCGGCCGGGCCGCTGCAGGCTCTCGCGCTGTCCCGCGACGGGGCCAGGGTCGCGCTCGTCATCGGCGGCGTGCTGTACGTCGGACGGATCGAGGTCGTGGAGGGACGGCCGCGGGTGGCCGGGTTGACGCTCGTCCTGCCGGGCCTGACGAGGGCCACCCACGTCGCCTGGTCCTCAGGTACCGAGCTCGCCGTACTCGGCCAGCTCGCGCGGCCGAACCAGGTCCTTCTGGTGGCCGTCGACGGCTCGTCGGTGACCACGCTGAACTCCTCCGGCCTCACCCCGGTCTCGCTGGCGGCCTCGTCGGCGGGCCTGGTCGTGGGCTCACGCTCCGCGCTCTACCAGGCCAGCGGACGCGGCTTCGTACGCGTCCAGACGGGTGACCTGCCGGTCTTCCCTGGCTGATCCACAGGCCGTCGTGCGGGGCTGGGCTGTCCACAGCGCCTGCGTTCGGGGTGGCTCGAGGGGACCAGTCTGGTGAGCGTGCTGGCCACCCTGCTCGATCTCGTCCTGCCACGAACCTGCTCCGGCTGCCGAGCGCACGGCGCCGGCCTGTGTCCCTCGTGTGGTGCGCTGCTCGACGGACCGGCACTCGGCCTGGTCCGCCCCCGTCCCTGCCCGCCGGGCCTGCCGCCGCTGTCGGCGCTGCTCGAGTACGGCGGCCCCGTGCAGCGGCTGCTGCTCGCGCACAAGGAACGCGGCCGGCTGCAGTTGACCGCGCCGCTCGGCCGGGCCTTGGCCACCGCCGTGCAGGTCCACGGCCGCGACCCCGTCGTGCTCTGTCCGGTGCCGAGCTCGCCCAAGGCGGTCCGGCAGCGCGGCCACGACCACGCGATGAGGCTGGCCAGGGCGAGCGCGGCAGCTTTGCGCTCGCAGGGTGTCGATGCCGTCGCGGCCAAGTTGCTCCTGCCTGCCCGGCAGATCGCCGACCAGTCGGGGCTTTCCACTGTCGCGAGGGCGGCCAACCTGCACGGGGCACTGCGAGCCACCGGCGTACCGAGGGGTCGGGTGGTGATCGTGGATGACGTCGTGACGACCGGCGCGACCTTGGTGGAAGCTGCCCGTGCCCTGACGGCATCCGGCCATCTGGTGGTTGGCGCATCGGTTGTCGCGGCCACCGCCCGACTCCCTAGATCACCCTGATGGGTCACACCCCCTTCTCCGTAGGGCAGATCAGGGTTAGCGTCTGCGGCAGGTGCCAGGACTCGGCACCGGTCGGCGCCGTCCCACGGGACACCGTCGAGGGACAGGAGGTTGTCAGAGCCGCTGGACAGCGGGGCGCCTGCACTCCACCTGAAACCCAAGGAGAACGCGTGGACATTGTCGTCAAGGGCCGTAACGTCGAGGTACCGGAGCACTTCCGGCAGCACGTCCAGGAGAAGCTCGTTCCCTCCGAACGCCTCGATGCCCGGGTCTACCACGTCGATGTCGAGCTGTTCCACGAGAAGAACCCACGCCAGTCCTCGCAGTGCCAGCGGGTCGAGATCACCGTCCGTGGCAAGGGACCGGTGATCCGCGCCGAGGCGTGCGCGGAGAGCTTCTACGCCGCCCTCGACGCCGCGACCCTCAAGCTCGAGGCCCGGCTGCGCAAGAGCCACGACCGCCGGCGCGTCCACCACGGGCTGCGGACCCCCGCGTCGGCCGGCGAGTTCGCGGTGTCGCTCACCAGCGTCGACACCGGTCCCTCCGTGCAGCCCAGCGAGCTCCCGCCGGAGGACGCGGCGGACGACACCGACAGCTTGGTGGTTCGGGACAAGACGCACGAGGCCATCCCGATGACGACGCCCGAGGCGCTCCACGAGATGGAGCTGGTGGGCCATGACTTCTTCCTGTTCGCCGACAAGGAGAACGGCCTGCCCAGCGTTGTCTACCGCCGGCACGGCTACGACTACGGCGTGATCCGGCTCGCCGCCGGCTGAGGTAGCAACGGGCTGGCACGCAGCGGTCCGTTCCGGTCGCTCGACGAGTGACTGGGGGCCAGATCTGTCCGGACTGCC
>JANXUE010000172.1 GCA_025352005.1 Frankiales bacterium
CCGGCTCGTTCACTGCCCCATCATGCCTACTCGCCCGTCGTCCGGCCCGCACCGACCCAGGGGCCGTTCACGACACCCGTCGCGGTGGTCCCCCTCCCCCTTGTGTCCTAGGCCTGACGCTCGGTGCCCCTTGAGTTGCTAGGACGCAGGGGGTGAGGGACGGCTGCGGGGGATGCCGCGCAGGACCACGGCCGTCGGATGCTTCAGGGCCCGCAGGTCCTCGCGCGGGTCGCTCGCATAGACCACCAGGTCTGCCTGGGCTCCCTCGGTCAGGCCGTCGTGGCCGAGCCACGAGCGCGCCCGCCAACAGGTCGCCTCCAGCACGTCCGACGGAGGCAGACCGGCCCGCGCGAGCTCCAGCGCCTCGTCGGCGACACGGCCATGGGCGAGCGAACCACCCGCATCGGTACCGGCGTAAAGGGCGATCCCGGCGTCGAAGGCGGCCCGAACCGTCGCGTGCCGGCGCGCGTGCAGCGCCCGCATGTGGGCTGCGTAGGTCGGGAACTTCTCCTGCGCCGACGCCGCGATGTCGGGGAAGGTGTCGATGTTGATCAGAGTCGGTACGACGGCCACCCCCCTGTCGGCCAGCAACGTGATCGTCGCCTCCGTCAGGCCGGTGCCGTGCTCGATGCAGTCGATCCCGGCGGTGACGAGGTCCTCCAAGCAGTCCTGTCCGAAGCAGTGCGCTGTGACCCTCGCCCCCAGCTCGTGGGCCGCGGTCATCGCCTCGACGAGCACGTCCGCGGGCCAGCACGGCGCGAGATCGCCTGTGCTGCGGTCGATCCAGTCGCCCACGAGCTTCACCCAGCCGTCGCCTCGGGCGGCCTGTCGACGTACCGTCTCGACCAGCCGGTCGGGCTCGATCTCCTCGCCGAAGTCGCGCAGGTACCGCCTGGTTCGGGCGATGTGCCGGCCGGCCCGCACCAGCACCGGGAGATCCTCGCGGTCATCGACCCATCGGGTGTCGGCGGGAGACCCAGCGTCGCGCAGGAGCAGGGCCCCGGCGTCGCGGTCGGTCAGCGCCTGCTGCTCGGCAACGTCCGCGGTCACCTGCCCGTGGGTGCCCAGGCCGATGTGGCAGTGCGCGTCAACGAGGCCCGGCAGGACGAACCCCTCGACCGTGGTCGCCTCGCTCGAGGGCCGGTCGTAGGTCACCCGGCCGTCCAGGACCCAGGCCTCGGGCCGGACGTCGTCGGCACCGACCAGGACCGGTCCCTTCAGGTGCAAGGTCATGCGCCGACCCTCGCACGTCCTCGCCTCTGGCCGAAACTCACCGGCTCCGGTAGAGGTCCCGCAGCAGGGCCACCTCGGCGCCATGGTGGATCACCTCGGCGTTGACGTGAAGCACCACTGCCCAGAGCGGGTAGCGCTCGTCCGACGACCCGGGCGGTCCCTGGTGCGCACGGCCTAGCCGGTCCGAGGAGACCGACAGGACGCCCGCAGACCACTGGGCATAGGCGGCATCGACGAAGTCGAGTAAGCCATCGGCCGTTTCCGGCAGCGCCGTGCTCCAGGTGCGGTCACCGAAGTGCGCGCTGGCGCGGTCGGCGAGCAGCACGCCGAGATGGCCCAACCGCCAGGCCATCGTGGTGACCGGCGCTGGGTCGGGCGTAGGCCAGACGCCCTCGAGGATCCCGTCGACGACGGTCCAACCACCGGGTGGCCACTGTGTCTCGCCGTCGGTAAGGCCGGCCAGGCGCGGACGCAGCCGGGCCTCCCAGTGCCAGCTCAGCTGCTCGTGCAGGTCCTCGCCGGTGAGCACGGGTCCGGTGAGCATGCGGCCCAGTCTGCCGTGCCGGGAACGACGAAGGCCGCCCGGCAGCGGTGCTGCGGGGCGGCCCAGGGCTGGGGACTTAGTCGTCCCAGGGTCCGTAGTCGTTCATCGACTCATCTCTTCTCTGTGCTGCCGCACAAGGCTGCGCGGCGGGTCTCGGGGGGGCCGGGCGGCATCCCCACTCATGAGGTGCCGCGCTCTGGCGTGCAGCGATGGTTCCCGCTGTCCAGCCACGATAACCAATGCCAGCGTATCGGCATTCCCCGACCAGACCAAGGTCAATTCAGCCAGCGCGCCTGCCGGCTGCGTACCCCCGGCGAAGGCCAGGAAGCATGCAGGCCCTCCGGCGCAGCCGGCAGGCGGTGGTGTGCGAAGTACAGGGACCCTTGCCGGGGGCCGTTAGGCAGACAGGGCCGGGTAGTCCGTGTAGCCCTTCGCGCCACCGCTGTAGAAGGTCTCCATGTCGGGCTCATTGAGCTCCGCACCGGAGCGCAGGCGCTCCACCAGGTCGGGGTTGGCCAGGAAGCCGCGCCCGATGCAGAACAGGTCAGTCGAGCCGGAGTCGACGGCCTCCTGAGCGGTGGACAGGTCCGAGGGGCCGGTGAAGCCGGTGTTGAAAATGAACGTCCCCTCCCACTGCTTGCGCAGCGCGAGGTGGAAGTCGGTCTCCGGTCCCTCGACGACGTGCAGGTACAGCAAACCCAGCGGGTTGAGCCCGTCGAGCAGGGCGGTGTACGTCGCCTCGGTCTCGGTCTCGGCGATGTCGTTGAACGTGCCGGCGGGGGAGATCCGGATGCCGACCCGCTGCGGGCCGATGGCGTCGCCAACGGCGGTGGCGACCTCGATCACGAAGCGGGCCCGGTTCTCGGGGGATCCGCCGTAGGAGTCGGTACGGGTGTTGGTGCTGTCGGACAGGAACTGTTGGAGCAGGTAGCCGTTGGCGGCATGCAACTCGATGCCGTCCAGGCCCGCGGAGACAGCCCTGCGGGCGGCGTCGACGAACTCGCCGATGACGCCGGGGAGCTCCTCGGTGGCCAGCGCACGAGGCTGCTCGAACGCCTTCATCCCCTGCTCGGTGTAGACCTCCCCGGCCGGGGTGACGGCCGAGGGCGCGACCGGCTGCAGGCCGGTGATCGCCGGGTGGCTGATGCGACCCGAGTGCATGAGTTGCGCGACGATGCGGCCACCTCGTGCGTGCACGGCGTCGGCGACGAGGGTCCAGCCGGCGACCTGCGCGTCCGTGTGCAGGCCTGGGGTGTGCGGGTAGCCCTGTCCGACGGCGGACGGCTGGGTTCCCTCACTGATGATGAGGCCAGCCGTGGCGCGCTGCCCGTAGTACTGGGCGGCGAGCTCGGTGGGGGCCTCGCCGGCGCCGGCGCGGTTACGCGTCAAAGGCGCCATCACAAGGCGGTTGCTAAGTTCGAGCTTTCCTAGGGTGAACGGTGCGAACAGGTCGGTCACGAGGACTCCATCAGGGTCAGGGGTGTTTGCTCCTACAACCAGGCAGTACCCAGTTTGTTGCCCGCTGTACCTGTGACGAACGTCCCCCGCGGGAGGTCAGCGCGGTGCGCCGTACCGCAGGCCGTCGATCAGGAGCGCGAGCAGCCGGCGGACCTGGTCCTCCCAGTCCGGGCCCGGGCCGACGTTCCACACGCCGCCCATGGCGCGCATGACGTCCTCGGGGTCGGCGTCGGACCGCAGTGAGCCGTCCTGTGCGCCCGCACTCAGGAGCACCCGGAGGGCCGCGACGATCTGGCTTCGGGTGTGGCCGAGCAGCGTCGTGTCCGACCCGACCACTGACCGCAGCGCGTCTGCCATCCCTTTCTTGGTGCCCGCGTAGTGCACGAACGCGTGCATCCACTCGCGCAGCGCCTCTGCCGCAGGGACGCAGGACGACAGCAGCTCCGGGGCGGCGTCGCAGAGCCGCTCGACCTCGTGCCGGTACGCCGCCTCGATGAGCGCGTTGCGGTGCGGGAAGTGCCGGTAGAGCGTGCCCACGCCGACGCCGGCGCGCGCTGCAATGGTTTCGAGCGGGACGTCGACACCGTCTTCGGAGAAGGCCGTCGCCGCCACGGTGAGCAGCTTTTCCTTGTTGCGGAGGGCATCGGCCCGCAGGGGTCGCGTCACGCCCACCTCCTCTTGCAATCCGGAGGAGCCTCCGCTTATGGTAGGGCCAATACCGGAGGCTCCTCCGTTTCACTCTACCCGTTTGCGAGGACCGCATGACGCGCATCACCACCCCCTTCCAGTTCTCCTCCACAGCCGCCGACGTCATCGACGGCATCACCCTCGCCGGCCAGCGCGCGATCGTCACCGGCGGCGCATCCGGGATCGGTGTCGAGACCGCCCGCGCCCTGGCCTCTGCCGGCGCCGAGGTCACCCTCGCCGTCCGCTCCGTGACCGCCGGTCAGCAGACTGCCGCCGACATCACAGCCACCACCGGCGCCTCGGTCAAGGTCGCGCCACTCGACCTCACCGACCTCGACTCGGTCTCTGCGTTCGTCGCCAGCTGGGACGGACCGCTGCACCTGCTCGTCAACAACGCCGGGGTGATGGCCACCCCCGAGACGCGCACCTCGCGCGGCTGGGAGCTGCAGCTGGCGACCAACCACCTGGGCCACTTCGCCCTCGCGACAGGCCTGCATGCAGCACTGAAGGCCGACGGGGAGGCCCGCGTCGTGTCGGTCAGCTCGGCCGGTCACCTGTTCTCCGACGTCGTCTTCGACGATCTGCACTTCGAGCACCGCCCCTACGACCCGTGGAGCGCGTACGGGCAGTCCAAGACCGCCAACGTCCTGTTCGCGGTCGAGGCATGCACGCGCTGGGCGGCTGACGGGATCACGGCCAACTCCCTGATGCCGGGCGCCATCATGACGAACCTGCAACGGCACGTCACCCCCGAGGAGCTCGCCCGGATGCGGTCCGCGTCCGGCCCGACGATCCCGTTCAAGAACGTCGAGCAGGGCGCTGCCACCTCGGTCCTGCTCGCCAGCTCCCCCCTGCTCAAGGGCGTGAGTGGTCGTTATTTCGAGGACTGCAACGAGGCCCTCCCGAACGTCCCCGGTCAGCGCACCGGCGTGGCGGCCCACGCCCTGGACCCGACCTCAGCCTCCCGGCTGTGGGACCTGTCCCTGGAGTTGACCCGCTAAAGACTCAGGTGAAGGTGACGATGCCGTCGGTGACGCGGACGCGGCGGCCGACGTGCGTCGTCAGCCCCAGCGGTAGCGAGGAAAGCGACAACACCGAGGCAGCCGGGACGTTCCCGAGAGGGGTGCTGGTGGCGAGCCGCGCACCCAGGACGGTGCGGGCGACGAGGAAGGCCTGCCGAGGAACGCCCGCTCGGTCGTGCTCGACGGTCGCGGTCTCCACCACGACCACCTCGTCGGTCACGGTCAGCACCGAGGGGCTGTCGGCGTAGGAGATTGACTGGGGCGTCGGGGATCCGACGTAGCCGTCGGGATGGGGCCGGCTACTGAGGACGAGGGCGTGCTGGTAGGTGAGGTGTCCCCCGTTGGCGTGCACCAGGCCGGTACCTCCGGTAGCCCGGAGGCGATCGGTCATCGCGCAGAGCGCGTGCACGGAGTAGGAGTTGAGCGGACCGCCGAAGCTGGAGTGGCCGCCGGTAACGCTGAGGGTCGCATCACGAGGGAGGCCCAAAGCGATTCCGGCAAGCTTCGGTACGACCGGGAAGCAGCTGTAGACGTCGACGAGGTCCGGCTCGGCGCCGGTCACCGCAAGGACACGGTGGAGGGTGACGGTCAGGGCGCGGGCGGAGCTGAAGTCCCTGCGGGCCAGCACATCGGGGTCGTCGTCGGCGCCCGCGCCACCCCACACGTAGACGAGGTCGACGAGGCCGAGCTCACGAGCCTTGCCGAGGGACGTGATGATCAGTGCAGCCGCCTGGTCGACGTGCGGCATCGCGTTCATCGACAGCGGATAGGGCTCGCAGACGATGCGGTTGTCTACGCCAACCTGCCCGACCTCGGTGGCACTGAGGGCTTGCTGGTTCCAGGCAGCCGGCTGTCCGGCGGCGACGACGCTGAGGTCGGCATAGAGCTGAGCCGACCACGCCGCGCCTTCCTCGGGGGTGAGGGACAGGTCGGCCTGGAGACGGTTCTCATACATTGGGTAGACCCGCGTCGGGAGCACCAACCCGGCCTGCTGCATTGCTGCTGACCCGAGCTGGTCGGGGTCGAAGTGCGGCGCCCCACCGGGACTCGCACTCCATCCCAGATCGGCAACCGGGTCGATGCCGACCTTGCCGAGCAGGGAGACGCTGGCCTGCGCCTCGGCGCCAACGACGAGAGCGACGTCGCTGTCGCCTGCCCAGATCGCGCTAGCGGCCTGCTCCAGCAGCCGGACCGGGTGGTGCCCGCCGAGATCGGTGTCGACGCAGGTCCGGGGAGCGGCGCCGATTGCCCGGCCGACGGTGGCCGCGAGGTCGGCGTAGGCCCAGCTCGCGACCTTCACCGCGTGTACGCCGTCAACATGGGCGAGCAGCTGCGGAGCACCCGCGTCCCTTGCCGCCTCCCTGATAGCGGAGACGAGCAGGTCGAGCGGTTCGCGGGCCCCCTCCACGGTGCGCTCCCGGTTGGACCGAAGTTGACCGACCCCCACGATGACGGGGGTGCGCGCGTTCACAGATGAGCTCCCAGCGTGGTGGCCACAGCAGCAGTCTTACCGCCGGGTTGTCTTGACTCATTCCAGAAAGCGCGAGAGACTTCCGCTGTGCCCCTTTCGTCGGACCTCGAGCAGTCGCTGCGGGGCGCTGCCCTGCGGGTCACGCGACCCAGGGTGGCAGTGCTCTGCGCCGTACACACCCATCCGCATGCCGACACGGACTTACTCCTTCGGGCGGTGCGGGCGGACATCGGCGAGGTCTCACACCAGGCGGTGTACGACGTGCTGAGGGCGCTGACCGCCGCGCGCCTGGTCCGCAAGATCGAGCCGCAGGGGTCCGTCGCGCGTTACGAGTCGCGGGTTGGGGACAACCACCATCACGTCGTGTGCCGGTTGTGCGGTGTGATCGCCGACGTCGACTGCGCCACCGGCGACACCCCCTGTCTGACCGCATCCAACGACCGTGGCTTCGTCATCGACGAGGCCGAGGTCGTCTACTGGGGCCTGTGCCCCGCCTGCCACCCCCTGACCTCTGCTCCACCCCTGCACACCATCACGTCCCGGAAGGAATCCCGTGCCTGAGACCCACGACGCCGTTGTCGGAGACATGCAGTCCGAGGCCAGTGAGGCCCGCTGTCCCGTCGCCGTCCGCCCCCACCACCCGACGGAGGGAGCGGGCAACCGCGACTGGTGGCCCAACCAGCTGAACCTGAAGATCCTGCGCAAGCACCCGGCTGTCGCCAACCCGCTCGGGGCGGCCTTCGACTACGCGGCTGCCTTCTCGGCTGTGGACCTCGACGCACTCACGGCCGACGTCGACACGGTCATGACGACCTCGCAGGACTGGTGGCCGGCTGACTATGGCCATTACGGCCCCTTCTTCGTCCGGATGGCCTGGCACAGCGCCGGGACGTACCGGACCAGCGACGGCCGCGGCGGAGCCGGTGCCGGCATGCAGCGCTTCGCGCCCCTCAACAGCTGGCCGGACAACGGCAACCTCGACAAGGCCCGCCGCCTGCTGTGGCCGGTCAAGGCCAAGTACGGCCAGAGCGTCTCCTGGGCCGACCTCATCGTCTTCACCGGTACCCGCGCCATGGAGACGATGGGCTTAGCCACCTTCGGCTTCGCCGGCGGCCGAGCCGACGTGTGGGAGCCCGATGAGGACATCTACTGGGGTCCTGAGGACACCTGGCTCGGCGACAACCGGTACACCGGCGACCGCCAGCTGGAGGGTCCGCTGGCCGCGGTCCAGATGGGCTTGATCTACGTCAACCCCGAAGGCCCGAACGGTACGCCGGACCCGATGGCCTCCGCCCGCGACATCCGCGAGACGTTCGCCCGGATGGCCATGAATGACGTCGAGACGGTCGCCCTGATCGCCGGTGGACACGCCTTCGGCAAGGCGCATGGCGCGGCCGACCCCAACGAGTACGTCGGCCCCGAGCCCGAGGGCGCGCCCCTGGAGCAGATGGGCCTGGGCTGGAAGCAGAGCTTCGGCCGTGGCAAGGGCACCGACACGATCACCAGCGGCCTCGAGGGTGCGTGGACGGACACGCCCACCACCTGGGACAACCGCTACTTCGAGATCCTCTTCGGCTACGAGTGGGAGCTTGGCCGCAGTCCGGCCGGCGCGCAGCAGTGGCACCCCGCCGGTGGCGCCGGCATCACCGTCCCGGACGCCAACGACCCGTCGAAGAAGCTCGCCCCGATGATGGCGACCACCGACCTGGCGCTGCGCTTCGACCCGATCTACGAGCCCATCTCGCGGCGCTTCCTCGAGCACCCGGAGGAGCTCGCCGACGAGTTCGCGCGCGCCTGGTACAAGCTGACCCACCGCGACATGGGCCCGATCCAGCGCTACCTCGGCGCGCTCGTCCCGTCCGAGACCCTCATCTGGCAGGACCCGCTCCCGGCCGCCCCGGCCGAGGTCATCGGTGCCGCCGACATCGCCGCCCTCAAGGAGCAGATCCTCTCCTCGGGCCTGACCGTGTCACAACTGGTCTCGGTCGCGTGGGCGTCCGCCTCGACGTTCCGTGGCAGCGACAAGCGCGGTGGCGCCAACGGCGCCCGGATCGCCCTCGAGCCGCAGACCGGCTGGGAGGTCAACGACCCGTCGTCGCTCGCCCCGGTCCTGCGGACCCTGAAGGAGATCCAGGCATCCTTCGGCACGCAGGTCTCCCTCGCCGACCTGATCGTCCTCGGCGGCTGCGCCGCGATCGAGAAGGCCTCCGGCGTCAACGTCCCCTTCACCCCGGGCCGCACCGACGCCACTCCCGAGCAGACCGACAGTGAGTCGTTCGCGCCGCTCGAGCCGACCGCCGACGGGTTCCGCAACTACTTCGGCAAGGGCCACCGGCTGCCCGCCGAGTACCTGCTGATCGACCGGGCGAACCTGCTCACCCTCAGCGCCCCCGAGATGACCGTTCTCGTCGGTGGCCTCCGCGTCCTGGGCGCCAACTCAGGCGGCACATCCGCCGGTGTCCTCACCGCCACCCCGGAGACCTTGACGAACGACTTCTTCGTCAACCTCCTGGATGGCTCGGTCACGTGGAAGCCGGCCGCCGAGGAGGGCCTGTACGACGGGACCTCCCCGTCAGCGTCCTGGACCGGTAGCCGTGTCGACCTGGTCTTCGGCTCCAACTCCGAGCTGCGGGCCATCTCCGAGGTCTACGCCAGCGCCGACGCGAAGGAGAAGTTCGTGCGCGACTTCGTCGCGGCCTGGGACAAAGTCATGATGCTGGACCGCTTCGACCTGGTCTGACCTCCCTGGTTTTCCTACCGCGTCACCCCGACGTCCGGGTCGGCCCCTCGCGGGCCGGCCCGGACGTTCGTTCGGCGCCCTGCTTGCCGCCGTCCTTGACGGCAGGGCAACCTTCGGGGGGTGAGAAAGGTCTTAGTAGGAGCAGCTTCTCGTGTCGTGCGCCTTTAACTCATTTGATAAGTAACAGACTTGGGTACGGCGAGAACAGGGCGAGTTGGTTGTGCCTGACGAGGAGCGCGAGCAGCTGGTGCGCTGGTCGCGACGTGGCACGTCTTTGCAGGTGTTGGCGTTGCTTTCCCGGATCGTGTTGGCCTGCGCGGACGGCACGGACAACAAGACCGTGGCGGCTCAGTTGGGTTGCACGAAGGTGACCGTCGGGAAGTGGTGGGCTCGGTTTGGCGAGCATCGCCTTGACGGGCTGACCGATGACGACCGGCCGGGTCGCCCGACTTCGAGCACCCTCGATCAGGTCGAGGACGTCGTGGTCGCGACGCTTGAGTCAACGCCGGCGAATACGACGCACTGGTCCTGGGCGAAGATGGCCGAACGCACCGGGCTCGGCAGTGGTGCTCAGCGTCGATGAAAAAAGCCACGTCCAGACGCTAGCCCGGTCCCAACCGGCGTTGCCGATGATGCCCGGCATGCCAGAAAAACCGACCCACGACTACGTCCGCCACGACACCACCAGCCTGTTCGCGGCATTCAACGTCGCCGACGGGACCGTGATCTCCAGCCTGCACCGGCGGCACCGCAGCATCGAGTTCACCAAGTTCCTGACCAAGATCGACGCTGAGGTTCCCAAGCACCTCGACGTCCACCTGATCTGCGACAACGACAGCACCCACAAGCACCCCACCGTGGTCAAGTGGCTGCAGGCGCACCCGCGCTTACACATGCACTTCACACCGACGTACTCATCCTGGATCAACGCTCCATCCAGGCCCTCGAAGCTGACATCCGAGCCTGGTGAAATCCTGGAACGACAACCCCAAGCCCGTCATCTGGACCAAATCCGCCGACCAGATCCTCACCTCACTCGGGCGACCTCTCCAACGAACTACCGGCGCAGGACACTAGGTGGTCGAGCTCCTGGGTGCTGCGGCGGGAGCAGCCTTCGGGCAGGGCCTGCACGCACTCGCCCCTGGGCTCGTCAGCCAGGCTGGGTCCTACGCCTTGATCGGGATGGGAGCGGTCTTCGCCGCAGCCGGACGTGCGCCCATCACCGCCGTCGTGATCCTGTTCGAGCTGACCGGTGAGTACACGATCATGCTGCCGCTGATGCTGGCCGTGTTCGTCGCCATCGCGATGTCGCGCGCGCTGTCGGAGGACACGATCTACACCGTGAAGCTGCGCCGCCGCGGCATCGACCTGCAGGGCGTGCACTCCTGCTCTCGAGGTCGCCACCTCCCTGGTCATGCGGCCCGGGCCGACACCCCTGGCCTGCGACGCCCGGCCGAGACAGCAGATCTTCTGAGCACCCACGGAGCGCTTCCGGTCGTCGATGAGCACGGGAAGTATGCCGAAGTGGTGGGTCTCGACGCCCTCGGGGCTGGCGCCCTCGAGGACGAGCTGGGCTCGGCGACGGCAAGGAGCCTGGCCAGCTTTGCCGAGGCCCGGCACTCCGATGACCCGCTCCGACGGGCCATGGCGCTACTCGCCCACCCAGACGGCGCGCGCGGCTTGCCCGTGATCGACACCTCGGGTTCCCCCATCGGCTGGCTGAGCCACCCGGACGTCGTACGCCGCCTCATCGGATCACCGCAATCAGCAGAGCCCTAGCCCCACCGCTGAAGCAGCCCGTCGCGCTCAGGCTTGGGCGCGGAACTTTGCGACGGCTGCGGTGCGGTTGCTGACATCGAGTCGCTCGAAGACGTTCTCGAGGTGTTTGCCGACCGTGCCCTCCGACACGAATAGTTGCCGGGCGATTTGCCGGTTGGTGTAGCCGGCCTCGACGCACTGCAGGATCTCCCGTTGCCTTGGTGTCAGGGGGACTAGGCCGTTGCGGTGGCGCTCGGCCGTGATGTATGCAGCCTGTAGGTGCGGGCGGAGAAGGGTGAGAACCGCGATATCGCGGTCGGAGAAGTCGGCCCCTGGACCGCGGAAGAACAGCATTCTCAGCGTCCGCTGTGGTGCGCCGGCGGGGAGGCAGACCATGATGTCGTGTTCAAGCCCGAGGGGCCGGAAGTAGTCGGTGAGCATGCCGCTATCGCCGTGCGGTGAGTTTTCGGCAACCAGGTCAGCCGATCTCGCGATGGTCGGGAGGTCACCGGTTCGGTCGGCGTAGGAGCAGGAGGCATCCCAGTAGTGCTGGCGGTAGGCGTCGGCGAGCGCCTCACCCTGACCAGTCGAGCCCGTCGAGCCCGTCGAGCCCGTGGAGCCCGTGGAGCCCGTGGAGCCCGTGTAGTTCTGGTCTGCGAAGAAACTCCATCGCGGTGTGTCCTGGCCCGATACCGACACCATGTCGCAGGGAATGAGCTGCCATAGGTCGTGGAGCAGCTCCTCGGGCAGCGTCTGGGATGGGTCGTCATGCGTGTAGTCGCTGGTGATCGCCACCATCTGCTGGACGTCTTGGTTTGTGATGCCGACCTGGCTCATGACGTACCTCCTGGGATCACTTCGAACGTAGGTCGCGCTGTTACGCAGCGACATACGGCAAATCCCTAATAGCAGAAAGCCTTATAGCCAGCGCCGCTGTTGAGGGGCAGGTTCTGAGTCCTCAGACAGACACCAACATCAGGAGGACAACATGACCAACATCCGACAGTTCGTCAAGATCGCTCTCACCGCCGTCACCACCACACTGCTCAGCTTGGTCCACGCCTCCGGCGCGTGGGCCATGGTCCCGCTCCCGGACCCCGAGACCGCAGGTTCAGCTACCCCCGGGGTGGCGACCGTGGTCCGCACAGCCCAGGGCGCGGGATTCGGAGACTGGCAGGTCATCATGATCGGCGCGATCTGCGCGCTGGTCGCCGTAGCGGCGACCCTTCTGGCGATCCGGCTCCTTCAGTCCCACACGCACCACTCGCGGCTCGCGCACATCTGACGACGCCACCGAAACAACCCCTGACCTCCAGGTTCAGGGGCTTTCGGCGTGCCCAGTGTCCCCGCGGTAAACCGAACCTGCAAACGACGCCCGAGCCGCAGTGGCAGCGGCCGCACCGCCCCATGCCCCAAAGATGACTGGTCCCACATTCGCCGCATTCGCACGAGAGAAGCCGTACTCAGCCGTGCGAGGAAGCTCCGGCCGGCCCACATCACCAGCCCGAGCATTCTGTGGACATCGCTTGGTGAACCACCTTGCAGCCGGTGCGCGAGGGAGTGAAGTGCGGGCGCAAAAGCACGTCGCTGGAGGTCCAGCCGAGCGACGCGCCAGTTCGCGGCGGAAGCTCACACAGCACCCGTCCACGACCAGGACCCGGCCGGGACCGCACCGTCGAGGTGCTCGCGTCCGACGAGAGCCTCCACCAACAACACTGCACGCGTCTGCGGGACGACCGAAACGGCCTCAGCCACCGCTTGACACCGGAACCCGCGCGTCCGAGTCGGGCCACGGCAGCGTCCACGAGCAGCGTCGGCAGAGCCCCCTCCCTAACGGCAAAGGATTCCGGCACATGAGCGCGTCGCCACCGGTCAGCCCTCCTGTTCCACGGGATCGCCCCTCGAACCTCAGCTGAAGACCCTCACCGCCCAAGCCGACAAGGGGTCGACCTCGAGCCGAGACGTCTGCGAGCCGATCAGGTCGGCGAGCGCGGTCTGCAGCGCGGAGCATCGCTCGACCTCGTCTTCGCGCGAGCTGACGCCGACCAGCGTCCACTGCCGGATCAACCGCACTAGCACCCGCAGCCCGTCCAGGCTCGCGTCGGCGGCCAAGTGAAGACCCTCGAGCACCACAACGGTTGGAACCGCAGCGGGCACGCACCCAAGAAGCGCTTGCGCGAACTCGTGAGGCCTGCCCGCCGGGCCGGCGACCTCGTCATCGAAGGCTCTGAGCAGCAAGGGCTTGCTGACGCCGCTGCGGCGCGCAGTCGCGCGAGTTAGCCATGCCCCGCGCGCTGCACCGCGTCCCACGTTCGGTTCAGCATCAAAGCGCCGAGTAGCGCTCACCCAGTCCCGTATTCCGGCCACGCCGGACATGGGCACCGTCGCCGCCGGATGGCTCGTGACCACGCAACTATGGGGTGTTCTCCCGATGTTCCCCCGCGGCCTGGCGAGAGAACCTGAAGGCAGTCTTCGCAAGGGCGACGACACCGATCATCAGGAGCACGACATGCCTCGCTACATGGTTCAGCGCACGTTCGACGGCGGGCTCTCGATCCCCGCCGACGCCCAGGGCGCGCAGGTCTGCGCGACGGTCGTCGACAAGAACCTCGACCACCACGTGACGTGGGTGCACTCCTACGTCAGCGCCGACAAGCAGACGACCTTCTGCATCTACGACGCCCCGACGCCGGAGGCGATCCGCAAGGCCGCCGCCGACACCGGACTGCCGGTCGACAGCATCACGCAGGTCTCCGTCCTCGACCCGTACTTCTCCCACTGATGAGCGCGCGTACGGTGATCGCCGCCGCCTGCGTCCTCACCTCCGCCGCTGTCGGGTCCGTCGTCGTCGCGACCCCCGGGTCGGCCGCGCAAGATGATCTCGCCTCGGTTCGCCAGGCCACGGCCGCCTACCACGACCTCTCCGCCGCGAAGGCCGACGGCTTCGGTGAGCTGCAGGACAGGCTCGAAGTCGGGCGACCCGGCCGGTCGTCATCGGTCAGCCCGTCAAGGCGATGCTCGAGGGCAAGCCCTTCGAGCCGATGCCGAGTCGGGCCATGGGCGGCTTCTTCGTGCTACCAGAGGTGGTCAGTGCTGACTGGGTGCGCCGGTCCTACACCTGCGTGTCGAGCCTGCCCACGAACAAGCCCAAGAAGAAGCGCAGCGAGAGCTCGCGCCACCGGCTGCCTGCTCCCTCCCGGAGAGCAGCCATGTCAACGTGGGTCGGCGAAGTCGCTCGGCTGCAGTTCGATCGGTCGGCCATGTGGAGTGCGGTCTGCGGCTCGACGCCAGGCTTCCCTCGTTCGCTCCTGTTCGTCGATCGACGCCATGCCCTGCTCGGCGACCAGCCGTTCCAGCGCCGCCAGCCAGTGGTGGTAGTAGGTATCTCCGGTGTCGGGGTCGCCGGCCAGCTGGGCCAGATTGATCTCCTCGGCGAGCGTCGCCGCGAACTGAGGCCACATAAAGACGTCCTGCTCGTGCAGGCGAATGGTCATCGCAAACGCGCGCGCTTCCCACGGTGTGCCGAACACCACTTCGCCGTCCGCCGCGGGTTGACCGGGCAGCAGAGCAGTCACGTCGCCGTCTCCAGGTATGAGTCCCACGCATCAACCGATACGCGCTGACCGGGCGCAGCTTCGTCCCACAGATCTGTCGCGTCGAACACCACCGTGTACAGCCACTGCGGTTGCTCGCCGAGGCCGCGAGCGTTTGTGTCGGGGAACACGTGCACCCCGTGCACCCGCTCGACGACACCGATCTGACCCGACACGTACGCGGGCAGGCGCGTGTGATGGTCGACATGGTCGGCCCGTGTCCGCACTCGATCGCCGATCTCGAATCGGTTCGGAGCCCTCGGTTCGCGACTCGTCGGGCCGCCCGCGGCGAGCACGGCGGGTACCGCCTCGGCTCGTAGGACACGCCGCGACGGGTCACCTGGCCCCGATGCGTGACCGGCCTCGAACTCGGCCCTGGTGACGAGACCGTGGTCGACGACCAGATGTTCGAGGGCCGCCGTCCAGATCGCGTAGTACGTCAGATCGAGGTAGTTCGGCAGGGTCTCGCGGGCGCTGCGGCTGATGTCGATGTTCCAGCCGCCCGGCGGCCCGGCAGCGAGCGTAAGGGCCAGCGCCCTCGCCTCCCAGTCGTGGTGGAACACGACACCCTCCCGCTCGTAGGCGATCGGGCCGTGGCCCGTCGTCCCGCCAAGATCGGCGCGTGAGACGTACGGGCGGCTCACGCCGAGGCTCCTTCGGTGACTGCCTCGGGGGCGAGCGGCAGCCCGACACCGATCATTGAATCTCGGGTCACCAGCTCAGCGAGCCGCTCCTCTGACCAGTCATCGGTACCGATCGGCCGTTGTGGGATCACGAGATACCTCACCTCGGCGGTCGAGTCCCACACCCGCACGTCGACATCGCCGGGCAGGGTGACCCCGAATTCCCTGAGTACGCCACGGGGGTCACGCACCGCACGTGACCGATACGGCGCCGCCTTGTACCAGGTGGGTGGTAGACCCAGCACCGACCACGGATAGCAACTGCACAACGTGCACACCACGAGGTTGTGCGTCTCATTGGTCTGCTCGACCGCGACCATGTGCTCGCCCTGTCGGCCGCCGAAGCCGAGCGAATCCATCGCCGCAGTGGCATCTTCCCGCAACCATGCGGCGAACTCGGGGTCGACCCACGCCCGGGCGACGACCTGCGCCCCGTTCCGGGGCCCGACCCGATTCTGGTAGGTGTCGATCAGCTCGTCGAGCGCGGCCGGGTCGATGTACCCCTTCTCCGTCAGCAGCGTCTCGAGCGCCCGGACCCGCACCTCCATCGGCTCGAGCTCGCTGTGGTCCTCGTCGTGATCGTGACCGTGGCCCATGTCGGTCACTCTAGGTCGCAAGCGGGTGCCCGAGGCGCGGCTGGGCGCTCTGCTCTGGCCCGGCGCGCGCGTCGTCACCAGATGATGCTCAGTCCGCGCAGGTGGCCGAACGCTGCGTCGCGGGTGACCAGCGCGGCTTGGTGGAGCAGTGATTGGGCGGCAAGCATCCGGTCGAAAGGATCGGCGTGGTCCCAGTCGAGACTCCCCGCGCGGATCGCATCGGCGGCGGAGATGTCGAGCGACTGGGCGCCAAGTCTGCTCGTGAGGTCGTTGTGCTGGGCAAGCAGGATTTCGGCTTCTGGCCACCTGCCGGCGCGGTGTTTGATCGCCATCTCCCACGCGGTCGCGGCGGACACGAGCACGGCGTTGCTCGGTTCCTCTATCGCGGTCCTGGCGCGGCCGGACAGGCGGTCGGGGTCGGTGAGCGCCCACACGTAGGCGTGGGTGTCTAGCAGCAGGATCGTCACGACCAGGCGGCGAGTTCGGTCGCGTCGAGCGGATCGAAGCGCTCATCGGGCGAGGGCAGGTCGAGGAACCCCAACACGCGTGCGGCGGGCGTGTTCACCGGCACGAGCCGGACCAGGGGCTTGCCGGCACGCGCCACGATGACGTCCTCGCCTTTCAGGGCCGCATCAAGCAGTTGTGACAGGTGCGCCTTGGCATCCGCCACGTTGTGTGTGGTCATGTTGGTCAGACTAACGTGACCATCTGCTACTCCGCGAGTGCCGACGGGCACGCGCACGATGGCAGCTGAGGAAGTTGCTCAAGCGTCTCCGTGCTGCGCGCCCTCCGTCCCCTCGGACAGACGCTCGCCGACGCCCTCGCCTGGGAGCGAGCGCGCCCTGCCCGAAGTCAGCCCGGGCGGCGTTGAGCGGTCGCAGGATGCCCCGTCATCCGGAGAGAATCGTCCACCGTGGGTGCAAGGACGCGGGGTGCAGCAACCTGCGGGGAAGCTGAGCCGTCTGACACACGAGGGCGCACCTGTCCTCGAGACCCGAGCCAGACCGAGACAGGACCCCGTGACCCCGACTGCGCTCGGCGAGTTGTACGCCGGGCACGCCCGTTGTGCGCGGAACACAGAGTTGGTCTGCGTCCGTGCGTCGCGGGGGCGATCGTTGCCGTCCTTGCTTCCCGGCCCCTTCCCGAGTTCTCCGGTCCCACCTCGCTGACCCCCTCGCCTCTGCACTCACCTATGGCTGGCCGTGCGCACCTCGTTGGACCCGCTGATGCCGCTTATCGAAATCCCCAGGGTTGCTCATCGAAATTCCCCACCCTGGCGGGTTGAGGTTACCTCCTGATCGTGGTGTTTGGGGCTGAGGTTGGGGGCGTGTCGAGCAGGTCTGTGAGGGCTACTGGCGCCTCGCAGTTCGGGCATAGGCCGCCGAGGCCGACGCGGGTGCAGCGGTTGAGGTCCGAGTTCACGCAGTACCTGGACGCCGGTCTCCACATGGTCATCGTGGCGCAGGGCGAGCCGTTGCGAAGCGCCGTTTACAAGGACGAGCAGCAACTCCCATGCCCTGTGCTCTGCGACCCTCACGGAGAGGCGTACCGGGCATACGGACTCGGCCACTGGCCAGTAGAGCGGGTCCTCTTCGACGCGCCCCCCGAGTACTGGAGCCATCCTCGAGACCTTGGCGTGGCCCTCCAGGACGCGCGACGTGAGGCGGGGCGCCGGATGGTCGATGACCCGTGGCGAGCCGTTTCGGAGTTCGTGGTCGCCATGGACGGGCGCGTCCGGCTGGCCCACACCTACCAGCACTGCGAGGACTTCCCGGACCCGCGGGTCCTCACGACAGCTGCTCGCCTGAGTGGAACTCCTGCGGCTTTGCCTTAGCGCGTGGCAGCCTGCGCAAAGACATGAGCCTCTCCATCCAGCTCCTCGGACGACCACGTCTCGAGCGTTCCATCGCCGCGTCCTACAGGTTCCGCAGCCGCAAGAGCTGGGCCGTTCTGGCTTACCTGCTCCTGAGCCAGCAACCACCGACGCGCGCGCAGCTGGCGCGACTGCTGTTCGCAGAGGCTGACGACCCGCAGCGGGCACTGCGGTGGAGTCTCGCGGAGATCCGCCGCGGGCTCGCCTCTGACGGCTCGGTCGAGGGTGATCCCGTGGTCCTCCGTCTCGAGCCAGGGACTGAGGTGGATGTGGAGGTCCTCGCCCGAGGGGCCTGGGCTCAGGCGGTCGCGCTCACTGGGCTTGGTGCGGGGCTGCTCGAGGGCATCACTTTGCGGGGCGCCCCCGCTTTTGAGTCATGGCTTCTCTCAGCTCAGCATCGAATGGCCGCTGCCACTGAAGCGATCCTGCATGAGGCGGCCCTTGCGTCGGTGTCGCACGGGTCACTCGACGAGGCACTCACCTACTCGGTGCGGGCAGCCGAGATGAGCCCCCTCGATGAGAATCACCAGGCCCTGGTCATCCGTGTCTACGGGATGCTCGGCCGACCTCATGCCGCGAAGCGGCAGTTCGACGCGTGCGTGGTCATGCTGGAAGACGAGCTCGGGGTGGGGCCGGGACCCGTCCTCGAGGCCGCTCTGCGCGAGCCAGGGACGCGGGCGGCGCCGATGACTGATGAAGCCTCGGTGACGGCCCTTGTAGAGGGTGGTTGCGCGGCGGTGGCGGCGGGTGCGGTGGATGCCGGGATCCGGTCGCTCCGCAGCTCAGCCGGCCTTGCCGACTCGACCGGCTCAGTGCAGTTGCGAGTGAACTCCCGCCTCAGGCTCGCCGAGGCGCTGATCCACTCGCTCCGAGGGTTTGATGAGGAAGGGCTCCTGGCCCTTTACGAGGCTGACGCCATCGCTGCTGAGTTTGAGCTGCCCGACGCCGTGGCCCACGCCCGATCCGAGCTCGGGTACGTGGACTTCCTGCGCGCCCGCTACGACAGGGCGGAGGTCTGGCTCACCGATGCGCTCCGCTGGGCATCTGGCTCACCGTCGTTGACGGCCAAGGCCACGACGTACCTAGGGGCTGTGGCGAGCGATCAGGCGGACTACGAGCGAGCGTTGTCCCTGCTGGAGGAAGGCGTCGGCTTGTCACGGCTGGCCGTAGAGCCGCGTCGGGAGGCGTTCGCGCTCTCCATGCTCGGACGGGTGCACCTGCTGCGCAACGACCTGGAGCGGGCGGCTCCGCTCTTGGAAGCTTCCATAGAACTGGCAGAAAAAGACCACTGGCTCGCGTTCCTTCCTTGGCCCCAGGCGCTGCTAGGCGAGACCCAGCTGCTGCTTGGCGATGTCTCGGGGGCCACGCAACGGTTACGGCAAGCCTTCGCGCGAGCGTGTCAGCTGGGGGACCCTTGCTGGGAAGGCATGTCCGCCCGCGGCCTCGCTTTGCTCGCAGAGCAGCAGGGGAATCCCGGGTTGGCCTTCGAGTTGCTGGCCGACGCGCGGACACGATGCAACCGACTGGCCGACCCCTACGTCTGGCTCGACGCCTACATCTTGGACGCTGCCTGCGTCCTTGGCTTGCGGCACGGTCACCCGGACACGAGCAACTGGGTTGAGGCAATGCACAGCCTTGCCTCCAGGACCGGGATGAGGGACCTGACAGTGCGCTCGTTGCTTCACCTCTCGGCACTCGGGAGGCCAGGAAGTGAGCACGCGGCCGCCTTGCTGACTGCGGACATCGAGGGCCCTCACCTCACTCGCCTGTTCACCAAGAGGGGGGGTGCGCTCGTCGAACCCCCTCTTCATGCTGGTGCTCCCCCATGAGGAGTTCCTCGCCCTGCGGCTGGGCTCTGTAAGAGCTGAGGCTGGGAGATCTCTCGACCACATCCTGAGCCCGATCACCGGCATCCCGACCATTGCACAGCGCAAGAGGACAGCGCGGGGTAACCGCAATCCGGCGGCGATCGCCTGGTTAGACGAACCGGCGATATCGCCCGCTCATCGGCGTGGGCCATCGCGAACACAATTCTCGCGAGCTGCTCTTCGGGCTTCGAATTCTCAGGAAATCTCAGCGAGATTCGGAATTCTCACCAGACCCTGCCGCTCGCCCGATCTAGCTCCAGCTCCTAGCTCGGGCTCATGTCCACGAACCGCGAGTAGTGGCCCTGGAAGGCCACGGTAATCACAGCTGTCGGGCCGTTGCGGTGCTTGGCGACGATGAAATCGGCCTCGCCGGCGCGGGGGCTCTCCTTCTCATAGGCGTCCTCGCGGTGGAGCAAGATCACCATATCCGCATCCTGCTCGATCGAGTTGTGCACGGCGACGCCGTCGGCGATGAAGTTGTGGTTGCCCACGACGGTGGCGTCGAAGACCTCCTCGACACCGTCAGGATCGATGGCGACGACGACGTCCCAGAAGACGTCGTTGGTCGCCTCGATCTCGAGGTCTTCGTCTCTTAGCACGGCGGCGACACGGGACAGCCGCTCACGGCTCGGT
>JANXUE010000177.1 GCA_025352005.1 Frankiales bacterium
CTGACCACGATGCTGTTGTCGCAGGGTGTCCCGATGATCCTGCACGGCGACGAGCTCGGTCGCACGCAAGGCGGCAACAACAACGTCTACGCCCAGGACTCGCCGCTGGCGTGGATCGACTGGGACCGGGCCCGTGACTTCGAAGTGCTCACCGACTTCACCGCACGCCTGACCAGGCTCCGCCGCGAGCACCCGGTCTTTCGTCGCCGCCGCTTCTTTCGCGGCCGGCCGGTCAAGGGCTCACCCCTTGAGGACATCGGCTGGTACACCCCTGCCGGCGACGACATGTCAGAGGAGGACTGGGCCACCGGCTTCGCCCGGTCGGTCGCGGTCTTCCTCAACGGCGAGGCGATCCGCGAGCCGGACGCGCGCGGCGAGCACGTCAAGGATGACCAGTTCTGGCTCCTGCTGAACGGCCACCATGAGTCGATCGACTTCGTCCTGCCGGACGTAGGCGCCGGCGAGCGATGGCAGATCGAGATCGACACACACGCCCCGATGCTCGACGCCGCGCAGGAGCGCACCGTCAAGACCTCGGAGGCCTTCCAGGTCGGGGCCCGCTCGGTCGTCCTGGCGCGCAAGGTCTTCTGAGCGGTGCAACCCCTCAGCACCTACCGGGTGCAGTTGTCCCCTGATTTCACGCTGTTCGACGCAGCCGCCGTCGTGCCCTACCTGGCATTGCTGGGCGTGACCCACCTCTACTGCTCGCCGTGGCTGGAGTCGGCGCCCGACTCCGAGCACGGCTACGACGTGGTCGACCACTCTCGCGTCGACGCCCAGTTGGGGGGCTCCACCGGCGTGGCCGCTCTGTCCGAGGCGTGCCACGCCGCCGGCCTCGGCATCGTGCTGGACCTCGTGCCCAACCACATGTCGGTGGCCCACGCGCACCTCAACGACGCCTGGTGGTCACTGCTCCAGGCCGGTGCGTCGTCGCCGTACGCGTCATGGTTCGACGTCGACTGGTCGCGGGGACCGCTGCTCCTCCCTGTCCTCGGAGAGCCACTCGCCGTGGCCCTGCCGACGTTACAGCTGGGCCAGGACGTCGTGACCTACTACGACCGCCAGTTCCCAGTGGCACCAGGCACTCTCGTCCCAGGTGACGTAGCGGCAACCCTGGCCGGACAGCACTACCGGCTAGCCTTCTGGCGGACCAGCGAGGAGCTGGGCTACCGCCGCTTCTTCGACGTCACGACGCTCGCTGCCCTGCGCGTGGAGGACGTCGAGGTCTTCGACGCGACGCACGCCTTGGTGCTGAGGCAGATTCGGGAGGGCATTCTCGACGGCCTGCGGATCGACCACCCGGACGGCCTCGCCGACCCCGAGACCTACCTGGCACGGCTGGGCGAGGCCGCGCCGAACACGTGGGTCGTCGCGGAGAAGATCCTTGAGCCGGGCGAGACGCTTCCCGTGTGGTGCGGTGCGGGCACCACCGGCTACGACGCCCTGCAGCAGGTGATGGGGCTGTTCATCGACCCTGCGGGACTGGCCCCCCTGGAGTCGCTCTGGGCAGGGCCCACCTGGGCCACGGTCGTCGAGGCCTCGAAGCGGTTCGTCCTGGACCGCATCCTGGTGGCTGAGGTCGACCGCCTGACCGACGTAGCGCTGCCTGCCCTGTCCTGCTTCGACGTGACCCGACGCGGTGTGCGCGAGGCGCTCGTGGAGGTTCTGGTCGCCTTCGAGGTCTACCGGGCATACCTCCCCGCCTCCGGACCGGCGCCCACCGCCGCGGTGGACCAGGTGCGGGAGGCGGTCTCGCTCGCCTCTGCACGATGCCCCCGACGAGCCCGCGAGGCGGCCCTCCTGGGACGACTCGCGTTGGGAGAGCTGGGAAGTGAGGAGTTCGTGACGCGGTTCCAGCAAACCTGCGGGCCCGTCATGGCCAAGGGCGTGGAGGACACCGCCTTCTACCGTTACACCCTGTTGACGGCCCTGTGCGAGGTGGGCGGTGACCCGTCGGTGTTCGGGGTGTCGCCCGAGAGCTTCCACACCTGGGCGACCTCGGCGTCGGCGTCCTGGCCGCTGTCGATGACGACCTTGTCGACGCATGACACGAAGCGCTCGGAGGACGTGCGGGCCCGATTGGCGCTGCTGTCCCAGCAGCCGGCCGCATGGACCACCGGCGTCACTACCTGGACGGCCAGGATGCGTGAGCTGGACCTCCGGCTCGACCACGCGACCGAGCAGCTCCTATGGCAGACGCTCGTCGGGGCGTGGCCGTTATCCACCGACCGAGCGGTGGCCTATCTCGAGAAGGCCACCCGCGAGGCCAAGTCACACACGTCCTGGACCGACCCCGACTCTGACTACGACGCCGCCGTCGCCGCTGCCGTCCGCGGCGTCCTCGACGACGCCGAGCTGGTCACGTCCCTGTCCGCCTACGTCGACAGCCTGCAGCCGGCCTGGCGGTTGACCGTGCTGGCGCAGAAGCTGGTCCAGCTGACGATGCCGGGGGTTGCCGACTGCTATCAGGGCACCGAGCTGACCGACCTTTCCCTCGTGGACCCGGACAACCGGCGGCTCGTCGACTACGCCGAGCGCTCGCGGTCACTGGCGACGGTCGGCCGCCCCCTTGGCACCGAGCGTACGGTCAACCTGGACAAGCTGCGGGTCGTCTCCACCTGTCTTCGGCTACGGCGGCAGCATCCGGAGTGGTTCCTGACGGCCTCGACGTACCTGGGGCTGGAGGCACCGCCGGAGGTCCTGGCCTTCGCCCGCAGCGGTCAGGTGGTGACGGTCGCACCGCTGCGTGGTGCGGTCCCCACGGGGAAGGTGACGTTGCCCGAGGGTGGCTGGACCGATGCCTTCACCGGCTCGTCCTGGACCGGCTCCGTCGAGCTGGCGGGCCTGCTCGGCACTTTTGGGGTGGCCCTGCTCGTGCGTACCTGAGCCGGCCCGCACGCATGAGCCGCAGCCGACTTGGGCAGACTGAGCCGAGTGACTGTCTTTCGCGTGTGGGCCCCTGACCACGACCGGGTGGAGCTGCTCTTCGGCGATGACCGCGTGGAAATGACACCTGACCAAGGGGGGACCAGCGACGGATGGTGGTCGACGACCATCAGCTGCGATGCCGACGCGGACTACGCCTTCTCCCTCGACAACGGCCCGACGCGGCCCGACCCGCGCAGCGCCTGGCAGCCTCAGGGCGTCCACGCTCCGAGCCGGCTCTACGACCACAGCGTCTTCGCATGGACCGACGAGACCTGGCACGGGGTGCCCCTCAACGGCGCGGTGCTCTACGAGCTGCATGTCGGGAGCTTCACCGAGCAGGGCACGTTCGCGGCCGCGACAGCCCGGCTCGACCATCTGGTGGATCTCGGCATCACGGCCGTGGAGCTGCTGCCGTGCAATGCCTTCGACGGGCGCTGGGGCTGGGGCTATGACGGCGTCCTCTGGTACGCCGTCCACGACCCGTACGGCGGGCCGGACGGCCTGAAGCAGTTCGTCGACGCCGCGCATGCCAAGGGCATCGGCGTGGTCATGGATGTCGTCTACAACCACCTCGGACCGGCCGGGAACTACCTGCGGGAGTTCGGGCCCTACCTCACCGACGCCCACACGACGCCCTGGGGTCCGGCCGTCAACCTCGACCGCGAGGGGTCAGCCGAGGTCCGCCGCTACATTGTCGACAACGCCCTGATGTGGCTGCGGGACTACCACCTGGACGGCTTGCGACTCGACGCCGTGCATGAGCTGATCGACGACGGACCGACGCATCTGCTGGAAGAACTCGCCCTTGCCGTCAAGGGCCTCGCGGCACAGTTCGGTAAGTCGCTGTGGCTGGTCGCGGAGAGCGACCTCAACGACATCCGGCTGGTTCAGCCGCGTGAGTCCGGGGGGATGGGGCTGGACGGGCAGTGGTGCGACGACGTCCATCACGCCCTGCACTCGACACTCACCGGCGAGGTAGACGGGTACTACGTCGACTTCGGCCCGCTCGAGGTCCTGGCCAAGGCCCTGACCTCGGCGTTCGTCCACGACGGCACCTGGTCGACGTTCCGGGGTCACCACCACGGCACCCCGGTGCCGGAGGTCGTACCCGGGGATCGTTTCGTGGTCTACCTGCAGGACCACGACCAGGTCGGCAACCGAGCAGCCGGTGACCGGATCGCGCTGTCTCCGGGACTGAGGAGGGTCGGGGCCGCCCTCTACCTGCTCTCGCCGTACACGCCGATGATCTTCATGGGCGAAGAGTTCGGCGCGGTGACCCCCTGGCCTTTCTTCTTCGACTACCCAGGCGATCTCGGCAAGGCTGTCCTCGAGGGACGACGTGCAGAGTTCGCCAAGCACGGCTGGAAGACCATGCAGGTCCCGGACCCGCAGGACCCTGCGACGTTCGCCTCCGCGAAGCTCGCCTGGGACGTGCAGGACGCGGAGCTGCTGGGCTTCTACCGTGCGCTGCTGCTCCTGCGACGCGACCGGAAGGAGCTGTCCGACGGCCGCCGGGACGCCGTCTCGATCACCTGGGACGACAAGGCAAGGTGGCTGGTCATGACCAGGGGGGACGTGGCTGTGGCCTGCAACCTGTCCGGTGACCGGCAGGCAGTGCCGCTTCCCGGCTCCCCCCAGCGGGTGCTGCTCGCCAGCGCAGAGGGCTGGGTCTTCGGCGACGGCCGCGTCGACACCGAGGGTGAGAGTGTCGTGGTCCTGGAGCTCTCTCACTAACAGGCGGCTCCCAGCAAGATCGGTCACAGTGGGTGGCATCGATCGAGGACGGAGGACCGGGCCTGTGGCTGTGCGCAAGGTGGTCGATGACAGGGATGCTGGAGAGCTGCTCGCGCAGACGCTGGCCGAGGTCAAGAGCGTCGTCGTGGGACAGGAGCAGATGCTCGAGCGGATGCTCGTGGCACTTCTGGCACAAGGCCATTGCCTGCTCGAGGGCGTGCCCGGTGTGGCCAAGAGCCTAGCCGTCGACACCTTCGCCAAGGTCATCGGCGGCACCAGCGTGCGGTTGCAGTTCACCCCCGACCTGGTCCCCAGCGACATCATCGGCACCCGGGTCTACCGCCCTTCGAAGGAGGACTTCGAGGTGGAGCTCGGGCCGGTCTTCGCCAACCTGGTGCTGGCCGACGAGATCAACCGCGCCCCCGCGAAGGTGCAGTCGGCCCTGCTGGAGGTGATGGCCGAGCGACAGGTCTCGCTCGCGGGTACGACGTATCGCCTCCCGTCGCCGTTCGTCGTGATGGCGACCCAGAACCCGCTGGAGAGCGAGGGTGTCTACCCGCTGCCCGAGGCGCAGCTCGACCGGTTCCTGCTGAAGGTCGAGGTCCGTACGCCATCGATGGCCGAGGAGCTCGAGATCGTCCGGCGGATGGCGGTCGACCCTCCGGTTGCCCGTCCGGTCCTGGAGCTCGAGCAACTCGTCCAGCTCCAACGCGCAGCCTCTGATGTCTTCGTGCACGGCGCCGTCGCGGAGTACGCCGTCCGGCTGGTGATGGCGACGCGCTCACCCGAGGAGTGGCAGGTGCCGGAGCTGACCCCGCTGGTCGTGCATGGCGCGTCCCCCCGGGGGAGCCTCGGCCTGCTCGCGGCCGCCCGCTCGCTGGCCCTGCTCCGGGGGCGCGACTACGCCCTGCCTGGTGATGTCGCCGACGTCGCCGTCGACGTCCTGTCACACCGCTTGGTCCTGACCTATGACGCCGTCGCGGACGGTGTGCCGCCGCGCCGGCTCATCGAGCGGGTCCTGCACGTCATCGATCCCCCCACGGTCGCCCGGGCGCGCTACGCCGGAGGCGCCGGGTGAGCGGAGGGACGCTCCTGGTCGATGGCAGCCGGGCGCGGCGGCTGTACCTGCAGGTCGGGCAGCAGGTCGAGGGGTACCTGCACGGTGAGCACCTCGGGATGCTGCCGGGCTCGGGCGGCGAGCTGGCGGAGGCACGGCTCTACGCCCCCGGCGACGACGTCCGCAAGCTGGACTGGGCTGTGCTGGCCCGCACCGGTGTGCCCCACATCCGCACGACCACGGCGCAGCGTGAGCTCGAGACAACCTTCGTCGTCGACCTCACCCCATCGATGGCGTTCGGCACTCGCCAACGCGACAAGCGCACACTGGCCCTGACGATGGTGGCGGCGTTCTGCCATTTGGCGTCCGGCCCAGGGGATCGGATCGGTGCGGTGGTGCTCACGACGGCCGGCGTCCAACGCGTCCCGTCCCGCACCACGGGCACCGCCGGTCCGCACCTGCTGTCCCTGCTCGACCGCACCCTCCCCGGGGAGGGCGCCGCCCCCTCGCTCGCGCTCGCTCTCCAGGCCGTCCCGACCCAGCGCCGCGGGCTCGTGGTCCTCGTCACCGACCTCGTCGGTCCGCCCGACTGGCAGCCGACACTTCGGCGCCTCGCGCTGCGGCACGACGTGATCGTGGTGCAGGTGCACGACCCCCGCGAGCTGGACCTGCCCTCGGTCGGGTTGCTCCGGGTGGTCGACCCCGAGACCGGCCGTGCCCTCGACGTCCCCACCGGCAGTCGACGGCTCCGACAGCGCTACGCGGCGGCCGCCAGGTCCCGGCACGCCGAGGTCACCGAGCTGGTCCGCACGACCGGGGCGGCACACCTGCCACTCGCGACCGACGAGGACTGGCTCAAGGCGCTGAGCCGGTTCCTGTCGGTCCGTCGACGGGTTCGCGCAGCCCGCCGCGTGGCCGGCCGCTGATGGCGTCCCTCCCCCGCCACTGGGACTTCGCCGCCCCCGGACGGCTGTGGCTGCTGGTCGTCGTTCTGGCGGTCGCCATCGCGTACCTGCTCGTGCAGCGCACCCGAGCGCCGTACGAGACCCGCTTCGCCGACGTGGACCTGCTCGCCTCGGTCATGCCGCACCGTCCGGGCTGGCGACGGCACCTGCCCGCGGCGCTGCTCCTGGTGACCCTGGTCGCCCTGACGACCGGCTTCGCGAAGCCGTCGGCGGACGTCAAGGTCCCGCGCAGCAGGGCGACCGTCGTCGTGGCGCTGGACGTGTCCGCCTCGATGACGGCGACCGACGTGTCGCCGACCAGGATCGAGGCCGCGAAGTCCGCTGCCGTCGCCTTCGTCCGGTCGCTGCCGAGGACCTTCGACGTCGGGCTGGTCTCCTTCAGCGGTACGGCGACGGTCGTCGTCGACCCCACGCAGGACCGCGCCGCGCTGACCGAGGCCGTGACGGCTCTCCCCCTGGGAGGGGGTACGGCGATCGGCGACGCCGTGGGCGCGAGCGTCACCGCGGCCAAGGCCGTCGCGGGCAGCGTCAAGG
>JANXUE010000190.1 GCA_025352005.1 Frankiales bacterium
AAGCTGCCCACGATCGCGTGGATCAACCCGCCCGTCGTCGCAGACGAGGAGGTCGCACAGAGCGCCTGAACCCCAGGTGTCTCAACGGACTTGACAGGCTCCGGCCCGGTGGTGGACCGCATCCAGCGGTCTCGTCATCACAACATGAAGGAGCTGCGTGCTGCCCAGGGCGGCGCTCTTCGAGTGCTCTTCATGTTCGACCCGCGGCGGCAGGCGGTCCTGCTCCTCGGAGGTGACAAGACCGGTGAATGGAACGTCTGGTACGAGCGGTCGATACCGATGGCTGATGACCTGTACGACGAGTACCTCGCCGAACTCCAACAGGAAGGACTGATCTGATGGCCCGCACCAAGTTCTCTGACCTTCGTGCCGACGTCGATGCTCGCCCCGGCGCCAACGAGCGGCTCGCGGCTGCCCGGGTGGCGACTCTGGAGGAGATCCGGCTCTACCACCTACGACACGCCGCCGCGGTCAGCCAGGTCGAGTTGGCCGGCCGTCTGGAGGTGACGCAAGGCGCAGTGTCCAAATTGGAGCACTCCGACGACGTACGGGTCTCAACCCTGCGCCAGTACCTCGAAGCTCTTGGTGCCCGACTGGAACTCGTCGCGGTGTTCGACGACGACGAAAGGCGGGTCCCGATCCACCTCGGCAAAGACTCCGCCGCCTGACGCACATGCTTGACATCAGCGGTTGCTTTCCCGCCCACTCCGGGCGAGCCATCCTTTCCACCTCGCCGTCCAGAAGCGCCGTTCCTCACCTCGCAGGGGACCGGTGGGAGTGTGGCGCAAGAGCTCCTCGGTCAGGCTCGCCCGGGGTGAGGCATCGGAGGGAGCTCCAAGGCCAGGTGCTGCTCGCCAAGTCGGGCGCGCCGCGGTTCTCGGGCTGCCGATTGCGGTGGCCGCCGACAACCCGACCGTGCCTTGCCCACGGGCCGGGGGAAGAGCGGAGCAAGTTAGGGGTCCTGGTGACCAGACCGGCCGCTGCGCTGCCGTCCTGTCCACCATGACCGGGGTCGCGCCGGCGGGCGCGGCAGGAGCGAAGTCGCCGGCCCGGGCGCGGGCCGCCGATGGTCGTGTCACCAGAAAGTCGGGGTCTGACTGTCACAGCGGGCCGTCGGACCGCACCTACAGCAGGTGAGAGGGCCACGCCGGTGGCCCTGCGGTCCGACCGGAGCACCAACGATGGACAAGCACTCGCAGCACGAGCCAGAGCAGCGCGGCGTGCAGCACGGGCGCGACAGCCTGTCGGTTGTGCAGCTCGGCGAGCTGACCGGTGATGCGGAGCTGATGGGGGTGCGGCACCGCAGGCACCAGTTCCCGGGCCGGAGCCGGGCGGTGAAGGTGCTCTACGACGAGACCGAGTTCGCGAGCGTGCAGACCGCCGCCGCAGCGGCCGGGTTGACGCCGACCGGCTTTGTGGCTGCGGCGGGCCTCACCCTCGCCGACCCGACCGCCGGAGGCCGGCTGGTCGGATCCGCCGCCGACCTGGACCGGGCCGTCCTGACGGAGCTGCTGGCCATCCGGACGGCGCTGCGCCGGTACGGCGTGAACGTCAACCAGGGCATCGCCGCGGTGCACAGCGGAGCCGGAGCGCCGGTGTGGCTGCGCCAGGCCGTTGCCGGGTGTGACCGGGCGGTCGGCCGCCTCGACGACGTCACGCTGCTGCTGTCCCACCGGCTCCGCTGACGGTGCTGCTGACCGCGAAGCGTGAGGGCTGCTGGTGATCGGGAAGGTGTGCCGGCGCGGCGCCGATGTGCGCCGGTTGCTGTTCTACCTGTTCACCGAAGGCCTGGCCGGCCAACACGGCCTGGACTCCGACCACACCGACGCGCACCTGATCGCGGGCTGGGACGACCCTCGGCTGCTCGAGCCACCCTTGCGGCAGGACGGCCGGCGGGACCTGCGCCGGTTGGCGGGGTTGCTGACCGCCCCGCTGGCGCTCGCCGAGTTGGGCAAGGACGCGACGCCGGTCTACCACCTGGCGATCAGCGCCGCGAAGGACCCGGAAACCGGCGCCCCACGAGACCGTTTGTTGACCGATGCGGAGTGGGCTGATGTCGCTGCGGAGTACCTGGACCGGATCGGGCTGGCGCCGCGCGGGGATCCTGACGGGGTGCGGTGGGTCGCGGTCCGGCACGCCCCCGACCACATCCATGTCGTCGCGACCCTGGCCCGTCAGGACGGCAAACGGGTCTGGCCCTACCGGGACTTCCTGCGCTCCCGGGAGGCCAGCCACGCCGTTGAGGCCCGCTACGGCCTGGTCAGTACCGCCCCAGCGGACAGCACCGGCACCCCCGAGACCACCCGGGCCGAGCACCGCCGACTCGCCAACGTGAACGCAGAGCGGGCCGAACGGGGCCTGCCCGCGCAGCCCGCACCGGACCGAGACGTGCTGCGTCGCCAGGTCCGGACCGCACTGGCCGGCAGCGACAACCTCGAGCAGTTCCTCGATCTGTTGCTCATCGACGGGGTGCTGGTCCGGGAGCGCTTCAGCACCCTGAACCCCGATGAGATCACCGGCTATGCCGTCGCGCTGCCGCACCGGACCGACAGCGGCCAGCCGATCTGGTTCGGGGGCGGGAAGCTCGCACCCGACCTCACGCTCCCGCAACTGCGACGCCGTTGGCAGGAGGCGGAACCCGGGGTGGGCAAGGGTGCTGAGCCTGCGGGCAAGACCCGCGGCGCCCCGGGCAAGACCGCGGGCAAGACCATGGGTGACCAGACCGACAGGGCTGGCAGG
>JANXUE010000210.1 GCA_025352005.1 Frankiales bacterium
GGGACTTCCGCAATTTGGCGATGCCGACGGCCGTCACCGGGCCGAGGCCCTTGTTGCCCTCGAGCTCGCTGAACAGCAGGCACAGCAGGGAAAGGATGACGGTCGCAGCCGAAGCGAGGATGGCGGGGGCCGCGCCGCGCCAGGCGACCTTCATCGCGTCCCAGGTGCTGGCGTGCCGGTGCAGCTCCTCCCGGTACCGGGAGGTCAGCAGCAGCGCGTAGTCCGTCGCGGCCCCGAAGGTGAGGACGGTGAGGATCCCCGAGCTCTGCCCGTTGATGGTCAGCACGCCGTTCTTGGCCAGCAGGTAGAGGATCCCGGTCGCCATCGTGTAGGCCATGGCTACCCCGACGATCGGCAGGATCCACAGCACCGGGCTGCGGTAGACGACCAGCAGAATGAGGATGACGATCGCCCCGGTGGCGATCAGCAGCGTCGAGTCGAGCGAGTTGAACACGTCGAACAGGTCGGCCGACGTGCCGCCCAGACCCGTGACATAGACCCGCAGCCCGTCCGGCTTCCCAGGTCTGGCCAGCTCGTCCCGCATCGTGGTGATGTTCTTGACGAACGCTTTCGGGTCAGAGCCGTTGAACGGCAAGAACACCTGCACGGCCCTGCCGTCCTTGCTCAGGACCGGCGGGCTGGGCGTGCCGTCCAGCCACGCCGTCTTTCTGATCAAAGTGAGGTCCTCGACCGCCCGAGCCTGGTCGGCAGGCGTGATCGCCGCGTCCCGCTCGTACAGCACGATCGTCGGGGTGTTGTTCTTGTTGATGAACTTCCCGGAGGCGTTGAGGGTCCGCGTCGACTCCGCCGTCTTGGACAGGTACGACGCGGACGTGTTCTTCGAGACGTCGCCCAGCTTGCCGCTCAGCGGCCCGAACGCGCCACCCACGATCACGATGTACAGCAGGGCAACCCCGAGGGCGCGCGGCCAGATGCGGGACGTGCGGGCAGCGGGAGAAACCGTCATGCAGGTCAACCTACTGACGCCGACATACGCTGAGCAGATGGAGCTCCGATGGGTTGGACACCTTGCGTACGACGACGCCTGGACGCTGCAGCAGGAGCTCCACGGTCTGGTTGCGGACGGCAGCCACGGCGACGTGGTCCTGTTGCTGGAGCACGAGAGCGTGTACACGGCAGGCAAGCGCACCGAGCCGTGGGAGCGCCCGACAGATGGCGCGCGCGTCGTGGACGTCGACCGCGGCGGCAAGATCACCTGGCACGGGCCGGGGCAGGTCACCGGCTACCCGATCGTGCGGCTGGCTGACCCGATCGACGTGGTCGCCTACGTCCGCCGCCTGGAGCAGGTCCTCATCGAGGTCTGCGCCGACCTCGGCCTCGCGACCACCCGCGTCGACGGCCGCTCCGGCGTGTGGACCACCGACGGGGCCCGCAAGGTGGCCGCCATCGGCATCCGCGTCGCCCGCGGCGTGACCATGCACGGCTTCGCCCTCAACTGCGACAACAGCCTCGCGCCGTATGCCGCGATCGTCGCCTGCGGCATCGCTGACGCGACCGTGACGACCCTGACCCAGGAGCTCGGCAGGCACGTCGCAGTCTCCGACGCTCTGCCCCTGCTCGAGCGACACCTCCCCCAGCTGCTCGGCAACCCTGCCGCCCAGGTGGTCTGACGCGGGGTCCTAGAGTCCGCTGCCATGGGCAGACTGGCCGGCTGGGACGAGAGCACCTTCACGGACGCGGGACGCACCTTCGCGACGTTCCGCAAGGGCACCGGGCCCGGTGTGGTCGTCATCCACGAGATCCCCGGCATCACCCCGAAGGTGCAGCGCTTCGCCGAGGACGTCGTCGCGTCCGGCTTCACCGTCGTCATGCCCTCGCTGGTCGGTACGCCGGGCCAGCCCATGACCGTCGGCGCGGCGCTCTCGTCGCTGACGAAGGTCTGCATCTCGAGTGAGTTCCAGACCTGGGCTGCGAACCGGACGTCACCGGTCACCGCCTGGCTCAAGGCGCTCGCGAAGGACCTGCACACCGAGCTCGGCGGCCCCGGGGTTGGAGCGCTCGGGATGTGCTTCAGCGGCGGCTTCGCGCTGGCGATGATGGTCGACGGTCACGTCGCGGCGCCGGTGCTGTCGCAGCCGTCGATGCCGTTCCCGATCACCCCGAGGCTGCGCGGTGACCTCAACCTGTCCCCGGCCGACCTCGCCGCGGTGAAGGAGCGCGTCGCCGGGGGCTGCCAGGTGCTCGGGCTCCGCTTCACGGCCGACCCGGCCGTCGGTACCCGCTTCGACACCCTGCGCCGTGAGCTCGGCGACGGGTTCCTCGCGGTCGAGCTCGACGGAAAGGGCCACTCGGTCGTCACCGAGCAGCGCGACGAGGCCTCTGTCGAGCGCGTGCTGGCGTTCTTCCACGCCAAGCTCACCCCCCAACCCCCCCTTGCGTCCTAGCCCCCACGCCGACCCGAGGGGGCAGTTCCTAGGACGCAGCGAGGCCGAGACGGGTTTGGCGGAACCTAGTCCCGGTCGAGAGTGACGAGCACGGCTTCACCATCGGCAGCAGCCCGCGAGAAGAAGGCCACCAGCAGCCGGTACGCCGGAAGCAGGAACTCCGTCAGGGCGGCCGCCTCGTCCCAGGCCCGCTCGGGGAAGACCTCGGCAAGCCGCATCGCCTGGTGCGTGAACCGTGGCACGAGCTCCTTCTCCGTCGGTAGCGCAGCCACCACGGCGGCCACCTCGGCGGGGCTCAGGTAGCGGACCGGCTCGTAGGTCGAGGGGTCGCCGACCGGCGTACCGCCGAGGACGGCGTCATAGAGCGGACCCGACCCGCCCCACGCGGAGCCGTGGAGAAGGAAGTGGATCCCATGCCAGGCCGTGCCGAGGTCGAGCGGGGTGCCGTCGGCGAACCAGGTGCCGGCCACGTCGGGGTCACGCTCGAGGTCATCG
>JANXUE010000213.1 GCA_025352005.1 Frankiales bacterium
GGGCGAGCAGCGCCGGCTCGGCAGCCAGGGAGGCCAGCGCCGCTGCCTGCGCCGCGATCGACACGGCGAACGGCAGATGTACCTGACGCAGGGCACGGGCGACAGCCGGGTCGCCGGCCAGGGCGTAGCCGACGCGCAGACCAGCCAGCCCGTACGCCTTGGAGAAGGTCCGCAGCACCACCAGGTTCGGGTGCGCCGCCAGCAGACCCGTGCCGTCGACCGCACGTGGGTCGTCCACGAACTCGGCGTAGGCCTCGTCGAGCACCACGAGCACGCGAGGGGGTACCGCCTCCAGGAACGCCTTGACCGCATCCGCTGCAAGCGCCGGCCCGGTCGGGTTGTTCGGGGTACAGAGCAGGACGAGGCGCGTCCGGTCGGTGACCGCACCGGCCATCGCGTCGAGGTCGAGGTGCCCACCGGACAGTGGGACCTGCACCGGGGTGGCACCGGCGATCGTGGCCAGGCTCGGGTAGGCCTCAAAGGACCGCCAACCGAACACGACCTCGTCACCCGCGTCGCAGGTGACCTCGACGAGCTCCTGCACGAGCTGCACCGAACCGCACCCCACAGCGACTCGGTCCACGTCGACGCTGTGCTTGCGGGCCAGCGCCTCGGTCAGGACCGTCGCGGCCGGGTCCGGGTAGCGGTTGCTGTCGCCGAGCGCAGCAGTCACCGCTGCCACGACCTCGGGCAGCAGCGGGTACGGCATCTCGTTGCTCGCCAACCGGGAGAGGTCTTGCCCAGGGGCGGGCCGACGACCGGGCTTATAAGCGTCCATCTGTTGGAGGAAGGGACGCAGTTGCGGGGTGCTCACGCCCGTCGACGATACCGGGGCTCACGCCACCCAGACGGTCTTGGCGTTGCAGAACTCCTTGATCCCGAGGTCGGAGAGCTCACGTCCGTACCCGGAGGTCTTGACGCCGCCAAAGGGCAACTCGGGGTAGGAGGTCGTCATCCCGTTGACGAAGACCATGCCGGCCTCGACCTCGTCGACGAAGCGCTCCGCTTCGGCAGGGTCGGTCGTCCAGATGTTGGAGCCCAACCCGAAGTCGGTCGCGTTGGACAGCTCGATGGCCTCCTCGAGCGAGCCGACGCGGAACAGTCCGGCCACCGGCCCGAAGGCCTCCTCGTCGTACAGCCTCATGTCGGGGGTCAGCCCCTCGATGAGGGTCGCCGGGTAGAACCAGCCCGGCCCCTCGGGGCGCTGGCCGCCCACCAGGACGCGGGCGCCCTTGTCGACCGCGTCCGCGACGAGCTCCTCGACATCGGTGCGCCCCCCCTCGGTCGCGAGCGGCCCGATCTTGGTGGCCTCCTCGCGCGGGTCGCCCAGGACCCACGCCTGCATGGCTGTCGTGAACAGGGCCGCGAACTCGTCGTACACCGCGTCGTGCACCAGGAAGCGCTTGGCCGCGATGCAGGACTGGCCGTTGTTCTGGCAGCGTGCGGTGGTGGCGACCTGCGCGGCCCGCTCGAGGTCCGCCGACGGCATGACGACGAACGGGTCGGAGCCTCCGAGCTCGAGCACCGTCGGCTTGAGCTCCTCCCCCGCCAGGGCGGCAACCGCCTTTCCTGCGGGCGTCGAGCCGGTAAGCGTGGCGGCGACGACCCGCTTGTCGCGCAAGATCGCCTCCACCTTGTCCGCGCCGACGAGCAGGGTCTGGAAGACGTCTGCCGGGAAGCCGGCCCGGCGAAACAGCTCCTCCATGTACAGCGCGGTCTGCGGCACGTTCGAGGCGTGCTTGAGCAGCCCGACGTTGCCGGCCATCAGCGCGGGGGCGGCGAAGCGCATCGCCTGCCACAGCGGGTAGTTCCACGGCATCACGGCCAGCACCGGACCGAGTGGCTGGTAACGGGTGTACGCCTTCGTCGCGTTGACGGCGGCGGTGTCGGCAGGCACGTCGGCAAGCATCGCCGGCGCGTGCTCGGCGTAGTAGCGCAGACCCACCGCGCACTTGGCGACCTCTGCCCGCGAGGCGACCAGGGTCTTGCCCATCTCCGTCGTCATGAGCTCCGCGACGTGCTCGGTGTCGGCGTCGAGCAGGTCCGCGGCGGCCCGGCACCAGGCGGCCCGCTGGTCATAGGTCGTGCGCCGGTAGCTCGCGAAGGCGGCCGCGGACCGCGCCAGTCGCTCCTCGAGCTCGGCGTCGGTCAGGGCCTGGAAGCTCTTCAGGGTCTGACCGGTGCTCGGGTCAACGGTGGCGATGGCCATGGGTCCTCCTCGGGTGGTGACGCTCGGGGCGTGAAAGCGCTCCCCGGTTCCTACCCCACCGCGGCCGGTTATGCCCGCGTCAGGGTGTGCGTGGCGGAGCCTTAGAGTCCGCAGGTGCCCAGTCCTCGCCGCGCCGCCCTCCTCGCCAGCCTCGCCACGGGAGCGATGGTCGCCCGCGAGGCCCGTCGTACTGCGTCCTACCCGGATCAGGCCGCCCGGGCAGCAGCGGTACGCCGAAAGGTGGCGGTCGCGACGTGGAGAGCCCCCACCGAGGGCCGGCTCCTCACGCGTCTGATCATCGATGCAGCGCCGATCCAGAGATACGTCGACACACAACGTGCCGCGGGCGTGAAGGGCCTGACGATCATGCACGTCGTCGGTTGCGCGGCAGCCCACGCGGTACGTGTCATCCCGCAGGGAAACGCTCGGGTCCTGGGCAACCGGATCGTCCCGTTCGAGGACATCTCGATCGGCTATGCCGTCGACATCGGCCAGGGCACCGACCTTGCGCCGTGCAAGATCACCAACGCCGACCAGCTCACACCAGCCGAGATGGCTACTGCCGTCTGGAAGGGCGTCAAGGCGCTGCGCGAGGGGGATGACCCCGGGTTCAACACCTCGACCAAGGTGGCGGCGTACGTCCCCGGGTTCCTCATGAAGCCGATGATGATGGCCACGTCCGTGCTGCTCGGAGGGCTCGGTCTGCCCGTCCTGGGGCAAAAAGCCAACCCGCTCGGGTCGGTGTTCATCAGCAACGTGGCTCCACTGCAGGTCGAGGAGGTGTTCCTGGCCCCCCTGCCGTTCGCCCGGACGCCGGTCTACATCAGCCTCGGGATCGTGACCGACCGGGCCGTCGTCCGGGAGGGCAAGGTGGTGGTCGTGTCTCAGTTCACCCTGTGCCTGACCGGCGACCACCGGCTCGTCGACGGGGTGCAGTGCGCCTTGTTCTTCGAGGCCCTCAAGCGTCTGCTCGCCGACCCGGACGCGCTCGGCCGCTAGGAGCCGCGCGCTGGTCTACCTTTCTGTCCGCGCATCCGGACCGGGTCCGGCAGATGTCGCAGGTCCATCTCGTCGACGAGCTCGACGAGCGCTTCCACGCGCGGGACAGCGACCTCGGGGTCAACGTCCCGGGGGCGCTGTTCAGCCTCGGCGACGGCCACGCCCGGCAGGGCGAGGGCGAGACCTGCGGGGTCGCCGTCGAGTGCGCCATGGACACCTACCAGCTGCTCTCGCAGGCCGTCGAGTCACCGCTGGCCAACGTCTGCGACTCCAACTACACCTCGCTCGCCAAGGTCGCCGAGCGCTAGACGGGCTCGAGCACCGGCTCGGGCGTCGGAGGCAGGGTGCCCCGGGGCGCCTTGGGCGGCAGCGGGGAGGGCTCGACCCGCAGCACCTTCGCCACCCCGCCCGGCAGCCACCAGTTCCAGCGACCGAACAGCGAGACCAGCGCGGGTACGAGCAGCGCCCGTACGACGGTGGCGTCCAGCAGGATGCCGACGCCCAGCGCCGTGGCGAACACCTTGATGTCGGTGTTGGGCGCTGCCCCCAGGGCCGTGAACGCCAGGAACAGGATCAGGGCCGCGCTGGTGACCAGTCGGCCGGTGCGGCCCAGCCCCTGCACGATCGCCTCGTCGGTCGAGCCGACGCGGTCGTACTCCTCGCGGCTGCGGGCCAGGATGAAGACCTCGTAGTCCATCGACAGGCCGAACAGGAACGCGAAGATCATCAACGGCAGCCAGAAGGTGATCGCACCGGTCGAGGCGATCCCGAAGATCTGCGAGCTGCCGTAGCCGTCCTGCCAGAACAGCACCGCGGCGCCGAAGGTCGCCGACACCGACAGCAGGTTGAGCAGCACCGCTTTGAGCGGCAGCAGCAGCGAGCGGAAGGTCCTGGCCAGCAGCAGGAAGGTGATCAGGGAAATGACCAGAAGAACGTAGGGGAAGCTCTTGTAGACCGCGTTGACGTAGTCGACGACGAGCGCCCCCTGACCGGTCACGCCGATCACACCCGGGGTCCCGGCCAGGGCCGTCTTGACACGATCGATGACCTTGACGGTGTTGTTGTCGACCGTCTCGACCTTCGGCAGGACCTCCACGACCCGGGTGCCCCCGGCGCTCCACGCGGCGTCCGCGGGGGCGAAGGCGGTGCGGACGCCGTCGACCGCCTTGGCCTTCGTGACGATGGCCGCGGCATCGGCGTCGGCCTTGATGAGGACCTCGACCGGGGTGGTCACCCCAGAGCTGATGCCGCCCTTCTCCAGGACCTGCAGGGCGTCGTACGCCGCACCGGAGCTGGCCAGGGCAGCGGTGCGGGCGGTGCCGATCTGGATGCTTGCCAGCGGGATCGCGAGTGCGACGAGCAAACCGAGCGAGACCGCGGCGGCGATCCAGCGACGGCGCACCACGAGGCGGGTCCAGGCCGTCCAGCCGCGGGAGGCGCTGCCCTCCTTGCGGATCCGCGGCCAGTCCACCCGGGGCCCGATACCGCCCAGCAGGGCCGGGACCAGCGTCATGACGACCACCGTGCTGATCACCGGGATGAGCATCCCGCCGTAGCCGACGGAGCGCAGGAACGGGACCGGCAGCACGACCAGCGCGAGCAGCGAGATGCCGACCGTGACGCCGCTGGAGATGACGGCGTGCCCGGCGGTGCGGACAGCCTCCACGACAGCCTCCTCATTGGTGCGGCCGTGGGCGCGCTCCTCTCGCCAGCGGGTCACCAGCAACAGCGAGTAGTCGATGCCGACGCCCAGGCCGATCAGCGCGACGAGGAACTGCACGATGAAGCTCACGTCGGCGATGTAGGTCAGCGCCAGCAGGGCGATGAAGGTCGAGGTGATCGACACCGCCGCCACCAGGAGCGGGACGAGGGCCAGGAACGACGCGAAGACGAAGGACAGCACCGCCAGGGCGCCCAGGCCACCCAGCAGGACCTCCGACAGCAGGCTCGGGCCGGTGGAGCCGCTGTCGACGCCCAGCAGGTTGTAGCCGGTCAGCTGGGCCGTGAGCCCGGTGCCGGCGAAGGCTTTGCCCAGCTCCGGCGCGAGCACCGCGTCGAAGCCACCGCCGAAGCCCTTGACGACGGGCGCCTGCACGAGCGCGAAGGTCGTGTGCCGGTCGCGGGTGAGGAAGCTCGGGTCGTTGTCGGTGGTGTAGTCGGCCACCCGCACCTTGAGCCCACCGGGCCCGCCGTACACCGGGCGGCCGGTCTGCGGGCTGACGGGCACCGGGACGGCCAGTGCCGCCGACAGCGCCTTGGTCAGGGCTGCATGGGCAGCCGGGGCCTGCGCCACCACGTCACCGGGCGAGGTGACGACCACGAGCAGCGGCGTGCTGAAGCCGCCGTTGCCGTACAGCTTCTGGACCTGCTGGTCGATCGTGAAGCCCGGCTGGCCGGGCAGCGAGAAGTCCGTGGTCAGCCGCTTGGTGGTCTGGCCGGCGGCAACCGCCCCGAGGACGAGCATCAAAGCCCAGAAGGCCATGACGCGCTTGCGGTGGTGCAGGACGAACTCTGCGAGGCGCTTCATGGAGCCATGGTCACGCACGTCACTCACCGGCAGCAAGCAAACGTGGTGTTGCATGGGTCCCATGCAGCCGGCGGCGTGACGGATCTGGACCGCTCTGGGCCTGGTGTAGGTGTTCTGGGGCTCGACCTACCTGGGACTCCGCTACCTGCTCGCCACCCTGCTCCTCGTCAGCGACGCCGGACGGGACGCGGGCCGTAGAGCTCGACGGCCCGGTCGTCCTCGGTGAGGCCGCCCCACACGCCGTACGGCTCGCGCATCATCAGAGCGTGCGTGGCACACTCGCGCCGCACGGGGCAGCCAAGACACAGCCCGCGGGCGGCCTGGTCGCGCTCGCTCCTGGTCGGCTCGCGCTCGCCGGGCGGGTGGAAGAACAGCTCATCGTGGCCCCGGCAGCGGGCCATCTCCTGCCAGTCCCAGCGCCACGTTTGGGCACCGGGCGGTACGGCGGTACCGAGAACGTCGGGCACGGTCTCTCCTTTCTACGTCCACCATGATGTACGACGGCTCGTAGAACTTCTACTGGACGTAGTATGACGCTCGTGACACGGCTGGGTGACCTCGAGCGCGCGGTGATGGACACGGTGTGGGCGGCGCCCGCGGCCCTGAGCGGTCGCGACGTCGCCGACGCGCTGTCCGGCCGCGGTCTGGCCTACACCACCGTCCTCACGGTCCTGAGCCGCCTGGAGAACAAGGGCCTGCTGCAGCGCGACGCCAGCGCCCGCGCGCACACCTACACCGCCACCGCCAGCCGCACCGACCACGTCACCGTCTTGTTGCAACAGGCCCTCGGACAGGCCGCCGACCGGCAGGCCGCGTTGCAGCACTTCGCCCGCACCGTCAGTCCCGCGGAGGCGCGGGCCCTTCGACAGGCGCTCGATGCGCTTGACGAGCCTGACCCGACCGCGCCCGACAGTCGCACCTGACCCATGGTCGCCTCAGCTGCAGCCCTCGCGCTGGCGCTGCTGTTCGTTGCGGTCGTCCTCCCGCCAGTGCTCGCCCGTGCGGCCTGGCCCGGTCGCTCCCCGGTCCTTGCGCTCGTGCTGTGGCAGGCCGCCGGCCTGGCTGGCGGCTTGCTCACCCTCTCCCTGCTCGGCACCCTCGCCCTGGCTCCGCTCGGCCGGACCCCGGCCGACGGGCTGCGGCACCTCGGTTGCGCCGACGCGCTCACCTGGGTCGCCGGCCTGGCAGGGCTCGCGATGCTGCTTCGCCTGGTCACCGTGCTGGCCAGCTCGACCTGGGTGACCGTTCGCGCCCGGCGTTCCAACCGGGTCCTGGTCGACCTGGTGTCCCAGCGCAACCTGCTGCTCGAAGGCGCCTCTGTGCTCGACCATGAGGTGCCGATCGCCTACTGCCTGCCGGGGCTGCGTCCGCGGCTGGTGCTGTCGCGCGGAGCTCTCAGCCTGCTGTCGTACGACGAGTTGCGGGCCGTCCTCGCCCACGAGCGGGCCCATCTCGTGCAACGCCACGACCTTGTCGTCCTGCCGTTCGTGGCCCTCGGAGCGACGTTCCCGGCGTTGCGCGCGGTCAGCACGGCCCAGGCCGAGGTAGCCCTGCTGGTCGAGCTGCTCGCCGACGACCGGGCGGCGCGCCATCACGACCCGGCGCTGCTCGCCCGTGCGCTGTGGAAGATCGGTGGCAGCGGGGCTCCCGCCGGCGCCCTCGGGCTGGCCGGTGAGGACGTACTGGTCCGGGCCCGGAGACTGCTGCACCGTCCTGTCCCGCTGACCCGAGGTCCGGCCACCGCTGTCCTGGCCCTGGCGCTGGTGGTGGCGGCCAGCCCGCTGCTGGGCGTCGTCGTACCCGCCCTGGTCTGACGGTTCAGCGAACCGCTCCGCGGGGAACAGCACGATCATGGCGGACAGGGTGGGGTACACGGTCGACGTCGAGGCGGCGGGCCAGCTGCAGTGCTTTCTCGACGGGCGGCACGCAGCGCTGCGGCGCGAGACCCGGGCGCGGCTGTCGGCGTTGCCGCTCGACAAGGCGGACGGGCTCGGCCGTGACGACTACCGAGACCTGGTGCTCGAGTGGACCAAGGGGCTAGGGCTGGCCGGCGACGGAGCGCGCTCGTTCCCCGTCGCCTACGGTGGCCAGGACGACCCTGGTGGGCGGATCGCGACCTTCCAGACCGTCGGCCACAGCGACCTGTCGCTGCTGGTGAAGATGGGCGTGCAGTTCGGGCTGTTCGGCGGTGCCATCCACCGGCTCGGCACCCGCAAGCACCACGACGCCTACCTGCGCGACATCGGGACACTCGAGCTGCCCGGGTGCTTCGCGATGAGCGAGATCGGCCACGGCTCGGACGTCCGCTCGCTGCGCACCCAGGCCCGGTACGACGCCGAGGCCGGCGAGTTCGTCCTGCATACCCCCGATGAGACCGCCCGCAAGGACTGGATCGGTGGCGCTGCCCTGCACGCCCGGGTCGCCGTCGTCTTCGCCCAGCTCGATGTCGCCGGGCAGGCTCAGGGCGTGCACGCGTTCGTCGTGCCGATCCGGTCAGCGGACGGTGAGGTCCTGGACGGCGTCGAGATCGAGGACTGTGGCGACAAAATGGGGCTGCAGGGCGTCGACAACGGGAGGTTGCGCTTCCACGCCGTCCGGGTCCCCCGGGACAACCTGCTCGACCGCTTCGGCTCGGTGTCCGCCGAGGGCGTTTACACCTCGCCGGTCGCCTCCCCCGGCGCGCGCTTCTTCACCATGATCGGCGCCCTTGTCGAGGGCCGGATCTGCATCGCCGGAGCCGGCCTGGCCGTGGCGCGGAACGCCCTGACGATCGCCGTCCGCTGGGGCGAGCGGCGGCAACAGTTCGGCACCGGCCTCGAGGCCGACACCCCGCTCATGGACTACCTCACCCACCAGCGGCGGCTGCTCCCCGCCATCTGCGAGTCCTACGTCCTGCAGGCCGCCCACGACCACCTGACCGACTCCTACGTCGCCCTGCTCGACGGCGGCGAGGGTCAACGCGACGTCGAGGCGCTCGCCGCCGGCCTGAAGGCGGTAGCGACCTGGCATACCGTGCAGGCCGTCCAGCAAGCCCGCGAGTGCTGCGGCGGGAAGGGCTACCTGACGGAGAACCGCTTCGCCTCGCTGAGGGGGGACTCCGACGTCTTTGTGACGTTCGAGGGCGACAACACCGTTCTCATGCAGCTGGTCGCGAAGACTCTGCTGTCGGACTACGCCGCGCAGTTCGAGGACCTCGACGCCTTCGGGATGGTCCGCAGCCTCACCTCCCGGCAGGCCGGCCGTTTGCTCGGCGGCCTGAGCCGTCGCGCGGCGGACCTCGACGACCCGGTCTGGCAGGCGGAGGCGTTGGCGTTTCGCGAGGACCGGCTCGTCGACTCGCTCGCCCGCCGGCTACGGACGCTCGTGAAGGACGGCACCGATCCCCTGCGTGCGCTGGCGCTGTGCCAGGACCATGCCCTCGCCGCAGCCCGCGCGCACGTCGAGCGCCATGCCCACGAGTTGTTCCGGGAACGGGCCACCAGCCCGCTGCTGCAACAGGTGCGCGACCTCGGCGCCCTGTCCACCATCGAGCGGGACCGGGCCTGGTGGCTTGAGCACGGATACCTGTCGGCCGATGACTCGCGTGCGTTGCAGAAGAAGGTCAATGTGCTCTGCGCCGACCTGCGGCCGCAGGCGCTGACGTTGGTCGCAGGGTTCGGGATCCCGGATGCGTTGCTGCGGGCACCGATCGCCACCGCGGTGTAACGCACGGCTCTCCGTCACTCCCGCCGTCAGGACACCTGTGATGATGCCGCGGTGAGTGACGACCGGACAACTGACCTGAACGCTCTTGCCCTCATCGAACAGCGGGTCCTGTGGCTCGCCACGAGCATCGTGCACGCAGCCAACTCCCGGCGCCCCAACACCTCCGGGGTCAAGGTGGGGGGACACCAGGCCTCGAGCGCGTCGATGGTGAGCATCATGACCGCGCTGTGGTTCGAGCACCTGACGCCGGTCGACCGCGTCTCGGTCAAGCCCCACGCCTCACCCGTCCTGCATGCGATCAACTATCTGCTCGGCAACCTCGACGTGTCCTACCTGCCCCGGCTACGCGAGCTCGGCGGCCTGCAGCCCTATCCCTCCCGCACCAAGGACCCGGACGTCCCGGACTACTCGACCGGCTCCGTCGGCATCGGCGCTACCGCACCGGTCTGGGGCGCTATCGCCCAGCGTTACGTCAGTGCGCACTTCGGCGTCGAGCCGGGCGGGCGGCAGATCTCGCTGCTCGGTGACGCGGAGCTGGACGAGGGCGCGATCTGGGAGTGCGTTGCCGACCCCATGGTGCAAAGGCTCGGCGAGGTCCTCTGGGTCGTCGACCTCAACCGCCAGTCCCTGGACCGGATCGTGCCCGACATCGCGATCAGCCGCTGGCAGGGGATGTTCGCGGCCGCCGGCTGGCAGGTGCTGGAGGTGAAGTACGGCCGGGTGCTGGAGGACCTGTTCGCGCGCCCAGGCGGTGAGGCACTCCGGAGCCGGATCGACGAGATGGGCAACGAGGAGTACCAGTTCCTGCTGCGTTCGCCCCTTCCCTCCCTGCGCGCCCGCCTGGTTCGCGACGCGCCGCCGGTGGCGGCGCTCCTCGAGCCGCTGTCGGATGAGCAGGTTCAGACCGCGCTGCGCGACCTCGGCGGCCACGACCTGGCGGCCCTGCGCGCGAGCTTCGAGGCCGTCGACAACACCCGACCTACGGTGGTGTTCGCCTACACCGTCAAGGGTCGTGGGCTTCCCGTCGAGGGCTCGCCGTCAAACCACTCCGCCTTGCTCAGTGAGGACCAGTACGTCGAGCTCGCTGCCTCCCTCGGTGTCTCGGCGGATGACCCCTGGGTCACCTTCGACCCCGCCTCGGCTGCCGGGCAGCTCTGCGCGGCCACCGCCGCCCGGCTGGCCCGCCCCGACCTGGTCACCGTCCTGCCTCCCCCGGTCCCGACCGAGCTGGGCCGCAGCTACCGAGGTGAGCACAGCACGCAGGCCACGATCGGCCGGGTCATGACGGACCTGGCCCGTGACGCTCCGGATGTGGCCGCCCGCATGGTCACGGTCTCCCCTGACGTGGCCTCGTCCACCAACCAGGGCGGCTGGATCAACAAGGTCGGTGTCTGGACCCCGCAGGAACGCCACGACTGGTTCGCCACGGACCCGGCCACCGAAGGAGACCGGCTCGTCCGCTGGCGCGAGACCTCTGGCGGGCAGCACCTGGAGCTCGGCATCGCGGAGGTCAACCTGGTCGGGCTGCTCGGCGAGCTCGGGGCAACCTGGTCCAAGGTCGGTCAGCCGCTGCTGCCGGTCGGCACCGTCTACGACCCGTTCGTCGGGCGGGCCCTGGAGCCGTGGGCGTTCGGCACCTACGCCGGCGGCCAGTCCGTCCTTGTCGGGACGCCCTCCGGGGTGACGCTTGCCTCAGAAGGCGGTGCGCACCAGAGCATCGGGACCCCGAGCATCGGACTCGAGCAGCCCGGCGTCACGGCGTACGAACCGGCGTTTGCCCTGGAGACCGAGTGGTGCTTTCTTGACGCGCTGTCGCGACTGGGGAGGCAGGACGGCGAGTCGGCCTACCTGCGGCTGTCCACTCGCCCGGTCGACCAGTCGCTCGCCGACCTACCCGAGGACCGCGGCGCCCGCAGGCGGGACGTCCTGGCGGGTGCCTATCTGCTGCGGGCAACCGGCGCGCCCGCTGTCACCCTCGTCGGCGTGGGTGCGCTGGTCCCCAACGTCGTGGCCGCGGCCGACCTGCTCGCCGAGCTCGGGGTGGCGGCCGACGTCGTCGTGGTCACGTCCTACGACCGCGTGTGGCGGGCGGTGCAGTCCCGTCGGGGGCTGCTGCGCGGGCCGGCGCACGGCGTCGACGAGGGTGTGCTGGACCGTGCGTTCGGAACGCGGGCGCCCCTGGTCACCGTGCTGGACGGCCATCCCCACACCCTCGCCTTCCTCGGCACCATCACGGGTACGGCGACGACGTGCCTCGGTGTGTCCGTCTTCGGCCAGGGCGGCGGTGTCGATGAGGTGCACGCCCACCACGGTCTGGATGCCCGCTCGATCGTCGAGGCCGCCCTGGACCTGTTGGACGTCTAGCTGCTGGTGTCGGCGGCCTTCACGCACGCCACGAAGCCGTAGCCCTTCATCCACGCGAGGTCGGCCCTGGAGCCGGTGGGCGGGCTCCCGAGGAGCGTGACCAGCGCGGTCTGGTCGCCGGCCTTTGCGGCCGCGGAGACCTTGTCGGCATAGGCGTGATGCTCGGCGAGCTGGCCGGCGAGCGGCCTGAGGACCTTGGACTCGATCGCCGACCTGTCCGCTTTCGGCGCCTCGAGGTCGGCGATCTGCCGGGTGGCCTGGTCGGCCAGTGCGACGACCCGGTCGACGTACGGTGCCAGCTCGCTGACCGTCGTGGGGGTCGTGACGTTCGCCTGCTCGGCGTTGGCCCGGGTGCAGATCGCCTCGGCCCTGCTCAGGTAGTCGGCCTTGGAGACCCCACCGGAGGCAGTGGCCGTACCGCCACCACCGCAGGCGGCGAGGAGAGCGAGAGGGACCAGGACAGGGCCAAGGTTCTTCACGCCCTTGTTCCTACACCGGCCGGCGGCCGACGACCCAGCACCCGACGGCCGCAGCGGCAGCGACGTTGAGGGAGTCGACACCGTGGGCCATCGAGATCCGCACCCTGAGGTCGCTGGCGGCCATCGCCTCGGCGGTCAGGCCGGGACCCTCGGCCCCCAGCAGGAGGGCCGCCCGATCCGCACCGAGCACGACCTGCTCGAGCGGGGTGGCGTCCGCCGCGGGGGTCATGGCCAGGACTCGGAAACCGGCATCCCGCAGCTGCTGAACCCCGCCGGGCCAGGCCTCGAGGTAGGCGTAGGGCAGCGACAAGACCTCGCCCATCGAGACCCGCACCGAGCGGCGGTACAGCGGGTCGCAGCACGTCGGGCTCAGCAGGACCGCATCGACCCCGAGCCCAGCCGCACTTCGAAAGACGGCCCCGAGGTTGGTGGGGCTGTTGACGTTCTCCAGCACCAGAACCCGGGTGGAGGTCGCCAGTACGTCCGTCGCCGTCCGCGGGCGGGGCCGGCCGAAGGCGCCCAGCGCGCCCCGATGGACATGGAAGCCGGTGACGGCAAGCAGCACGTCCGGTGCGGCGACAAAGGTCGGGCAGTCAAGGTCCTGCAGCTCCGGCAGCAGGTCCTGGAGCCGGTTGGGTGCAAGCAGCAACGAGCGGGGTGCACAACCGGCCTGGACGGCCCTGCGCATGACGAGCTGGCCCTCGGCGAGGAAGAAGCCCTTCTCCGGTTCGTGCTTGACGCGCCGCACGACATCGGTGAGCCCGAGGTAATCGGCCAGCCGCGGGTCCGAGGGGTCGGTGACCTCGACCACGGTCACGGACGGGCGCGCTCGTACTGTGGCGGCCAGGTGATCTGTGCGCCGAGCTCGGTCGCCGCCAGCAACGGCCAGTGCGGGTCGCGAAGCAGCTCGCGGGCGAGCAGCACGACATCGGCCTGCTCGGTCGCAAGGATCTCCTCGGCCTGCTTGGGCTCGGTGATCAGCCCGACCGCACCGGTGGGGATCCCGGCCTTGCGGACAGCCGCGGCCAGGGGCACCTGGTAGCCCGGACCGAGCGGGATCTGCTGGGTGTGGTGCAGCCCACCACTGGAGCAGTCGATGAGGTCGACGCCTCCCGCGGCGAGCAGCCGGCCCAGGGTGACGGAGTCCTCGACGTCCCAGCCGCCCTCGGTCCAGTCGGTACCGCTGATGCGGACGAGCAGTGGTCCCTCCCAGACGGCCCGGACCTGGTCCACCACCTCCAGCAGCAGGCGGGTGCGGCCGGCAAAGGACCCGCCGTACGCATCGGTGCGCTTGTTGGATAGTGGGCTCAGGAACTCGTGCAGGAGGTAACCGTGGGCAGCGTGCAGCTCCACGACCTCGAAGCCGGCGGCCTTGGCGCGGTGCGTGGCAGCGACGAAGTCGGCCACCACCTTGGCGATGCCGGCGTCGTCGAGTGCGACCGGCTCGGCGTAGCGGCCGAAGGCGACCGCACTGGGGGCGACGGCGGTCCAGCCGCCTTCCTCGAGGGGGACACTGCCGCTGCGCCCGCCCCAGGGGCGGAACGTGCTGGCCTTGCGTCCGGCGTGGGCAAGCTGGATGCCCGGTACGGCGCCCTGGGCCTTGACGAAGGCGGTCACCCGGGCCCACGCGGCCGCCTGCTCGTCGTTCCAGATGCCGGCGTCCTCGGGGCTGATGCGTCCCTCAGGACTGACCGCAGCTGCCTCGGTCAGCACCAGGCCGGCGCCGCCGACGGCGCGCGCCCCCAGGTGGACCAGGTGCCAGTCGCCGGGCATCCCGTCCACACTGCTGTATTGGCACATGGGGCTCACGAAGACGCGGTTGCGGAACGTCGTGCCGCGCAGGGTCAGGGGGCTGAAGAGTCTGCTCACGTCTGGGGAACCTCTCCAGGGCGGCCGGGTGTTCCGCTGGCTAGAATTGTGCTCATCACGCAGGATGTCATCCACGATCTGTACCAGGAGGAACCCCCATGGCCGGCGGCCACTACGTGCGAAGGACCTCCTGGGTCGCCGTCGTGCTGATCATCATCGCGTTCACGCTGCTTGGCCTCGCGCTCCCGATGCACTCGCTCGCCCTTGCCATCACCGGAGGTGTGGTGCTGATCGCGGGCCTGGCGGTCGGTGGCCTCTACCGCATCATGGACGACGCGTACTAAACACCATGTGTCGCTCGATCAAGACGCTGCGGCCGCCAATGGCTGAGACGGTGACCGACGACGACGTCCGGGCGGCCGCCCTGCAGTACGTGCGCGCTGCCCGCCTGCAGGCCTAGCGCTCGCGGGCCCAGCGCCGCATCGTCTCGATCCGGTCCTGCAGCTGCTCGGCCGTGGCCTGGGCAGACGGTGGCCCGCCACAGGCGCCCCGCAGCTCCGCGTGCACGGCACCGTGCGGCTTGCTGGTGCGGTGGTGCCACGCGCCGACCAGGCCGTTGAGCTCCTTGCGAAGCCTGGCAAGCACCTCGAAGACCGTCGCCTCGCGCGGCACCACCTGCGCGGCGACGACCCGGACCCGCCCCAGCTGCTTTGCCTGGTGCTGCTGGAGAAGCACCGCGACCTGCTCGGGGGCCAGCAGCCCCGGCAGGCCCAGGAAGTCCTGCTCGTCCTGCGAGCCGATGGCCGCCCCGGTGCCGTACTCGCCACCGTCATAGATGACACGGTCCAGGTGCGCAGAGGCCTGCAGCGCGACAAAACCGACCTCGTCCTCGCCCTCCCTCTCGGTCCGATTGGCGGCGGCGAGCAGCTCGTCAGCGAGGAATGCCTCCTTCGCCGGCCCGTCGAGTGCATGGTCACGTTCGACCTCCATCTCGGCGGCCAGCACAAGCAGCACCGGTACGGACGGCACGAAGACACTGGCGGTCTCGCCGGGGCGTCGGTTGCGGACGAACCGGCCCACCGCCTGCGCGAAGAACAAGGGGGTCTGGACGCTGGTGCCGTAGACACCGACGGCCAGGCGCGGGATGTCGACGCCTTCGGACACCATCCGGACCGCGACCAGCCAGCGGTCGTCGGAGCTCTCGAAGGCCCCGATCTTGGCCGAAGCCCCGGGGTCGTCGGAAAGCACGACAACCGGCTGCCGGCCGGTGATCCCCTGGAGCAGCTCGGCATAGAGCTTGGCGCTCTTGTGATCGCTCGCGATCACCATGCCGCCAGCGTCGGGCATGCCCTGGCGGACCTGGGTGAGACGGCGGTCGGCGGCTTCGAGGACGGCCGGCATCCAGTCGCCGTGCGGGTCCAGGGCGGTGCGCCAGGCATGAGCGGTCTGCTCCACGGTGAGCGGCTCGCCGAGGGTGGCACTGATCTGCTCGCCCGCGCGGGTGAGCCAGGTCGCCGTACCGGAGTAGGCCATGAACAAAACCGGGCGAACGACCCCGTCGCGCAGCGCGTCCGCGTAGCCGTAGGAGTGGTCGGCGGCCGACCGGGTGATGCCGTCGGAGCCTCGCTCGTAGCGGACGAACGGGATCGGGTTGGTGTCGGACCGGAACGGCGTGCCCGTGAGCGACAGCCGTCGAGTCGCCGGCTCGAAGGCCTCCTTGACCGCGTCCCCCCAGGACAGGGCGTCGCCTGAGTGATGGACCTCGTCGAGGATGACCAGGGTGCGGCGGCGCTCGGTGCGAGCCCGGTGCAGCAGCGGATGGGCCGCGACAGCGGCGTAGGTCACCGCCACACCGTGGAAGTCCCGGCTCGCCGAGCCCATGGAGTTCTTGAACCCGGAGTCCAGGCTGATCCCCACCTTCGCCGCGGCCAGGGCCCACTGGGTCTTCAGGTGCTCGGTGGGGGCGACGACCGTGACGCCCTGGATCACGCCGCTGGAAAGCAGCTCCGATGCGATCCGTAGCGCGAAGGTGGTCTTGCCGGCGCCAGGTGTCGCCACCGCGAGGAAGTCACGGGGGTTGGACCGCAGATACGTCACGAGGGCGGACCGCTGCCAGGCCCTGAGGGGGGGTACGGCGGGTGCAGCGGGGATCTCTTGCGGTGCAGTCAACGATGCTCTTCCGTCGTGGGTGCCGGGCCCGAACGCGCCCACCGGCGGCGACCACCCAAGCGTAGGCGAGGGTGTGGCCGGCAGCACTTCCGGCGCGCCGGACATGCGGCGCCAACCCGTACTTCGCGAACATCTCGGGCCAGGTGTCGAAAAAATGGCCCAGAAATGGTTCCGTCGCAGGGTTAGTTCTCATGTGTCGCAGGGCATGGGGCGGTCAGGCACCAGACCGGTGCAGCACCTGGCGACAAAGGAGACCCCCGTGATTGCGCTTGGACTGATCTTGCTCATCATCGGCCTTGTGGCGAGCATCCCCGTGCTCGTCACCATCGGCCTCATCTTGCTCGTGGTCGGCCTCGTCCTCAACTTCGTCCCCATGGGTGGCAACCGACGTCGAGTCTGGTGACACGACGTTCGATGACGTGAGCACAGCCCAAAAGGCGGCCCTTTCCCTGGGTCGTCTTTTGGCTGTTCACGGCTCGGTGACGAAGTCGATGAGCCGCTCGACGGACTGGAGCAGTGGGACCTCGAGGTCGGCGTAGGAGTCGACAGCCGCCAGCACCCGTCTCCAGCCCTCCCACGGTTGTCCCCACCCGAGAGCAGCGCAGACGCCCTCCTTCCACGAGCTCCCCCGTGCCACGGCCGGCCAGGCCGTGATGCCCACAGCCGCTGGTTTCACCGCCTGCCACACGTCGACGTAGGGATGGCCGGTCACCAGCACGTGCGGGCTGGTCACCCCCTGGACGATGCGGCTCTCCTTGCTTCCCGAGACCAGGTGGTCCACGAGCACCCCCACTCGTCGATCCCGGCTCGGACCGAAAGTCCGCACAAGCGCGGGCAGGTCATCGATACCGTCGAGCGGCTCGACCACGACGCCCTCGACGCGCAGGTCGTGGCCCCACACCCGCTCGACCAGCTCGGCATCGTGCTGTCCCTCGACCCAGATCCGACTGGCCCGTGCCACCCTCGCCTGGAGGTTCGGAACGGCTCGTGACCCGCTGGCGGTCCGGGTGTCCGCCTGCGGTGCCGACCCCCGGGTCCGTACGACGTTGACGGGCTTGCCGTCGAGCAGGAAGACGCCGAGCGGGAACACGCGCACCTTGCCGTGCCGGTCCTCGAGGCTGACCCGTTCCCTGTCGCTGTCGACGACCGCCCCGACCCAACCGGTCAGGACCTCCTCGAGCACGAGGCCACGGTCGGCGGCCACCTCAGGAAGGGGCGGCCGCTTCGGAGGGGACAGGTCGATCCCGTCGTACGAGCGCACGTTCGGGACGCTATGCGAGCGGGGCCCTGATGCCTCGTAGGCTGACTGGTCGTGTCGTCGTCCACCCCTCCCCGTAGCGCTCTACTTGCCTGCTGGGCCACGGCCTGGCTCGCCGGCGAGACCTCGCTGCGCGAGCTCGTGGCCCGCGTCACGACCTACGACGAGGACCACCGGGTGAGCGGGCTGTGGGTCGACGACCTCGACCTGGAGCAGGCGGCCGGACGGTTGCGCGCCGACGGGGTACGCCGCCTGCGGGTGGTCCTACCCGCTCCCGGTGACCCCTTGGGCCTGCCCGGACCGGGCCCTTTCACCCGGGCGGCACTGCTTGCCGGTGAAGGGGTTCTGGCCGTCCGCGAGGACGGCACCGGAACCGGGTTGGTGCCTGCTCTGACCTCGCACGGCTCCGAGCTTGACGGCACCGTCACGACCGTGTTGTGGTCGTCCTACCCCGTGGAGGTGTCGGGCCCCGAGCCCGGCCCCTACCTGCACGAGGCCGAGCACGACCTACGGCTCGGCCTCGTCGAGGCGGCCCGGGTGCTGGTCGAGCTCGACGTCGCCCGTTGGAGCCCTGACGTTGCCGACGCGCTGCGCGACCTGCGCAGGGACGCTCGGCACGGGCTCGACGATGACGAGCTGCCGGGCTCCTGGCCGGCCCGCGCCCGACAGGTCCTGGTCCAGACCCGGCAGCTGTCTGCCGTCGTGGCGCTCGCCTCCCGCGACACCGGGGGGGCGGTCGACAGCCGGGAGGCGGAGGCCCGCGATCGCGTCCTTCGAGACCTGGCCCGTGTCGTCCGCCGCGCGAGGGTCGCCGCCTACAACGCCTACGGGCTCGCCTCGTGAGCCTGCTCGTCACCGTCACCGGGCGAGACCACCCAGGGGTGACGACCGCCCTCATGGACGTCCTGGCGGGCTGACTCAGCGGCGCGGCGGCGGCG
>JANXUE010000263.1 GCA_025352005.1 Frankiales bacterium
CCCACCCCGTCTTCAAGGACGGCGCCTTCACCAGCAACGACCGTAGCGTCCGGCGCTACGCGTTGCGCAAGACCATGCGCAATCTCGACCTGGCCGCCGAGCTCGGCGCGTCGACCTACGTCTTCTGGGGCGGCCGGGAGGGCGCGGAGACCGACGCTGCCAAGGACGTGCGGGCCGCGCTCGACCGCTACCGCGAGGGCCTGGACCTGCTTGCGCAATACAGCACCGACCGGGGCTATGGACTGCGTTTCGCACTGGAGCCCAAGCCGAACGAGCCGCGCGGCGACATCCTGCTACCGACCATCGGGCATGCGCTGGCCTTCATCTCCACGCTGGAGCATGCCGAGATGGTCGGTGTGAACCCCGAGGTCGGCCACGAGCAGATGGCTGGCCTGAACTTTGTGCACGGCATCAGCCAGGCGCTGTGGCAGGGCAAGCTCTTCCACATCGACCTCAACGGCCAGCACGGTCCCAAGTTTGACCAGGACCTGACCTTTGGGCACGGCGACCTGCTGAGCGCGTTCTTCCTCGTCGACCTGCTCGAGAACGGTGGCCCCCAGGGCGATGCGCCCTACGCCGGGCCCCGGCACTTCGACTACAAGCCGCTGCGGACCGAGGACCTGAGCGGGGTGTGGTCGAGCGCGGCGGACAACATGCGGACCTACCTGCTGCTCAAGGAGCGGGCAAAGGCGTTCCGGGCCGACCCCGAGGTGCAGGAGGCCATGGTGGCGAGCAAGGTCGTGGAGCTCGCGACGCCCACCCTGGCTTCGGGCGAGAGCTATGCCGACCTGCTTGCCGACCGCTCCGCGTTCGAGGACTTCAACGTCGACGCGGTGGGGGAGCGGGGCTACGGCTTCGGGCGCCTCGACCAGCTCGCTCTCGAGCACCTCATCGGTGCCCGAGGCTGACCCGGAGGCCAGGGGCGGCCAGGGGCGGCCAGGGGCGGTCAGCCGGTCTCGGCGGCCGTCTTCGGCTGCGCGATCAGGTCGACCGCCACCGCGACGGCCTGCTGACCGTTGGTGCCGGGCACGGTCAGGAGCAGTCGGCTGCCGAGCGGCAGGCCCTTGACGGCGTCGAAGGGAGTCCCGTTTCCGCCGGCGCTCACGGGGACGGCGGCTGGCGCCCCGTCGGTGAAGGTCGAGCCGGCGGCCTTGCCGTCGAAGGTCGTGGCGACGTACTGCACGACGATGAGTCCAGCTGTGACGGCGGCGCCGGAGCCCTTGGCCAGCAGGGTGACTGCCGGGGCCTTGGGGGCGGCGGTGCCCTTCGCGACCGCAACCGTCGGCAGGCCGCCCAGCGGCCCCGCGACCGTCACGCCGCTGGGGCTGATCTTCTGTACGACCGCCTTGGGGTCACCGGCCACCTTGCCGGCATAGGAGGCCACGATGTCGACCACGAACACGAGCGAGTCGGTGCCCTTGATGCCGGCCTGGCTGTTGCCCGTGGCGCCGTAGCCCTTGTCCGGCGGCAGCGACATCAGGACGCGGCTGCCGGCCTTCGCTCCTACCAGGACGTCGTCCCAGCCGGTGATGACCTTGCCTTTTCCGATGACGAAGCCCGCGACGGTCTTGCGGTCGTAGGAGTTGTCGAAGACCTTGCCGCCCCAGACCTGGCCGAGGTAGTCGGCAACCAGTAGGTCGCCCTTCTGCACGACCGGACCGGTCCCCTCGCGCAGGACCTGGCTCTTGAGCCCCGCCGGCGCGGTGGGGGTCGGGAAGGTGAAGGTCGGCTTGCTGCCGTAGGAGCCCGACACCGCGGGCAGCCCGTCCTTCGACGACTGCGACTTTCCGGCGGCGGAACTCTTGGCGGAGCCGGCACCGCAGCCGCTGAGCACGGCGACGGCGAGCAGCGGGGCGAGCAGGACAACGGTGGTACGACGCACGAAAGGACCTCAAGACGGTGGGAGTCGGTAGGTTCACTCTGCCCTGTTCGGCTGCGGGCAATCTGTGAGCGAGCGTGTCTTGATCGTCACACCCTGGCTTGCGGGTCGGCTCCGCCGTAGTGGGATCATGGGAGTCGAACCTGGGAAGGGATGCGCCATGACCGCCAGCGAGGGCAACAGTGTGAAGAGCAAGACCAGGCGCGTCGTCATCGTCGGGTCGGGATTCGGAGGTCTGTTCGCCGCCAAGGCGTTGCGCCGCGCCGACGTCGAGGTAACCCTGATCGCCAAGAC
>JANXUE010000271.1 GCA_025352005.1 Frankiales bacterium
CGGGAAGGTCGACGACGTCGGCGATCTCGGGTCCTGCGGCGCCGAAGAACATCTCCGCTGGCTCGTTGTTGGCCACCAGGCGGCCCTCGCGCAGGACGACGATCGCATCGGGAGTGGACCGGAAGAGCATGGCGAGCGGCCCGGCTATGACCGGTCCGCCAGGGCCCGGCTCGGCCGACGTCTGCTCCATGGACCGGACGCTACCGACTTCCGAAGCGGCCGTGGGGGGAAGCAGCGGCTGTGCGGTGCCTCGTCCGTCGGTGTCGTCCCTCGACGATGCTTCGTGCACACCAGAGGCCGGCCCCCCGTCAAGGAAACCGGCCTCTGGAAGGACGTTCTGGTGCTACTCGCTCTCGGCTGTCTTGGCGGCCTTGGCAGTCTTAGCCAGGTCAACCGGCGGCACATCGGGCACGAGCATCATCGGCTTGACCTCGCCGCGGAAGCTGAACTTCTGCTCATCACCCTCACCCTCGGTGTCGACGACGACGATCTCGCCGGCCTTGAGGGTCCCGAACAGGATCTGCTCTGACAGGTTGTCCTCGATCTCCCGCTGGATCGTGCGGCGCAGCGGGCGGGCTCCCAGCACCGGGTCGTAGCCTCGTGTCGCGAGCAGCAGCTTGGCTGCGGTCGTGACCTCCAAGCCCATGTCCTTGTTACGGAGCTGGGTGTCGACCCGGGCCAGCATCAGGTCGACGATCGTGATGATCTCGTCCTGACTGAGCTGGTGGAACACGACGATGTCGTCGATGCGGTTGAGGAACTCAGGCCGGAAGTGCTGCTTGAGCTCGTCCTCCACCTTGGTCTTCATCCGCTCGTAGGCGCCGATCTTGTCATTGTCCTTCTGGAAACCGAGGTTGAAGCCCTTGCCGATGTCCCGGGTGCCCAGGTTGGACGTCATGATCAGGACGGTGTTCTTGAAGTCCACGACCCGCCCCTGAGAGTCGGTCAGGCGACCGTCCTCGAGGATCTGGAGCAGCGTGTTGAAAACGTCCGGGTGTGCCTTCTCGACCTCGTCGAAAAGCACTACCGAGAACGGCTTGCGCCGCACTTTTTCGGTGAGCTGGCCGCCTTCGTCATAACCGACGTAACCGGGAGGTGACCCGACCAGACGAGAGACCGTGTGCTTTTCCATGAACTCGCTCATGTCGAGCGTTATCAGGCTGTCCTCGTCGCCGAACAGGAACTCCGCGAGGGTCTTGGCAAGCTCGCTCTTCCCGACGCCGGAGGGCCCCGCGAAGATGAAAGAGCCACCGGGACGCTTCGGGTCCTTCAGGCCGGCCCGGGTGCGACGGATCGCCTGGGAGACGGCCTTGATGGCCTGCTCCTGCCCGATGACGCGCTTGTGGAGCTCGTCCTCCATCCGCAGCAGGCGGGCGGTCTCCTCCTCGGTCAGCTTGAAGACGGGGATGCCGGTCCAGATCGCGAGGACCTCGGCGATCTGCTCGTCGTCGACCTCAGCCACGACGTCCATGTCGCCGGCCTTCCACTCCTTCTCGCGGGTGGCCTTTTCCGCCAAGAGCGTCTTCTCCTTGTCACGCAAGGACGCGGCCTTCTCGAAGTCCTGCGCGTCGATCGCGGACTCCTTGTCACGACGGACGCCAGCGATCTTCTCGTCGAACTCGCGCAGGTCCGGTGGCGCGGTCATGCGTCGGATACGCATTCGCGCGCCTGCCTCGTCAATGAGGTCAATCGCCTTGTCGGGCAGGAAGCGGTCGCTGATGTAGCGGTCGGCCAGGGTGGCCGCGGCGACCAGGGCCGCATCCGTGATCGAGATACGGTGGTGCGCCTCGTAGCGGTCGCGCAGGCCTTTCAAGATCTCGATCGTGTGAGCAAGGGTGGGCTCCGGCACCTGGATCGGCTGGAACCGGCGCTCGAGCGCAGCGTCCTTCTCAAGGTGCTTGCGGTACTCATCGAGGGTCGTCGCCCCGATGGTCTGCAGCTCGCCGCGGGCCAGCATCGGCTTGAGGATGCTGGCGGCGTCGATGGCGCCCTCGGCGGCACCAGCACCGACAAGGGTGTGCAGCTCGTCGATGAACAAGATGATGTCGCCGCGGGTGCGGATCTCCTTGAGCACCTTCTTCAGTCGCTCCTCGAAGTCACCGCGATACCGCGAGCCGGCCACCAGCGCACCGAGGTCGAGGGTGTAGAGCTGCTTGTCCTTCAGCGTCTCGGGCACCTCGCCCTTAACGATGGCTTGCGCGAGACCCTCGACGACGGCGGTCTTGCCGACGCCGGGCTCGCCGATCAGGACAGGGTTGTTCTTGGTCCGGCGGGACAGCACCTGCATGACCCGCTCGACTTCCTTCTCGCGCCCGATGACCGGGTCGAGCTTGGACTCTCGGGCGGCCTGCGTGAGGTTGCGTCCGAACTGGTCGAGCACCAGGGACGTGCTCGGCGTGCCCTCGGCGGGACCCCCGCCAGCAGCCTGCGGCTCCTTGCCCTGGTAGCCGCTCAACAACTGGATGACCTGCTGACGAACCCGGTTGAGGTCGGCCCCGAGCTTGACGAGGACCTGAGCAGCGACGCCCTCACCTTCGCGGATCAGGCCGAGCAGGATGTGCTCAGTCCCGATGTAGTTGTGGCCGAGCTGCAGCGCCTCCCGCAGGCTCAGCTCCAAGACCTTCTTGGCCCGGGGCGTGAAAGGGATGTGGCCCGACGGGGCCTGCTGGCCCTGGCCGATGATCTCTTCGACCTGGCTGCGGACACCCTCCAGGGAGATCCCGAGTGACTCGAGCGCCTTGGCGGCGACGCCTTCGCCCTCGTGGATCAGGCCGAGCAAGATGTGCTCGGTCCCGATGTAGTTGTGGTTGAGCATCCGGGCCTCTTCTTGGGCCAGGACGACAACACGGCGGGCTCGGTCGGTGAACCTCTCGAACATCTTTCGCTCCTCACGGGGCGGGTGATCCCACAAGCACGTGTGGCGTGCCCGTCTCCTACCCGCACACTAACGCCGGATCCGCGAAAGCGAGACTCGACCTCAAGGTCTGTCCCCACGGCATCTGGCTAAGGAAACAACCTCGTGCCGGGCCCTGCCGTTCCCGGGGACCAGTTCGCTGGCAGCGAACACGCCCGGACGCTCCGAGAGCGCCCTAGTGGGCGGCTTCGTAGGCGGCCACGAGAGTGGCCGACAGGCGCCCGCGCTCGCTGACCTGAAGACCGGTGGCACGTGCCCATTCGCGAATTTCGGTGACGTTCTGGTTGCCCGCTGACCTCGCCGCGGGGCGACCCTTGCGCGCGGCGGCCACGGGTGTCCGACCGGCGCGACGAGCCGCTCCGACGTAGGAGGCGAACGCGTCCCGAAGCTCGGCTGCGTGCCGGTTGCACACGTCGATCTCATAGGACGAGCCGTCCAGGCTGAACGTGATCGTCTCGCTGCCTTCGACCTCTTCGTCGTGCAGGTCGCATACCAGCAGAACCTGAATTCTTTGCGCCATGATGTTTTCTCCCTCACGCTGGCGAACGACATATCTTCGCGGTCACCGGAAAGGAAAGCGGAAATCGGCCGAAAAATCAAAAGGGGCGACCCGGAGCGATTGTCGTTCCTTCTTTCTCGGCATTCAGCAGGACACTCTGGCGCTGTCGAGGGAAAGGTTCTTGGCGAGCGAGCTGAAACCCAGCGGACGGGTGACGGGGCAGAAAAGGGCAGGTGCCAGGTCGTATTCCACGTGCAACACCGGCTTGCCCGCCGCAATGAACGGCGTGAGCAGGGCACACTCGTCGTACTGGGCGCACTGCTCGTCGACGGAGAAGTCAAAGGCCGCCTGCAGGGCCGGTACCTGCTCCAGGTCGTTCTTGAGAGCGGCCGCGAGGCCGCGCTCGTGGGCCATCGTTGCGAGGGCCCGGTTGAAGCGCAGCTGGTCCGCCGCGGTCAGCGGGAAGCCGGTCGCGTTGGCATACCCGTCGACGTTGTCGAACTCCACACCGTCAAATCCCTTCGTCCGGCACAGGTCGGTGCGACGGGCCAGCACGGGGAACAGATCGCTGCGACGGATGTCGAGCCAGCGCTCGTCCGGAAAGCCCGCGAGCCGTGTGCCCAGGGCAGCCGGCGCGAAGGCCGAGCTGTCGGGCCGGCCCGGCTCCCAGCTACCCGCGTCGAGGTAGCAGACCGCGCGGCGCCCAGCGGAGTGCAGCTCACGCACCTGGGCGGCGGTGGTGGTGAACAGGTCCACGTCGTAGACCTGGGCGTCGACCGTCAGGTCGAGCGGCCCGGACAGCTGCCACTGCCAGCTCACCCCGATCTTCGGCCGCCACCAATCCGCCACAGCTACCCGGCTCGGTACGACGGGAGCGCGGGTGACGGCGGCCGAGGACGGCGGCCGCTGAGCCGAGGGCCCGGCATCCGGCGTACCGGTGGAGCAAGACACCAGGAGCAGGGCAACCAGGGCCAGCCGCCTCACACGGTCGGGCGGACCAGGGGGAACAGGATCGTCTCGCGAATCGGCTGGCCGGTAAGCATCATGACGAGGCGGTCGATGCCCATGCCCTGACCGCCCATCGGTGGCGCGCCGTGCTCGAGGGCGCGCAGGAAGTCCTCATCGAGCTGCATCGCCTCCGGGTCGCCGCCCGCCGCTTTGAGGGACTGGGCGGTCAAGCGCCGCCGCTGCTCGACCGGGTCGACCAGCTCGGAGTAACCGGTGGCCAGTTCGATCCCTCCGATGACGAGGTCCCAGGCCTCCGCGAGTCGCGGGTCGGTGCGGTGGTCGCGGGCGAGCGGCCGGGCGTCGACGGGGTAGTCGCGCACGAAGGTCGGCTGGATCAGGGTGTGCTCGACGAGTTTTTCGAACAACTCCAGGGCGACCTCCCCGGCGGACCAGCCCGGCTGCAGCACCACCTCGTGCATGGCTGCCAGGGTGAGGAGCTCCTCCAGGGAGGTGTCCGTGCTGACCGCCCGACCGACGGCCTCGCTGACGAGCTCGAACAGGGTGGCATGACGCCAGGGCTGCTCGAGATCGACGCGGCCGTCGTACACGACTGTCCGTCCGATAGCGCGGGCGCAGGTCACGATCAGCTCCCGAGTGAGGTCGGCGACGGTGTCGTAGTCGCCGTAGGCCTCGTAGAACTCGAGCATCGTGAACTCCGGCGAGTGCGTGGAGTCCATGCCCTCGTTGCGAAAGTTCTTGCCTATCTCGAAGACCCTGTCGAGGCCTCCGACGACAGCCCGCTTGAGGTAGAGCTCGAGCGCGATCCGCAGCGTCACATCGAGGTCGAGGGCGTTGACGTGCGTGCCGAACGGCTTGGCCGCCGCCCCACCATGCATGACCTGCAGCGTCGGGGTCTCGACCTCGATGAATTCCTTGCTGTGGAGGGTTTCTCGAACCAGACGGATCACCGTCGCCCGGTCGCGCACCATCTGCCGGCTGCTCGGGTTGACGGCCAGGTCGACGTAGCGCTGACGGACCCGCGCCTCCGGGTCCACCAGCCCCCTGTGCTTGTCGGGCAGCGGTCGCAGCGCCTTGCTCGTGAGCTGCCAGTCGGTCGCGAGCACGCTCAGCTCCCCGCGCCGGCTGCTGATGACCTCGCCGGTGATCCCGACGTGGTCCCCAAGGTCGACGTCGGTCTTCCATGCCGCCAGCCGCTCTGGCCCGACGCCGTCCAGGCTGACCATCACCTGGATCTGGGACTCGCCCTCGGACAGTGTCGCGAAGCAAAGCTTGCCGCCGGTGCGGCTCAGCAGCAGCCGGCCGGCGATGCCGACGACCTCACCGCTCACCGTGTCCGTCCCAAGCCCCCCGTGCTTGTGGCGGACCTCGGCGATCGTGGTCGTCCTCGGATACCCGAGCGCGTACGGCGGGGTGCCGGCCGCCACGAGGCGGTCGTACTTCTCTCGGCGGACCCTTACCTGCTCGGGGAGCTCGGCGTCGACGGAGGTCTCGCTGGCTGTCTCGACAGGGCCGGTGATCGGGCCGGTATGACTTGTCACGAGCCGAGCCTATCGACGGCTCGCGAGGGCTTTCGTCGGCTCACCCTCTCAGACCGCTCGCCAACCCTGCCCCGGCCGAGACGCTGGGGCCTTCCGATGCTGGCGGGGGCGCGGCCGAACCAGACAGGCTCGCCGTCACGCAACTCCCCGTTCGGAAGAAAGCCCCGGCTTCGGTAGAGGCGCTGGGCCCGCGCATTCTTAGGATGCACCGTAAGCCGAACATCCTCCGCGTCCGGTCGGGTCTCGCGGACGTGCGCAACGAGGAGTTCCACGGCCGCCGACCCAAGTCCCTGCCCCTGCCTCGGAGCATCAACGGCAAGGTGCAGCAGTTCTGTGTGCGCCCTCGCGAGGGCAAGAGCAACGACAGGTGTCACCTGCACGTCGAGTGCCGCTCGCCAGTTGTGCTGGTCGAGCAGGTCCGCGACGGCCGCTACTGGAGTCACTCCTGGCGGGAGAGCGCCATCATCCCTGCCGCTGATAACCCCGCAATGCGGCACTGTCTTCGGCCGCCGAAGCCCGTCGGTGGCACGGACGTGCACCTCGACCGACGTACCACCGTCGAGCGCCACCGAGCATGACGTTCAACCGTGACGCGCTGTCACGGCGCGGGATGTGCACGCCAGATCGGACACCGTCAGGCGTATCCCATTCGACAGCGAAGCGATGCGCGGCGTTCTCGCTGCCGAGTCCGATTGCACCGGGTAAGCCTGCTGGCCGCGCACTGCCTAGACGAATCAGACAGATGCCCACAACGGCCTGACCATGGCGCAGGAGAGGGCGGCCGCCTGTGTGGGTCAGCCGCCGCCTCGACGTGCGGAACGCCGCCCGGGGCTTTTCGGGAGGTGACCGCCAGTGCCGACACGGGCTCAGAATTTAGCCGCTGGCGGTAACTGGCCCCCTCGCCAGCGTGTCCGCCGCACGTGCACCTCTGCCAGGTTATGATCGCATCGGCGACGCACGTCACCATTCTGGCCGTGGAAGGATCAGACATGTTTGTCCCAAAGCAGGCGCGCGACGCAAAACGTGTGAGGTTCGTGGTTGCGTCGGTGGCAGCCGGCGGACTGCTGGTGGCGCTCCCGGGCAGCGCCCAGGCCGCTTCGGCCCCTGTGAAGCTCGGCACCGCCGATAGTTTCGTGGTTCTGGCTGGTTCGGGGATCACCAACACCGGCCCGACCACGCTCCGCGGCGATCTTGGGACGTTCCCGACCACGACGATCACCGGTGGTAGCTCCCTGACCGTGACCGGAACCAACCATCAAGGTGACGCCGTGACGAAGCGCGCCAAGTCCGACCTGGTCACCGCCTACAACACCGCGGCTGGTGAGGGACCCACCTCGCCCATCTCGGGGGACCTCACCGGGAAGACCTTGAAGCGTGGCGTCTACAACTCCGCTTCCTCGATCGGCCTGACGGGGGCACTGACCCTCGACGGCGGTGGCGACTCCGGCGCGGTCTTTGTCTTCCAAGCTGGGTCCACGCTCACGACGGGGTCGGGCAGCCAGGTCAATCTGATCAACGGCGCAAGGTCGTGCAACGTCTTCTGGCAGCTCGGCAGCTCGGCGACGCTCGGGACCGCCTCCAGATTCGTAGGGACCATCATGGCCAAGACGAGCATCACGGCCACGACGGGCGCGCGGGTGGTCGGTCGTCTGCTGGCCAGCAACGGCGCCGTCACGCTGGACACGAACGTCATCACCAGGCCAACGCCGTGCGCGGCGACCGCCCGGCAGGTCGCGAACGTCCCGGCCGGTGCGGTCCGCGCTGGTGACGGCAGCACCAGCGGGGGGGATGGCTCGCTCCGCCTGTGGGCCAGTCTGCTGGCTGTCGTCGGGGTCGGCGGCGCAGGCATCGTTGCTGCGCGTCGGCGTCGTCCTGTGCTCGGCTGAGGACCTCAGCCGAGCGCCGTACCGAGTCGAATGCTGTCGCTAAGCCTGACTCGCTCGAGGGTGATGGTGGCGGGCCAGCTCGCCGCCATCACGCTCGGGATGGTCGGCTGCTCCGGCGAACCTGATGCCACGCTGCGTCCATCGGTGTCAGCGCCGAGCCGGGTGGTACCGCCGGTCCTGGGACTCAGCCGGGTGGCGCCGTCGCCCGAGCCGCGCGGTCTCAAGGCTGCCTCTCTGGCGAGGTCTTCGCCGGTCCGGCTTCAGATCGCCGCGATTGGCGTGGACACCGGATTGATGGACCTCGGGTTGCGGTCTGACGGATCGATGGAGGTGCCGCCAGGCGGCTTCCCTGCCGGTTGGTACACCGGTGCGCCGACCCCGGGTGAGCTGGGTCCGGCGATTATCGCGGGTCATATCGATATGAATGGCCCGGGGGTTTTCTACAAGCTGCACCTCATGAAGCCAGGGAACCTGGTCACAGTCACGCGGGCCGACCGCAGCAAGGCTGTGTTCCGTGTTGCAGAGGTTGGACAGTTTCCCAAAGCCCATTTCCCCACCGACCTGGTGTACGGCAACATCGACCACGCGGGACTGCGGCTCATCACCTGCGGTGGGAACTTCAACAGCCAATCAGGCCACTACGAAGACAACATCGTCGTCTTCGCCGACCTGGTCAGCAGCTCACTCTAACGTCGGCTGCCAAGGGATGACGTCGGAGAAGGTCGGAACGGGACTCAGAGGTTCTTTTCAAAAACCAGCCGAAGGCCGACCAGCGTCAGGTCGGGCTCGTGCTCGTCGATGGACTCGCAAATCCCCGTCATCAGGTGCGACAGGCCGCCAGTGGCGATGACGACAGCATCGGCTCCGAGCTCCTTGGAGATCCGCGCAACCATCCCGTCGACCTGCGAGGCGAAGCCGTAGACCAGTCCGCTCTGCAGCGCCTCGACGGTGCTCTTGCCGATGACGAACTGCGGCTCGGTCAGCTCCACCTTGAACAATCGTGCCGCCCGGGAGGCGAGGGCGTCGACGGAGATCTCCACGCCGGGAGCGAGGGCCCCGCCGAGGAACTCACCGTTGATGGAGACGACGTCGAAGTTCGTCGAGGTGCCGAAGTCGACGACGATGGCGGGGCCGCCGAACAGGGTGTGGGCGGCGAGGGTATTGACGACGCGGTCAGGGCCTACCTCGTTGGGGTTCTTCACGAGCAGCGGTACGCCGGTCTTCACACCTGGACCCACCACGACGGTGGGGACGTTGCCGAAGTACCGCTCGAACATCTGCCGAAGCTGGTCGAGGACCTGCGGGACGGTCGAGCAGACGGCAACGCCGTCGGGCTCCGGGTGGCCGGCGAGCAGACCGCGGAACAGCAGGGCCAGCTCATCGGCGGTCACGCGGGCGTCGGTGCGCAGCCGGTAGCTGGCGAACAAGTGCTCGCCGTCGAACAGGCCGAGGACGATGTTGGTGTTACCGACATCGACGGTGAGCAGCACCTCAGACCGCCAGGGTGAGGTCGAGGCCCAGGTCGAGGACGGGCGCGGAGTGCGTGAGTGCGCCGATCGAGAGGTAGTCGACGCCGGTCTCGGCGACCGCCCGGGCACGGTCAAGGGTCAGGCCTCCGGAAGCTTCGGTGCGGACACCGGCCGGCTTACACAGCGCCACGGAGGCGACCATGTCGGCCAGGGACATGTTGTCGAGCAGGACCAGGTCCGCACCTGCGGCCACGACGTCGGCCACCTGAGCGACGGTGTCGCACTCGACCTCGACGTCGAGGTCCGGCCAGAGCTCGCGAACCGCCCGGAAGGCTGGCGCAACGCCACCGGCGGCGACGACGTGGTTGTCCTTGACGAGGGCGGCGTCGGACAGCGACATCCGATGGTTGACGCCACCGCCGATGACGACCGCGGCTTTCTCGAGGGCCCGCAGCCCGGGGGTGGTCTTGCGGGTGTCACGGATCCGCGCGCCGGTGCCGGCGACGGCCGCGACCCACGCAGCGGTCGCTGTGGCGACGCCCGACAAGTGGCACAGCAGGTTGAGAGCGGACCGCTCGCCGGTCAGCAGGGTGCGCACCGGTCCGTACATCCGCAGGACGGTCTGCCCCGCGGCGGCCGGTCCATCCACCCCGACGACGTCCCACGTGACGGGTCCGACCACCTCGATGCAGGCCATCGCCACACCGAGCCCGGCAACAACACCGGGGGCGCGGGGGACGAAAGCCGCCGTACCCATGAGGGTCTCGGGGACGGTGGCCGTGCTCGTGACATCGACCCCACCGGCGAGGTCCTCCGCGACAGTACGCCGTGCGAGGTCCTCCACGGCGTCGGCGTCCAGGCCCCCGAGGGCCGTGCGGGTGGCTTCCGAGAGCGTCACGGGTCAGTCCTGCACGGCTTCGTAACTGGTGCCGTCAAGCGTGGTGACGAGGTGGCCTCGCCAGGCTTCGGACGGGAGCGGGAAGTCCTCGCGCCAGTGCGCGCCACGGGTCTCCTCGCGGCGGGCGGCAGCCGCGACGAGGGCGCTCGCAACAGCGTGCAGGCCAGTCGCCTCCCAGGCCGCCGGGGACGGCACGGCCGAGGCGCGTTCCTCAAGGACGAGGAGCGCCTTTGCCGTTGCAGCAAGGGAATTGGCGGACCGCAAAACACCCGCGCCCTCGGTCATGGTGCGGGTCAGCTCGCCGCGGGTCGCCGGGTCCAGAAGCACCGTGTCGCGGCCCTGACGGACGACCTCGCCTTGCTGGGGAAGGCGGCGCAGGAGGTCGTCACCGATCCGGCCGGCGAAGACAAGGCCTTCGAGCAGCGAGTTGGACGCGAGGCGGTTCGCCCCGTGTACGCCGGTGCAGGCTACCTCCCCGCAGGCGTAGAGACCCGGGACGGAGGTGTGCCCGTTGAGGTCGGTGCGGACGCCGCCACTTGCGTAGTGGGCCGCGAAGGTGGGCGGCACCCGACTGATCGACAACCTTCCTCTGAAGGGCCGCTAGATGTTGCGCA
>JANXUE010000272.1 GCA_025352005.1 Frankiales bacterium
CGTCGGCATCGCCAGCGCCGCGCTGGCGATGCTGGTCCTCCTACCGGCCATGCTGCTGCTGGGACGCTGGCTGTTCTGGCCTCGAATCCCACGGCTGGACGGCCAGGACCCAGTCCACGAGGGCGTCTGGAAGAACCTGGCGGACGGGGTGGCCCGGCGGGCCACGGCGTTCGCGACCGTCACCGTCCTCGTTCTGCTGGCGCTCGCCGTGGGACTGACGGGGCTGAAGTCCAACGGGATCCCGCAGAACGCCTCGCTGACCAGCCGTCCGGAGTCGGTCGTCGGCCAGGAGCGCCTGGCGCGGCACTTCCCTGCCGGGGGCGGCGCACCGGTCGACATCGTCGGTCCGGTGCAGGACCAGAAGGCGCTGGTCGCGGCGGTCAGCGCCACCAAGGGCGTCGACAGCGTCGTGCCCTTCGGTCCCGCGGGTGCGCCCCTGGTCAAGAACGGCCAGGTGCTGCTCGCGGCGGTCCTGTCGGTCGACAGCGACTCCTCGGCCGCGTCCGACGTCGTGACGCGCCTGCGGTCAGGGCTGGACTCGGTCAGCAAGGACGCCCTGGTCGGCGGCTTCTCTGCGATCCAGCTCGACATCCACGATGCGAGCAAGCGCGACAACAAGGTGATCATCCCGATCGTGCTGGTGCTGATCGTGCTGGTGCTGGCGCTGTTGCTGAGGTCCCTGGTCGCTCCGCTGATCCTGATCTCGACGGTGGTCCTCAGCTACGCGGCGACGCTCGGGGCGTGCGCCCTCGTCTTCAACCACCTGTTCGACTACCCCGGGGCGGACGCGTCCTTCCCGTTGTTCGCGTTCGTGTTCCTGGTCGCCCTCGGCGTGGACTACAACATCTTCTTGATGTCCCGGGTCCGGGAGGAGGTGCCGGAGCATGGAACCCGCGAGGCCATGAAGCGTGGGCTCACCGTGACAGGCGGCGTCATCACCAGTGCCGGGGTCGTGCTCGCGGCGACGTTCACCGTGCTCGCGACGCTACCGCTGGTGTTCCTCGCCGAGATCGGCTTCGCGGTTGCGTTCGGCGTCCTGCTCGACACGTTCGTGGTGCGCTCGCTACTGGTGCCCGCTGTCGTCTTCAAGCTGGGAGACCGGATCTGGTGGCCTAGCTCGCTGGCTCGGGCCAGCGATCGCCACCCCACGACGGACCCCACGACGGAGCCCGCGACGAGCTCCAGGCGGTAGGCGTTCGCGCCGGGCCGCCTGGCCGCCTGGCCGCCTGGGACAGTCGGTCATCGGCCCAGGCTGCTCAGTACGGCGGTGGCGGCTCTCCTGCCGCTGACGAGGGCACCCTGGATGGAGGCCGTGTCGCGGTGGTCACCGCAGACGAAGACGCCGTCACGGACGAGGACCGGCTTGCGCAGCCGGCCCAGCGGAGGTGCCATGGACGGCAGGGCATCGGGAACCTCGTAGGCCCGAACATGCTGCCATCGGGCGGTGTCGACCCCGTACAGCCGCGAGAGGTGCGCGCGGACGGCGGGCTCGCTCGCGTCGCCCGTCACCACGCTGCTGGACACCAACACGCGCCCCGGGGCGTACGTCGGCGCCACGTTGCTCAGCACCACGCTGTTGGCGACCGGTCCGCCACCCTCGCCGTCCAGCACGATCGCCTTGCCGGTCGGGACCGGCGTGTCCGCCAGGTGGTAGTGCGTCGTGACTCCCCTGAACGCGGGTACGGCGGTGCCCAGCAGGTCTGCTGCGGCGCGGCCTCCCGTGGCGACGACGACCGCCTTCCCCGAGGGCAGCGCGGTCCTGGGAGAGCTCAGGTGCAGGACCCCGTCCGGGAGGCGGGCCGCGAGCTGCTCCGGCATGGCCTGCATCCCACCGGCCGGCAGGCACTGGGTGCCGCGGACGAAGGACCGCCACACCATGTCGAACCAGTGGCTGCTCGTCGACAGGTCCGTCTCCAGGAACACGCCGCTCAGGAAGGGCCGTAGCAAACGGTCGATGATCGTGTCCGACAGGCCCCGTGACCGCAGGGCGTCGTACGTCGTGGTCTCGGGGGCGTCGAGCAGACGCGGCACAGGAGTCAGGGCGGCGCGGGCCGCGAGCGCGGCGACGGCTGCCTTGTCCTTGAGCGACCCGATCGGGGACAGCGCCGTCGACAGCGCCCACGCGGGTTTCCGGCGTGGGTCGGCCAGGCGGTGCAGGCTTGCGCCGTACCGGAGGAGGGCTCCGGGGGTGAACGCCTGCAGGTCGAGTGCGTCGTGGTCAAGGACCCGCCGGGCCTCCGGGTAGCCGGTGTTGTGCACCTGGAAGCCACGGTCGAGCAGCAGGCCGTCGACGGCGTCGGAGCGGATCCGCCCGCCGACGGCGTCGGACGCCTCGTGCAGAGCGACGTCGACTCCGGCCTCGCACAAGCGCAGGGCGCAGGCGAGGCCGGCCAGGCCGGCACCGATGACGAGGACCTCGGGCACGCTCCGAAACCTACCTGTGGACAACCGTCGAAGCAGATCGGCGATCCGGCCTAGCGTTCGGGTGATGAGAGCAGACCGTGCCTGGGACGTGCCCGGCTACGACATGCACGAGCTCCTTGGCTTCGGGACCGCGGGGGAGGTGTGGCGCGCCCGGCACCGCAGCTCTGGAGCCACCGTGGCGCTGCGCCGGGTCGAGGGAGGCAACCGGGGGGCGGTCGCGCAGATCCGCGCCCAGGCGACGGTCGTGCGCTCACTGCCGACGGGGCACCTGGTGCGACTACGCACCACCACGCGGGCCGGACGCGACGACGTCCTCGTCCTCGACGACGCCACCGGCGGGTCGCTGGCCTCGCTGCTGCTGCGCCGAGGGAGCCTTCAGCCCGGCGAGGTCGTGACGGTGCTCGCCCCCTTGGCGCAGGCGCTCGGGCAGGCGCACGAGCACGACCTCGTGCACGGCCGGGTGAGCGCCACGACCGTGCTGCTCACGGCCGAGGGCAAGCCGTTACTCGACGGCCTGGGCCTGTCCAGCCTGTACGACGCGGACGACAGCCACGACCCCACCGGTGGGCTCGGATCGTCGGCCGACGTGTGGGCGCTGGGTGCGCTCGGGCACCTGCTGCTGACGGGCGCGGCGCTAGAATCGGCCCCCGTCGGGGCGCTGGGGACGCTGGCACCGCGGGCCCCACTTCCGCTCGTGCAGGCCCTGCAGGCAGCGCTGGCGTTCGACGCCACCACCCGGCCCAGCGCCACGGACCTAGCCGCGGCGTTGCTCGCCTCGTGCCCGGCTCTGCCGATCGAAGGCATTGTCGCCGCAGTCGACCCGGTGCCGGGCGGTCGGCGCTGGGTGGGCGTCGCCGCCGGCCTGGCGGCTCTGCGGGTCGGCGTCCCGGCACGTCGTCTGCTCGTCGGCGCGGCCGGGCTGGCAGCGTTGGCGCTGGTCATCGGGGTGGG
>JANXUE010000294.1 GCA_025352005.1 Frankiales bacterium
GGATCGAGTACGACGCCTCCGTGGCCGAACAGGCAGCAAGGCACGTGGACCGGCTCGAGGTCGGCGACGTCCAGGCCATGGACCTGGTCGCCCTGTTCGGGGCCCAGTCCTACGACGCGATCGTGTTCGGTGACGTGCTGGAGCACCTGACGCAGGCGGAGGCGGTTCTGCGGGCCTGCCGACCGCTGCTCAGGCCCGGAGGGGCGATCGTGGCGAGCATCCCCAACGTCGCCCACGGGGCGGTCCGGCTGGCCCTGCTGAAAGGGCGCTTTGCCTACACCAGCACCGGCCTGCTGGACGAGACGCACGTGCGCTTCTTCACGCGCGAGTCCGTGCTGGCCATGCTGGCGGCCGCGGGCTACGCAGTCGTGGACCTGCGTCGCACGAGCCTGGGCGTGTTCGAGACCGAGGTCGACGTCTCCGAGGGGGACTACGCCCCCGGGGTCGTCGGCCTGGTGCTCGCCGAACCGGAGGCGACCACCTACCAGTTCGTGGTTCGGGCCGTGCCGGTCGACGAGGCCGATCCGGCGGCCGTACGGGCGGTGAACAGGGCTGAGGATGACCGCGTAGCGCAGCTGGTGCCTGCCGTGGCTGTGGCCGACGCCGCGCCCACGACGTTGCCGGTGGTCCCGAGCGCCCGCCTCGGGCTCTGGGGCAGCTGGGACCTCGACGACCTGACGCAGGCCCTGGTCGGCCGGGTGGTCTCCGCCGAGCTGGCCCGCCGAATCCCCGGGGTGCTGCTGCGCTTTGCCGCTCCCTACGGCCCGCTCGGCGGCGCCCGTACCGGGCTCGGCGAGCCGGTCGAGGAGCTCGGCCCGGTGGGGGCCGTCCGTTCCCGGGCGTTGGCGCGGGGCCTCGACGCGGTACTCGTCGTCGGGCCGGTCGACACCGACCCAGCCGTCCTGGCCGCCCGCTACGCCCGCCCGGCCCGCAGGGACGACCCCACCCGGCACCTGCTGAGCGGGGCGGCCGACCTGCCCGTCCTGTGGGGACCGGTGTCCTTCGACGGTGGCCCGACCTGCGCCGTTGCTCCGGGATCGGTCCCCGGTGGCCCGACCCGCGCGCTGCCCGACCCAGCCGTCCTGGCCCCCCGGGTGGTCCCGCTGCAGGTGGCCGAGCGCCGCACCGCCTACCTGCGGTCGGCGGGGTGGCTGGCCCGCACCCCGCGCGTCGTGGCGGTTCATCTCAGCGGTGGCACCGACCCGCAGCCGGTCCTGAACGCCCTGCGCCCCCTGCTCGCGGCCGACTCAGGCTTGTCGGTCGTGGCCCTGGAGCTCGACACGAGCCACGGGGACGCTGGTCCGGCCAACGAGGTGACGACGGCCCTGCAGCTACGGGCTCTGCTCTGCCCGGTCGACGCCGGTGTCGACAGCGCCGTCTCGGTCCTGGCCACGTCCCAGGTCGTCATCTCGACCTCGGCGACGGCCCGCGCCGCCGCGCAGGCCTACGGCGTACCGGCCCTGGAGCCGACGCTCACGGCGCTGAGGGGGCTTGCCGACCTGCTCACGGCCGAGCCGTCCCGCAGGCGGGTCGTGACCGATCAGGTGCGTCAGGATCAGGCGGCACTCGACGCCTGGTTCGAAGAGGTCGCCGAGCAGGTACGCAAGGCCGTGGCCCCGGCCGAGGAGCGAGCCGTGCTCACCTCTACCGAGCGCTACGCCGCCATGGAACTTGCCCACGCCGCAATGCGCGCCAAAACCTCGACCGAGGTCCTTCACGCCGCGGAGTCGGTGCAGGTGCAGGTGCCCGAGGTCATCCCCGACGACCTGCGTTCAGAGGTCGACTGCCTCGAGGCCGAGCTCCTCGCGGTCATGAGCACCCGCACCATGCGGATGCTGAACCCAGCCCGTACCGCCTACTCGCGCCTGCGGGCGCGAGTCCGGTGACGTCACTGCCTCGGGTGAGCGTCGTCCTGCTCGACCTCACGGGCAGCGCAGCCACCGACGTCGTTGCGGAGGCGGACGCCGTTGTCCGGCCCGCCTCCCTGGCCGGCCCCGGGGACCTCGTCGTGCCCGACGGTGCCCCGGGCGGCGTTGCCCTCCAGCGGGCCCTGGACGCGGGCCACGGGGAGGTCGTGATCGTGACCACCTGCGCCCTGCCCGCAGGCACCCGCACCCGCGTCGCGCGGGCTTTCACCGGCACCGCGCTGGATCTCGGGGCGCCCAGCGGCCAGCTGTGGCTGGCTGCCCCGGTGAGGTCTCTTGTGCCCGACGCAGAGCTGGGTCTGCACGAGGCTGCCGTCGCGCTCGGCGCCACCGGACTTGGGGCACCGGCAGCCGGCGAGCGGTTCCTTGTCCTGGTGGACCGCATTCCGGACGTCGCACCCCGCTGGGACCGGCCCGAGACCGAGCTGCTCCGGGCACTGCTGGCCCTGTGGCCGGAGGTCCCGCTGGTCCTGGCCAGCAGCGAGCAGGCGCGCCCACCTGCCACGGCCGCGTGGCAGGCCCTTGGCGTCGACGTGGTCGCCGACTGCCCACCCTGGGACAGCTGGTTCCACGAGCGCCGGCTGAGCTTCTCCACCGTGTTCAGCGTCGGCATCCGCACCGAGCACCGCTTCGCCCCGCTGGTGGACCGCCACCTGCCTTCGGCCTCCCGGGTGCTGCTCGCGCACACGTTCGACTCGCGCCGGGTGCTGTCGATGGAGCCCGCGCTCGTGGTGCGCGAGGAGGTGCGTGGGCTGCACGGGCTCGCTGGACTGCTGCGCGAGCGGGTGGCGACCTCGCTGGACCGTGCCGACCTGGTGCTCGCCGCCACCACCGACGACCGCCGCCAGGTGCAGGGGCTGTTCCCGACCAAGGCCGTCGTGGTCCTTCCGGACACCCTCGCCGGGTGCAGCGCCACCGACGGAGCGAGGGCTGACCTGGTTGTGCTCGCTTCCCCTGGTGGTGACGTCCTGGCCGCCCACGAGGACGCCGCGGTGCTCGCGGTCCGAGAGGTGCTTCCCGTCGTCCGTGCCGTTCAGCCCGGCACCCGGCTACGGGTCCTTGCCGACAACCCCAGCCCGCTCGTCCTGTTGCTTGCTGCGGAGCCAGGAGTGGTGGTGGAGCCGCTCGGGCCCGACCCCGTTGGTGCGGTCGCCGCGGCCAAAGCCTGCCTGGCTCCGTATGCCCACGGCGACGGTGCCCGACTCGCGCTGTCGCTCGCTGCCGCGGCGGGTACCCCCGTCCTCGCGCTGCCGCACGAGGCCACCGCCCTGGACCTGGGCGAGACCTGGCCCGCGGTCATTTGCCCCGACCCTGCCGCAATGGGCCTGCGGGCTCTGCAGCTGCTCACCGACGACGCGATGTGGGAGCAGGCCCGTGCCGCCGTCGAGGTCCGGGCCGACCGTGGGGGCCGGGCGGCCTACCGTCGGGTGCTGGTCCTCGCCCTGGCAGAGCTCGGTGTCGCTCCGCCGGCGTGCGCCCACCTACTACCCGATGGCGACTTGGCCCCGGTTGGGGCCCCTGCCTGCGCCCCCCCGCCACCGATGGTCGCCATCCCGCCGGCCGCTCGACAGGCGATGGTGGTGGCCGCTCCGCACGACCGCCGCAGCACCGACGAGCAGTACGCCGCCTGGCGTCGTACCCACAGGCCGTCGCCCGAGCGGCTGGCCACACTGGCGGTCCGGGTCGCCGAGCTCATCGACCCGCCGCTGATCAGCGTCCTGGTGCCGACCTGGAACAGCGAGCCGTCGGTCCTCGCCGATACGCTGCAGTCCGTCGTCGACCAGGTGTATCCGCGCTGGGAGCTCTGCATCGCCGATGACTGCTCGCCGAACGCTGACACCCGGCAGGCGTTGCAGGAGTGGGCTCTTCGTGAGCCCCGCATCCGGCTGGTCCTGCTCGCTCAGAACCAGGGGATCAGCGGCGCAACAAACGCTGCGCTGGCCCAGGCGCGGGGGGCTTTCGTCGCGCTGCTCGACCACGACGACCTGCTCAAGCCGCACGCATTGGCGGAGGTCGCGCTCCGGCTCGCCGCCGACCCGACGCTTGACCTCGTCTACACCGACGAGGACAAGATGGACGAGCAGGGCCGGCTGGTGGAGCCGTTCTTCAAGCCCGACTGGTCCCCGGAGCACCTCACCTCGCGCAACTACGTCACGCACCTCACGGTGGCCCGCACCTCACTGGTGGCCGGTCTCGGCGGCCTGCGGACCGGCTTCGACGGCTCCCAGGACCATGACCTCTTGCTGCGCCTGGCCGAGTGCACCCAACGGGTCGCGCACCTCGCCGAGCCGCTCTACACCTGGCGACTCGTCCCGGGGTCGACCGCTGCCGTCGTCGACGCCAAGCCCTACGCGTTCGAGGCGTCCAAGAAGGCGCTGGCCGAGGCGCTCACCCGGCGGGGCTACACCGGCCGTGCGGTTGACGGCCTGCTGCCCAGTACGTACCGGATGCAGTACGACGTCATCGGCACGCCGAAGGTCACCATCATCATTCCGACCCGCAACGGAGAGGGGCTGCTCCGTCGCTGCATCGACAGCGTCCGCGCGAGGAGCACCTACACCAACTACGAGCTGCTCATCGTGGACAACGAGAGTGACGACCCGGCGTCGCTGTCCTACCTCGCGACCTACGGCGGCCGGGTCCTGCGCTACCCGCACCGGTTCAACTACGCCCGCATGATGAACCTCGCGGCGTGGGCCGCGGACGGCGACCTCCTGCTGTTCCTCAACAACGACACCGAAGTCATCGACCCGGACTGGATCGAGGCCCTGGTCGAACACGCCCAGCGGCCCGAGGTCGGTGCCGTCGGCTGCCGGCTTTACTACCCAGATGACCGTCCGCAGCACGAGGGGGTCATCGTCAACTACTCCGCCGGCGCTGCGGGCAACGTCGACCACCAGGGCTGGTGGGGCTTCGGTGACGTGGTGCGCGACGTCACCGCGGTGACCGGCGCGGTCACGATGATGCGCCCGTCGGTGTTCCACGAGATCGGTGGATTCGAGGAGCGACTGCGGATTGCGTTCAACGACGTCGACCTGTGCCTGCGCCTTCGCCAGGCCGGCTACCGCGTCGTCTACACGCCCTACGCGACCCTGTATCACCACGAGTCCGCGACCCGCGGTTACAAGCCGCACCTGGAGGACGACGCGTTCTTCGACAACCGATGGGAGCCGCGCTCGGAGCGGTTCCACGACCCGTTCTACAACATCAACCTCGACCGGTCACGGCCGTTTGCTATCGCAGGAGACCAGACGTGAGCATCGTGAGCGAGCTTTCCGACTCGCAGGAGCTGCTGGTCAACTTGACCCAGCGCGAGCTGAAGGGGAAGTACAAGGGGTCGGTCCTGGGCTGGGGCTGGTCTCTGCTCAACCCCCTCGCGACGATGGTCGTGTTCAGCTT
>JANXUE010000038.1 GCA_025352005.1 Frankiales bacterium
AGGTCGCCGACATCTAGGCAAGCCGCACAGTCTTGACCTCAATCGGTTCGCTCCGGAGCGGCCAACGGTACCGGCGGCAGGCCGGTTGCCCCGGCAGGAGCCGGTTGCCCGCCCGCGTCGACCGCGAGCGCGTTCCGGTGCTGGACAGGCGAGTGCCCCACCAGCCACGCGAGGCCGGCCAGGACCACATCCGCGACGACGAGGATCAGTCGCGACACTGCGGCGACCACCAGGGCCGCTCCGCTCCCTCCCACGAGCGAGCCCCCGAGGACGCCGACGAGCACCGCCTCACGCGGGCCGAAGCCGGCCGGTGCCAGCACGACCAGGAACCCCACCAACCAGGCCGCGGCAAACCCGGTGACGGCAAGCGCCGCCACCGGTGCCTGCGCTCCCACATCGCGGCACAGCGCCCAGACGTGCAGTCCGAGCAGCACCCAGCTGGACAGGCACCAGCCGAGGGCCCGCGCGACACCGCGGCCGGTCATGGGCTGGTCCAGCCCCGGACGATGCAGCAGGCGCAGGCCGCGGTCGAGAAGGGCGTTGAGAGGACGTGGGTGGAGCAACCCCACCAGGGGAAGCAGCAGCAGAACCGGTAGGTAGGGCTGCGCCGAACCGCTGGGCAGCAGTGGCACCGCCACCACGGCGACCACGCCCCCGGCCGCGACATTGAGTCCCAGCGTCACCAACGACGCCGTGCCGGCGCGGCGGCGAGGTACGTCGTAGCGGGTAGCCAGCTCCATCTGGCCAGCCAGCGCGAAGACGCTGCCCGGGATGTACTTGCCGAGCTGGGCGATGAGAAACACCCGCCCGGCCACCCGTGTCGGCAGCGGACTGCCGAGCGCAGCCAGCACCTCCCGCCAGGCGAGCGCGATGGTCACCAGACCCGCAAGGGCCAGCCCTGCAGAGAGCGAGGTCCAGCCCAGGGACAACGCGCCGAGGTTGCCGCGCACCCGGCTCCACTGCGAGGCGATCGCCTGGCCGGCCAGCACCAGAGCCAGGATGACGAGCGCCGCCTTCACGGCGAGCAGCACCCGTGCCTTGCGCGAGCGCCTGGATCGCGTTGCCGGCTCAGCCACGCCGGACGACCTCGTGCAGCAGGGCGACGTACCGGCGGCCGAGAGCTTCGACCGAGTAATCCTGTGCCCGGGCACTCGCGGCCGCCCCATAGCTGGCGCGCAGGTCAGGGTCTGCGAGCAGCGCTGCGAGCGCAGCGGTGAGCCCTGCCTGCGAGCCCGGAGCCACCAGGAGTCCGGACTCCCCATCCACGATCGCCTCATCGATCCCGGCGATCTCGCTGGCCACGACAGCGCAGCCGGCCGCCATCGCCTCGAGGAGGGCGACAGGCAGCCCATCCTGGTCGCCGGAGGCGGCGGGGACGCTCGGTGCGACCAGGATCTCGCACGTCGCGTAGAGGCGCGCCAGGTCGTCCTTGGTCGTCTGGCCCAGGAAGGTGACCGGGAGACCTGAGGCCTGGCGCTCGAGATCGGCCCGGAGCGGCCCGTCGCCGGCCACGTCGAGCGACCAGCCGCCGGGCAGGTCGCGAAGGGCATCGAGCAAGACAGTCAGCCCCTTCTTCTCGACCAGCCTGCCGACGAACAGCAGCCGCGCCGGGATGCGGGTCACCCCGGCACCTCCGCGGCGGACACCGTCCACATCTGCCCCCATGGGCAGGACCAGCGTGTGACCGGCGTCGGCCCCGAGGGCCACCAGGCGGTCGCGCATGTCACGGTTCATCGTCGTCACGGCCTTCGCCCGCGTGAGCACGGCCCGCTTGAGCCGCAGCGACACCGGGTCGTTCAACGCGTATACGTCGCCACCCAACGTGGTGACCAGCCAGGGGACCTTGCGGGCCGCGAGCAGAGCAGCCACGCCTTGCGGCACCACCCAGTGCACGTGCAGGACGTCCGGTCGGTGCCGCCGAACCCAGCGCCGCACCGCGAGGGTCTCGAACAGGACAAAGAAGGGAACTTGCAACAGGCGGCTGGGCCTGGCCCTCAGGTTCTCGATAATCGCGCCGTCCGCGAGATCCTCCCAGCGCCGCGGGAAGTAGGCGAAGCGCTCAACCCGCAACCCGTCCACCACCTCACTGCGCGCCGCGCCCCGCAGCCGCGGCACCAGGACCACGGTGTCGAAGTCGGTAGCCTCCACCCGAGCAAGGTCACAGACGAATCCGGGTGTCCCATCACCGGGACGTGCCGGGAACGTCGATGCCAGCACGAGCAGCCGCGGCCTTTTCACAAGGAGGTCCAGATGTCCGTCGCCATCATCGGCGCGTCCGGCTTCCTGGGCAGCGCCCTGGCGGCCGCGCACGCGCGTGCCGGCAACCCCGTCGCGGCGTACACCCGCTCTGTCCCCTTTCTCGCGCCCGACGGCCGGCCCGATCAAGGGCTGGAGCCGGTGCGCACCGTGTACTGGCTGGCCACGCAGATCAACCCGCAGATTGCCGAGCAGGAGCCGCTGAAGGTGACGGCCGACCGCGTCGCCTTCGAGAGCTTCCTGTCCGCGGTGGGCCGACTCGAGGCGGCGCCGACGATCGTGCTGCTCAGCTCCGGCGGCACAGTCTACGACCCCGCCGGCCCCCCGCCCTACGGCGAGAGCGCGCCGACCGGCCCGGTCTCGGCCTATGGGCGGGCCAAGCTGGCCCTCGAGCAGGTGCTTTCCGAGCGGGCCCCCGGCGAGCACGTGACCCTGCGGGTCTCCAACGCCTATGGACCCGGCCAGCGGGCAGCCAGCGGGCAGGGCGTCGTGGCGCATTGGCTGCGCGCCGCGTTCCGGGGCGAGGACATCACCGTGTTCGGAGCACCGACGACCGCCCGCGACTACGTGTACGTCGACGACGTCGCCGAGGCCCTGGTGGCGGTGCACACCCGCGATCAGCCACTCCCGCCGGTGCTCAACATTGGGTCAGGCCAAGGCACCACTTTGAAGGAGCTGGCCGAGACCGTGCTCGAGGTAGTCGGGAACCCCGCCCTCGAGCTCGTCGTGACCGGGCGCCGCTCCTTCGACGTTCCGCAGACCTGGTTGGACGTGGGGCTCGCTGACAAGGCCCTCGGCTGGCGCCCCCGCACGTCGCTGCCTGAAGGTGTGGCGGCTGCATGGCTGGACGTGTGCGCAGAACCCCGCTGCTAGCGTGCCGCGGATGACCCAGGGAGTGGACCAGCAGCGGGTGCGGCATCGGCAAGGTCCGATCCGGCTGGTCGACGGTGTCCCGTACAGCAACAGCGCGACGACCCTCAGCCTGCTGCCCGGGGCCGCCATGGGACGGTGGATCGCCCGACACACCGACGTAGTCCACGGCCGGCTGTTGGACTCCGGCTGTGGCAACCAGCCCTTTCGGGAGTGGTACGCGCCCCTGGTCGACGAGGTCTTCTGCCTGGACGCCGTCCCGCTGCCCGGCGTCGACGTCATCGGCTTCGCCGACCGCCTCCCGTTCGCCGACGCGAGCTTCGACACCGTCATGCTCACGGAGGTGCTCGAGCACGTGGGAGACCTAGAGTCAGCGGTCGCCGAGGTGCACCGCGTGCTGCGCCCGGGCGGGCACGCGCTGGTCACCATGCCTTACCTCTATCCCACCCACGAGGCGCCGTATGACTTCCGGCGGCTGACCCACTTCGGGCTGCGCGCCGTCCTCGAGCGCCACGCTCTCGAGGTCCTGGAGCTCGATGCCAAGGGTGGCGGTGGGCTGTTGCTCGCGCACTGGTTCGTGCTGGCTGTCGTCGCCGGGCTCGACGGCATCAGCGCCAAGCTCGGCCTGCGCCACAGCCTGACGACCTGGCCCCCGCTGCGCTGGCTGCTGGCCACGCCACAGGAGGTGGTGGGCCGGCGCCTGCCCGCCCGCCGTGGAGTGCGCGGGTCGGCTACGCGCACGAGCCTGGGCTACATGGCCGTGGTCCGGCGCCCGGTCGGCTGAGGGTCAGCGCAGGACACGTTCGGGCGGGGAGAGGGTCTGCGGCCCTCGTGGGCCGCTCGCGCTGCGGCTGGCGATCCAGATGTAGGTGGGGATCACCACGTGGCCGAGCTTCCAGACCTTCGTCGGGACCTTCGCCAGCGGTCCCGGTACCAGGTCCTCCGCGGCGAACCGCCGGGGCTCGGCCAGGATCGTCAGCGTGTAGTCCCAGGCGTGGAGCGCGCCCATCATGCGGCGCAGCCCCGGGCGGGTCCGGAACTGCTCGTGGTAGTAGTCCGCACGACCGAAGGCCCGGATGTAGCGATCCGCCACCGCGGGCGGGAGGTAGGACAGGAAGGGGAGCTTGTAGTGCGGCTCGACGATCCCGAGCCGGTTGCCGAGTCCGAGGTAGACCGCACCCTCAGGCGTCAGGATGCGCTGGATCTCCGACATCACCTTGTCGGCGTCGATGACGTGCTCATAGATGTGGTTGAAGATGACCAGGTCGACAGTGCCGTCCGGGAAGGGCAGCTTCTCGCCGTCCGAGCACAAGAAGGCGACGCGTTCACCGAACTTCTGCTGCGCCTGCGCGAGCCCCGGTACGTCGATGTCGACGCCGACCACCTTCGCGCCGAGCTCCGCCAGCTCGTCCGCGATGTAACCGGTGGAACAGCCCAGGTCGACCACCTTCAGGCCCTCGAGGTCCTCGCGGCCGAAGAAGTGACGCAGCACCGCAGTGATCTTTTGAGCCTTGCGACGCCGACTCGACTCGTCGGTCATCTGGTCTTTCAGCTCGGAGTAGGCGAGCTGGGCTTCGCGTTGGCGGGCCATCCTGCGGTCCTTTCGGCTCGGGCGGTGCGCTTGCGCACGCTACCCGGCGTGGCACCAGACGGCGTAGACCATCCCCCTAGCGGCCGGCAAGGTTCTGCTGGGCCTGCAGGTCGCTGTCGACCATCATGTTCACGAGCTCGGTGAAGCCCACCGTCGGCTTCCAGCCAAGGACCTCAGCCGCCTTGCTGGCGTCACCGATGAGCAGGTCCACCTCGGCCGGGCGCACGAACTGTTGGTCCTGGTCGACGTAGCCGGACCAGTCGTCTATCCCCACGCGGGCGAAGGCGACGTCCAGCAGCTCGCGGATCGTGTGGGTCTGCCCGGTCGACACCACGTAGTCATCGGCGGCAGCCTGCTGCAGCATCCGCCACATCGCCTCGACGTAGTCCCCCGCGAAGCCCCAGTCGCGACGCGCCTCCAGGTTCCCCATGGCCAGCCGGTCCTGGAGACCGAGGGAGATGCGGGCCACCGCCTGGCTGACCTTGCGGGTGACGAACTCCGGCCCGCGCCGCGGGCTCTCGTGGTTGAACAGGATGCCACTGGAAGCGTGCATCCCGTAGGACTCGCGGTAGTTGATGGTCATGTAGTGCCCGAAGACCTTGGCGACACCGTACGGCGATCGCGGCCAGAGCAGCGTCTGCTCGCGCTGCGGAACCTGCTGCACCTTGCCGAACATCTCCGAGCTGGACGCTTGGTAGAACCGGACGGCCGCGGGGGTGGAGCCACAGTGCAGCCGGGTCGCCTCCAGGATGTTGAGCACCCCCTTGGCCGTGACCTCGGTCGTGACGTGCGCGTTTTCCCACGAGTAGGCCACGAAGGAGATCGCCCCGAGGTTGTAGACCTCGGTCGGCTGCGAGGCGTCAAGGGCCCGCATAAGCGACGACAGGTCGGTGAGGTCGCCGGTGAGCAGCTGCACGCCGGGGACGGTCGACTGCACCAGTTCGTACTTCGGGTTGTTCTGGCCTCGGATCAAGCCGAACACGTCGTAGCCCTTGGTCAGCAGGAGCTCGGCTAAGTAGAGCCCGTCCTGACCGGTGATGCCGGTGATGAGGGCGCGCGGGGCAGAAGTCACTGCCGCAGGTTACTGCGGCAACCACCCCCGGGGTGCCGACGCGACGCCGGTACGACGGCCCCGCCGGGACGTGTCACAGAGGCGGCCCGAGAGGCGCTCAGCGCCAGTAACCGACGACGTCGGCGTACAGGTGTGAGGCTTGTGAGCTGAAGACGCTCATGCTCCCGGAGCCCAGCTGGACCACGACGAGGTTCGCGTCCACCAACCCGGGCACCTCGTTAACGTCGGAGGCGTACGGCACCGGACCCTTGCCCGACCAGGTCACGACGTGGCCGCCCACCAACGCGCCGTTGGTGGTCAGAACGAGGGCCACCGCGGCCGCGTCGGCCGGGACCCCGCCGCGCCCCGCCAGCTGCACCTTGGTCGTCGAGCCGGCCGGTACGAACGTGTGGGTCGGCACTCCGATCGCTGCCCGCGTGTCGAGCAAGCGCACGTGCTCGAGCAACGCCGCGTAGGTCGTGCCGCCGCCGGGCCGGTAGTAGCCGACCACATCGACCGCCACGTCCACCGGTCCGAAGCGGGGCCACAACGCCAGCTTCCCGCTGCCGAGCGCCGACATGACGCGGTTCGCCACCACCTGCCCCGCGCCGTAGCTCACGCTCGCCGCACCGGGCCGGGTGCTCCCCGCGCGGTAGGCCATGAGGTAGCCCCTCAGCTTCGGCTGCACGACGGTGACGTTGGCGACGACCCCGGTGGCATCAGCGGGGACGCCACCCACCCCGGCGACTTGCACGAGGCGGACCTGAGCTCCGGCGAGCGGCGTCTTCTTCGCCCTGGTGTCCAGCACCCGCACCGGCCGCAACGGCGTGTACGACGAACCGCCGGTCGTCGGGAAGTAACCCACGATGTCCAGCGTGGCGTGCGCCGGCCGGAGCCCGTTGACGACGCTGACGTGTCCGTCGGTCCCCACGCGCGTGACCACCAGCGAAGTCCGGCTTTCACCGGTACGGGTCTGCACGTCGCGCATGAGCTCGTACGGGCTATCGGTGGCGTAGGCGCTGAGATAGTCCGGTCCGTCGCTGGATACGCCCGTCAGGTTGACGGCCACGGCGGCAACGCCGGAGGACGGGACCCCACCGACTCCCAACACCTTGACCTCGACCCGCCCGTCCCTCAGGAGCCGGTGCGGTCCGTCGGCGCTGCCGAGGCCGGTGCGGGTGTCGAGCACGCGGAATGGTGAAAGGGGTGTGTAGCGGGCCGGGGTCGGGGTCGTCGGGGTGCCGGGCGGTGGCGGAGAGCTGGCCGTGGTGGTGATGTCGAAGGGCGCGTTCCAGGTCACGGCTTTGCTGGTGCCCGATGACCCGCTCAGGTACAGCCGGTAGCCGCTCGGCGGCAGCGGCGCCCCGGTGGCGGCCTTGAGGTCGAACACCGCGGACA
>JANXUE010000062.1 GCA_025352005.1 Frankiales bacterium
GCCACCAGGCGACGTCCCGTCCGGCACGTTCACCCACACACCGCTTTGCCAGTTCCTAACCTGCGCCTGGCTACCGTCGGAACCCAAGCACGGTCCGTCATCGGGGATCCTCACCCACGACGCCATCGTCGGCAGCGACTCGACCTTGGGGCCAGATGGCCGAACCGATCCCAGGAGAGCCGATGACCTCGATGCCCACCTCGGGACGCAAACCCGCCCAAGTCGTCCAACCTGGCCCGCCCGCCTCTCCGCGACCGGGCGATGACGCACAGTCCGTGACCACGACGAGCGCGACCATCACTCGACGCTCCCTCCTGGTCCTCAGCGCCACGGTCGCCCTGAGCGCCTGCAGTACCGGGCAGCCCTTCGCGCGAAGCAGCGAAACGTCCCGGTCGCCGGACGAGAACACCAGTACGTCGGCGACCGCGCAGGCGAGCCCGAGCTCCCGCCCCGCGGATCCGACCCCCTCACCGGGCACCACGATCGGCCGCACGAATGAGATCGGCCACGGCCCGCGCACGGTCCAGTCCGTGGCGCTCACCTTCCACGGCGCCGGCGACCCCCGCATCGCCTCTCAGGTACTCGTCGCGGTCGAGCAGGCGGGTGCAGCCGTCACCGTGCTCGCCGTCGGCACATGGCTGCAGGCGTATCCCGCGATGAGGGACCGCGTGCTCCGCGGAGGGCACGAACTGGGCAACCACACACTGCACCACAAACCGATGCGACTCATGGACGAAGCCACCGCCTACGCCGAGATCCTCGGCGGCCAGCAGCAGGTCCACAAGCACGTCACCACCCCGACCTGGTTCCGACCATCGGGCACCCCACACGCAACGCCAGCCATCCTGGCCGCGGCCGAACGAGCGGGCTATGCCTCGAGCCTCGCCTACGACGTCGATCCTCGCGACTACACCGATCCCGACCCGGCTGTCGTCGTGTCGCGGGTGCTGTCACAGGCACGAGCCGGGTCCATCGTGAGCCTGCATCTCGGGCACCCCGGCACCGTTGCGGCGATGCCCCGGATCCTGGCGGGACTGCACCGGCGTGGCCTGTCGGCCGTGACCGTGTCACACCTGCTCACCGGAGTCGCACCGTGATGGCCGCGGGTCACCACCCCATCGCACCCATCGCCTTGTGTGCCGTCGCGCTGCTGACCGTCGTCGGATGCTCGACGCCCGGCACGGCTGCACCCGTCGCTGCGGGCACCCCGCCGGCCACCACCTCGGCGTCTGCTGGCCGCCCCACGAGCACTCCCCCGACGAGCCCTCCCCCGACGTCACCCACAGCTGCTCCATCGACGAGTCCGGCCCCACTGCCGGGGATGCCTCCCCTCCTCGACCAGAGCAACGTCTACGCCGCCGACGCGCCCAACCGGCTGTCCCCTGCTGTGACGCAGGATCTCTACCGCGTCTACGTCCCCAACAGCGGATCCGACTCAGTCACAGTGATCGACCCCCTCACCTACAAGGTGACCGGGACGTTCCGCGTCGGTCATCAGCCCCAACACGTGGTCCCCGCCTACGACCTGCGCACCCTGTGGGTCAACAACGACCTGGGCAACAGCCTCACACCCATCGATCCCCGCACTGGTCGATCAGGTCGCCCCGTCGCCGTCGCAGACCCGTACAACCTGTACTTCACCCCGGACGGCCGGCACGCCGTCGTGATGGCCAGCAAGCTGCGGCGACTCGACTTCCGTGACCCGCACACGATGGCCATGCAGAACAGCGTCCCGGTTCCGTGTGCAGGGGTGAACCATGCCGATTGGACCGCCGACGGTCGCTATTTCCTGGTGTCGTGCGAGTTCTCCGCCGAGCTGCTCTGGGTCGACACTGCCGCGCAGAAGGTGCGCCGAGTGCTTCCGCTCCCCAGCGGAGCGATGCCGCAGGACGTGAAGCTCAGCCCCGACGGCACGCGCTTCTACGTGGCCGACATGATGAGCAACGGCGTCTGGATCTACGACGTCACCGCCAGCGGCCCCCGACGCAAGCGACTGTTGAAGACCGGTGCCGGCGCGCACGGCTTGTATGTTTCGCGCGACGCGACCCGCCTCTTCGTGTCCAACCGCGGCGACGGATCGATCTCCGTAGTGCGCTTCGCCGACGACACCGTCATCACGCGATGGAAGATCCCGGGTGGAGCCAGCCCCGACATGGGCAACCTGTCACCCGACGGCACCACCCTGTGGCTCGCCGGTCGCTATGACAGCGAGGTCTACGCCATCAGCACATCGACGGGTGCGCTGAAGGCCCGGATCAAGGTCGGGGTCCAGCCGCACGGCCTCACCGTCTGGCCGCAGCCCGGGCGCTACTCCCTCGGGCACACGGGCATCATGCGTTGAGGCGCCGGGATGGTGCCCGCAGCCGCGCCACGGACCCGGGTCGCGGCACCCGGTCGGCATCGATGGCTCGTAGGCTGGACTCGTGGCCCGCATCCTGGTGATCGAGGACGACGACACCATCGGTGCGGCGCTCGATTCGGCTCTGAGCGCGAGCGGGTACCAGGTCAGTTGGCAGCGCACCGGCGGCAGCGGCCTGATCGAGGCCCGCGATAGCGGGGCCGACCTGGTGCTCCTTGATCTGGGTCTGCCCGATCGCGATGGCATCGACGTGTGCCGCGAGCTCAGGAGCTGCCTGCCGGCGGCGGTGATCGTGATCCTGACTGCGCGCCAGGACGAGATGGACGTGATCTCAGGGTTGGACGCCGGCGCTGACGACTACCTCACCAAGCCGTTCAAGGTCAGCGAGGTGCTGGCGCGTATTCGCGCCCACCTGCGGCGGTCCGACACTGCGCTGTCGGTGCCCGAGCAGCCCGCGGAACTCCAGCTGGGCTCGCTGATCATTGACGTCGCCTCGCGTCGGGTTCACGTCTCCGGGGTGGAGGTGGGGCTACGTGCGCGTGAGCTTGATCTGCTGCTCCGCCTCGCGACCGACGCCGGGGTAGCGGTGAGCCGCGAGACGCTGATGAGCGACGTGTGGGACGAGCACTGGTTCGGCTCGACCAAGACCCTCGACGTCCACATGGTCGCGTTGCGGCGCAAGCTCTCCGACGCGGCAGCCCTCGCAGGCGCCGAGGCGGTAGCCGGGCTCCCGGCAGTGACGACACTGCGCGGGCACGGCTACCGCCTCGACCCTCCTGCGGGGCCGTGAGGGATCAGAGTCCGCGCAGCGCCTCCACCGCCGGGCGGCGCGACCGCTGAGCAGCCAGGAGGGCGGCCGCACCGATGGCAAGCGCCGCCACGAGCACCGTCGTCGCCAGATACGGCCACGGCACCGACAGCTTCTCCGGCGGCGGGTCGAAGACGCCGGTGAGCACGGTCACGAGCATCTGCGAGAGCAACCATCCGCTCACGGCCCCGGCGAGGATCCCCCCGACGACCACGATCACCGCCTCGCTGAGGACGAGCCCACGCAGTTGCCGTCCCGTCGCACCCAGCACGCTGGCGATCGCGAACGTGCGACGGCGTTCGGCGAGCCCGAGCGCCAGGACAAGGCCTCCAGCGGCCGCTGCCAGGACGAGCGCGAAACCGAGCTCGACGCCGGTGAGACCAGCGAGGTCAACTGAGGTCAGGCTGGACCCGATCGCCGAGCGCGTCGATCCGATGTCGCTCACTCGCGCGGCAGCCCCCAGCTTGTCTCGGAGGGCGGTCGCGACGGCCGCGGTGTTCTGCCCACCGGTGTCGACGAGGAACGCTCCGACCGCGAAGCTTCCCGTGGCCTTCGCGATGTAGTCGGCGTTGGCGATGAAGAAACTGTCGTGCGGTGCGGTCGGGAACTCCTTGGCGATGCCGGCGTAATGGAACGGCACGGTGATGAACTTCTTGGTCTGCCCGTCCTGCAGCCGAAGCCGGATGAGGTCGCCGGGCGCGAGCTGGAAGTCCTTGACCGTCTCGTCGCTGACCAGGATCGCGTCGGGCTGCGCCGCGAGGCGGCCGATGAGCTCAGCAGCTGTCCCGCCCTGGAAGTACGCGTCCTGCAGTGATGTCGCGGCCGCGATCGTTGCCGGCCGGACTCCGTAGAGATCCTGCAGATCGGCGCCGACGTAGGCGAAGCGGTGCTGCAGCGGTTCCACACTGATCACACCGGGGACCGACGCGATGGCGGCCGCGGCGTCCGGTCCCACGTTGGAGCCTGGGGACTGGGTCACCGCGATGTCGGCGCCGTTGGTGAGTCGAGCGTCGACCTCCGCCTGCGCCTTGTAGGTGGCGTTGAAGGTGGCCGTCGAGGCGGCGAAGGAGACTGCGAGCGCGACCAGGACGACGGCGCGCGCCACGATGGTCCGCTGACGGGAGAGCCCGGCGGCGGCCGTCGAGGACAAGTTGCCGGTCAGCGGCCGGATCGCGCGGGCGACCAGTGGTCGACCACGGCCCAGGATGACGTAGGCGATGCGCCAGGCCAGCAGGGCGACGCCGATCCACAGCAGCGCAGGGCCGAGGAACGCCCAGTAGCTGACCGAGATCGTAGCGACCCCTTCCGGGGCGAGCACGAGGCTGTAGCCGGCCTGGCTGGTGATCGAGAACATCACGGCGGCACCGACGAGCATGACGATGTCGAGGCCGAAGCGCATCCAGCGAGGTGCCTGTTCCCGGTGCACCCGCGCTCGGGCACCCGTCACTGTGCTCTCTCGGAAGTCCCGCACCGTGGGGACCAGGACGGCGATCACCGCGATGAGCAGACCCACGACGAACGCGCCGACGGTCCAGCTCAACGCACTCGTGGTGGAGGCCCCGAAACCCCATGCCCCGAAAGCAAACCGGCCGATCGCCGCGGCGACGCCGAGCCCCACGATGCCACCGACCACTCCGACGAGAAGCGCCTCGAC
>JANXUE010000077.1 GCA_025352005.1 Frankiales bacterium
CTGACAAGGGCTCGTTCGAGGCCAGCCACCTGCTGGTCGCCGTCGGCCGCACACCGTCGGCCGCCGGGCTCGAGCCGCTCGGACTGGCCCTGACCAAACAGGGCGGTGTGCAGGTCGACCTCCGCATGCGCACCTCCGTCAAGAACGTCTATGCCGCGGGTGATGTGACCGGCCGACTGCCCTTCACCCACGCCGCCGACGAGATGGGCCGGATCGCGGCGACCAGCGCGCTGACCCGCAAGCCGTTGAAGTTCGCCGAATCCGCCGTGCCGTGGGTGACGTTCACCGACCCCGAGGTCGCCCGCATCGGGCTCACCGAGGCCCAGGCCGCCGAGCAGCACAAGGACGCCCGGGTCGTGGAGCTGCCGATGTCCGAACTCGACCGGGCGCGCACCTCGGGCCGCACCGAGGGCTTCGTGAAACTCATCGTCGGTCCGAAGCCGCTGACCCGCAATATCGGCGGGGGCCGGGTGCTCGGTGCCACCATCGTGGCGGAGCGGGCCGGGGAGATGATGGCCGAGGTGGCCCTGGTCATGCGCTCCGGACTGCTGGTCGGGAGGCTCGCGCAGACCTCGCACTCCTACCCGACCTGGTCCATGGCGGTGCAGCAGGCTGCCGGGCAGCTCTTCGGTTTCGGGGACCGCAAGCCCCGTCCAGCCCGCGCGTCGTGATCTGCCTCGTCACCGACTCCAACAGCCAGCTTTCCGTTGCCCTGCAACAGCAGTACGGCGTCCTCGTCGTACCGATGACCGTGGTGGTCGATGGGGTTGCGCACCTCGAGGGAGTCGACCTCGACCTGGCCGGGATCACCGCGGCCCTGGAGCGCGGCGCCGCCGTGGGGTCGTCGACCCCGAGCCCCGGACAGGTCCTCGCGGCCTACGAGCGGGCCGCGGACGAGGGGGCGACGCAGGTCCTGTCGATCCATGCCGGAGGGGACATCTCCGGGGTCGCCAACACCGCACGGCTGGCCGCGTCGATGGCCCGGGTCCCCGTCGAGGTCATCGACACCGGGTCGGCGAGCTTCCCGGTGGCGTTGTGCGTATGGGCTGCCGGCGAGGTGCTCGCCGCGGGTGGTGACGTCCTCGCAGCAGCCGACGCCGCCCGGCGTACGGCGCAGTCGATGGGCAACGTCTTCGTCGTGGGCACCCTCGCGCTGGCCGTCGGCGGAGGTCGGCTGGCGCAGACTGCGGCCGACCTGGCGATCCCTGTACTGGCCCTGGTCCAGGGTGGGATGACGCCGGTCGGTCGGGTCGGTGACGTCGACGGGGCGGTGAAGGCCCTCGTCGGATACGTGCGGGAGCAGTCCGCGGGTGTGCGGCTCCGCATCGGCGTCGGTCATCTGGGTGCAGCCACCCTTGCCGATGCCCTCGAGGGCGGACTGCGCGAAGCCTGCGACGTGGAGCAGCTGGTCCGCTACGACATGGGCCCATCGGTCGCTGTGCACGTGGGGCTGGGTACCGTCGGCTGCGTCTTTCATCCTGCCTGACCCACGTGCCACCGCGCCGGCGGGCCTCAGAGCCGGTTGGCTGCCGCCGTCAGCAGGCGCAGGCCCCGGATCTCCGGGGCGTTGTCCACGAAGACCGTAGCCGTCGGACCCATCGTGTCGGCAAGGCGCCGGCCGACCGGTTCGTCCACCCAGGCCTGCGCGCGGGCCCCCGCCGCGACCAGTCCGGCGAGCGCCGACAGGTAGGGCCCACGACCACCGCGCGGCTCCCGGTGGCCGACGGCGGCCAACCCGCGAGAGACCGGCGACCAGGCACCTCCGACCAGCCTCGGCGGGGTTGACCGGTAGCCCCCTCGGCCTGCGTCGAGGTGGACACGGTCGACCGGCAGGTCGTAGTCGTAACCGGTGGCCCACACCACGGTGTCGAAGGCCTCGGTGCTCCCATCGCTGAAGGCCACCTCGTCACCGCACAGTGCCTTCACGGCCGTCCGGACGGTGACCATGCGCGAGGCGACCAGCGGGAGCAGGGCCGAGTGCACCACCGGGGACTCGGCCAGGACCAGGTGCCGCGGCGAGGGCAGGGCGCCGGAGCGCCACGAGCTCAGGCGCACCAAGGCATCGAGCCCAAGCCGCATCGGGAGCTCGGGCAGCAGCGCGGGGCGGCGCATCTCGATGATGGGGGAGCCCAGGACCCTGCGGGGAACGACGTGCCGGCCACGGTTGACCGCGAGGGTGACCCGCTTGCCGGCGGCGACGGCATCCTGAGCGACGTCCGCCCCGGCGTTGCCGAGCCCCACGACCAGGACGTCGTCACCGAGCTGCCCCGGGTGCCGGTAGGCCGACGTGTGCAGCTGCGGGATGTTCAGAACGCCAGGTAGCAGGGGGATCCGAGGCACCTGGAACAGGCCCGTCGCCAGCACCACCCCGTCGTACGACGTGTGGTTGGTGGCGGTCGTCACCGCCCAGCCGCCGCTCTCGGGGCTGACCGAAAGGACCTGGTTCTGCCCTCGGAAACGGTCGAGCACCCCGGTGCTTGCCGCTGTCGCTGTGAGGTAGGCGAGCAGCTCCGGGCCGGTGGGGAACGTCGGCCCGTCTGGGAGCGGGCGGCCGTCGAAGGCGGTGACCTTGCGGCTGGTGATGAGGCGGACCGAGTCGTAGGTCCCGTCGACCCAGAGCCCCCCGACGACCGGCCGCCGGTCGAGCAGCTCGACGTCCAGGCCCGCGTCGAGAAGGGCTGCGGTCATGGCGATCCCGGTGTAGCCGGCACCGATGACGGCCCAGGTCACGAGCCGTCGGCGAAGCCGAAGGCCCGCAGCACCTCCTGGGGCAGCTCGGGGATACCGGCCGAGGCCGCGGTCTCCTCGACCGTCATCGCGTAGTAGTGGGCGCTCGCCTGCGTGCACAGCTTGCCGTCGGCGCGGGTGATGCTGGCCGTCACGCGCAGGGTGCGGCCGTCCGGCTCGAGCTGCCCGCACTCGGCGACCATCGTGTGCGGCTGCCCGACCAGCACCGGGCGCTTGAAGACCGACGAGAACTCCGTGGTGACGGCGAATCGGGAGCGCAGCGCGATCGTGGCCCAGGCCATGCCCTCATCGAGCACGGTCATGACCACACCACCGTGCACGAAGGCGGGGGCGCCGGAGAACTCCTCGCCGAGGGTGAAGACCGCCTCGATGTGATTGCCGACCTTTTCATAGGGGATGTGCAGTCCTCGGTCGTTGTCGAGGCCGCAGGCGAAGCAGCCGCGACCGATGGACAGCGATCCGGGCAGCGGCATCCGGTCGGTCACACCGGGTCCCCTAGACGTACGCCACCGGTGACCCGCTCCGGCTGCCGGAAGCGCCAGCTGATCAGGGCGCCGGTGGCGGCTGCGTGCAGCGGGAGCGCGAGGGTAGGCGCGGGGCCCCAGAGGTTCGGCAGGCGCTTGGCCCACCAGAGCAGCGCCGCGCCGGTCCACACCGCACTGGAGATGTCGTTGGCGCGGCGCGGTTGTTTCGTGAGCCGGGCCGCAGCCCCGGCCACCAGCAGATCTGGCACCGCGTACGCCGGAAAGACCCCCAGCACCGCGCCGAACGAGGTCGCGACGCCCTTACCACCCTGGAACCTCGACCAGAGCGGGAAGACGTGACCCACGACCGCAGCTGTTGCGGCTGCGTACGCCGTTGTAGGGCTTACCTGCCGGCCGAGAAGTCCCGCGGTACAGCCCTTTGCCACATCGACGCCTGCGACCGCCGTACCCCACCGCTTGCCCAGCAGCACGGAGGTGTTGATGGCTCCGGGGTTGCCGGTGCCGGCGGTGCGGACGCTCACCCCGACGACCCGGCCCGCGAGGTCAGCCGAGGGGACCGTCCCCAGTAGGTAGCCGGCGGCGACGGCCGCAGCCGAACGGGTCAAGGTCACGCCGGAAAGCCTCCCACGCGGTGGGGCTCACTCCCACGGGGAGGGGCTGGCCCAGAGGTCGACGGCGGCGGTCTTGAGCGGAAGCTTCCACCTGGAGCGTGGGCGCTGCTGGTCGGTAACCATCGAGCGTCTTGCTGCGTCCTACGTGCCTCGACGAACGGTGGTGACGATGTGGTGCGACGACGCATGGCCGTGATGATCTCGGTGATCTTGATGTCTGGCTGTTCCGCCGCCCGGCCAAGTGCCCGTGGGCTCGACGCCACCTCGACCATCAAGCCCTCTCCCAGCACATCGGCACGCTGTACCGCGTGGGGTCAGCGCGTTGTCGACGTCTACTCCGCCATGTTGGAGTCTCAGTCGCGTGACCTGCGGACATCAGACACGGCTTACGTCGTCGACTCGGCAGTTGTGGGTCTGCCCGCAGCCTCCGGGCAGGGGCCGAAGTTCACCGTCGATGTTGCCCAGTGCATCGGCCTAGGTCTGGGCCGTTTCGGTCATGTGGTGCTGGTTACCTCCAACAACGATGCGCGCATCCCCGTGCGCACGTCCAGCGGTCCGATCGGCATCGTCAAGGACGGGTTCGTCGTCACCTTCGGGCAAGTGCCCGCCAACCGTGGTCGCACGCAGGTGAGCATCAACACCGGTGGCGGCATCGGGTTCCGAGGCGGCGAGTACTGCGTGAGCCAGGCGCAGGGTGTGAAGGTCGTCGTGGTGGCGTGCGGATCGTCCTGGATCTCCCTAGTCCAACCCCGCCCGCCCCTTTTCGGGGTACGTCGTCGCGCTCACCGGGCTGCAGAAAGTAGTGTCGTGCTCCACCCCCTGAACGTTCCGACCCCTTCTTCGAGGGCACCGGTGTGGCAGGGGCCTGGAGGGTTCGCATAGTGGACTAGTGCAGCCGCCTTGAAAGCGGCCAGGCGGTTGATCCCGTCTCGTGGGTTCGAACCCCACACCCTCCGCTCTCACTACCAGGTCGAGGTCGCACGTCCGCGTACTCATGACGTTGATTCGTCCGCGCTTATGAACCGCAACATGGGGTAGGTGCGAAGAACCACTAGTACGGCCGCCTGAAGCGGCTGTCACGTCACCAATTTGGAGCACAGATGCGCCGCTCGATGAGACTTGCCCCGCTCGTTCTCGCCCTTCCCCTCGCCCTCCCCTTCATCGGTGTTGGCACCGCGTATGCCGATGGCAGTGCGTCGGCCAACCTCACACCTGTTGTCGTGAACGGATCCACCGGAAGCGGCACGGCAATGGTCACCGTGACCGGCAACACGATCGAGTTCACGCTGGCCGCCTCCGGCCTCGCGGCCGGTCCGCACGCCGCACACATCCACTTCGGTGCGAGTGCTCGTCACGAGTGCCCGGCCTTGTCCGACGAGAAGGACAGCGATGGTCGCCTGAGTACGACCGAGGGCGCCCCGGCTTACGGTGCGGTCGTCGTGTCGCTGACTAAGACCGGTGACACCAGCCCGACGAGCGGGCTCGCTGTGGACCGCTTCGGTTCCGGCCCCAGCATCCAGTACATGCGCGGCGGAGTGACGGTTGCTCCTGAGATCGCGACCGCCATCCAGAAGGGTCAGGCTGTCGTCGTCGTACACGGCGTCTCTTACACCGGTGCCCGGGCGCAGGCCAAGAGCGACCTCAACCCGGCGCTGCCGGCCTCCGCCACTGACCCGGCGATCTGCGGCGTTCTGTCCGCCTCCCCGTCCGGTGGCGCAGCCACCGGCGCCGGTGGCACCGCCCCGACCCAGAACGAGGGCCTGCTCGCCCTGGGTGGCGTCGGCCTGCTCGCCGCAGCCGGCACGGGTGCTTTCGCTGCCCGCCGCGCCCGGAGCTAGTGAGCACCACCTCTCACCCACACGGCCGTCGCGGTGTACTTGCCGCGGCGGCCGTGACGGTCGCGCTCGGGGTCGCCGGCACGGCCGCGGTCATCGTGGGTCTACAGCCCAGTGCCGGTCCGCCGCAGCCGCCGGTCTCGGCTTCGGCTAGTACCCCCAGCCCCACGTCCGCGCTCACGTCGGGGAGGGCCCGGGACGCCGTCGGCTTGTCGGCCAAGTTCTTGAGCCGGTCGCGTCCGGTCGCCATCGCCATCGCCTCGATCGGGGTGGATGCCAAAACGCTCGTTACCCTCGGCAAACAGGCAGACGGCAGCCTGCAGGTACCCACAGACTTCGGCAAGGCCGGCTGGTACACCGACGGACCGGCCCCTGGCCAGTTCGGACCTGCGGTCATCGTCGGACACGTCGACAGCGCCAACGGCCCAGGGATCTTCTACAAACTCGGGGCGCTGCGCCCTGGGGCGACGGTCAACGTCAGGCGCGCCGACGGCAGTACAGCGCGCTTCTCGGTGGACATGGTCGCCCGCTATCCCAAAGACCGCTTTCCGACGAACACGGTCTACGGCGACACCACTCAACGTGCCGAGCTCCGGCTGATCACCTGCGGCGGCGGCTTTGACAGAAAAACCGGTCACTATCTCGACAACGTGGTCGCCTTCGCGCACCTGCTCTGAACCCCTCACCGAAAGGCCCCCCATGACCCCCCGCCAGCTCAGCTCGCTCCTGCTCCCCCTCGCCGCGGCCACCTTGCTGGCCGGGTGCTCCGGCACCAAGACCGCCAGCACACCCGCGGCGAGCAGCCCGACAGCGGCCACCACCAGCACACCTGGCAGCGCACCGGCAACCGCCACGAAGGCACCAGCCAGCGCCTCGGCTGCTGTGATCACCATCAAGAACTTCGCGTACACCGTGCCCGCCTCGGTCAAAGCCGGCAGCACCGTCATGGTCAAGAACGCCGACGACACCGCGCACACGGTGACGCTCAAAGGCAGCCCGGGCCTCGTCGTCCAACCCGGCGCCACGGCCACCCTCACCGCGCCCGCCAAGCCAGGCACATACGCGATCACCTGTGACTTCCACGGCAACATGAAAGCGAACCTGGTCGTCGCCTGACCTCTCGGTGGCCACCACCGAAGACAGGCTCGACCTGGCAGACTGCCTCGGCATGGCTGTGCCCCACGACCTCGACGACCGGCCCGGCGACCCGGTGGTGACCGAGCAGTGGCTGGGCGCGCCGGCCCTGTCCTATGCCCGACGTCCGGCGACCGTGATCGACGCCCTGGACCGGGCGGTGCGGCTCCACGCAGACCGCCCGGGCTGGACGGAGGGCGACGTGCACCTGAGCTGGCAGCAGTTCGCCGACCGGGTCGAACGCGCGGCGGACTCCCTACGCGCCCGGGGTCTTGGCCCCGGTGAGGCCGTCGCTGTAGCGAGCGGCAACACCCTGGACCTCGCTGTCCTGCTGTTCGCTTGCGCACGGGCCAGCCTTGTCATGGTGGGCCTGAACACTCGGCTCGCGCCGCCCCAGTGGGCCTACATGGTCGAGCACATGCAGACCCGGCTGCGGCTCGCGTCCGGACCCTTCCTCGACCAGCTCGATGGTGCCGAGCCGCTGGGGGACGTCCTGCGGGAGGCACCCGAGCGGTCCTGGGCCGCAGGCCCGTCCGGCCTGGCGGAGGAGGCGACGTACCAGGTGGTCTTCACGTCGGGGACCACGGGGCGGCCGAAGGCGTCCCAGGTCGTGCATCGCGCCTCCGTGCACTCCGGGATGAGCTACCAGCGGGTGCTGTTACTCGGGCCCGAGGACGTCACGGCCGTGCTGTTCCCGATGTACTACATCTCGGCGATGCATGCGCACGTGCTCCCTGCGATGCTCGCCGGGGCGCGGCTGGTGCTCGTCGACTCGCAAAGCCCCCGCGAGTACGTCGAGCTGCTGCGGCGGGAGGGCGTCACCTGGGCCTATGCCGTACCGAGCTGGTGGCGGCTCGCACTGCGGGCCGGACTGGACGACCTCTCGCGGTTGTCCCGGGTCGCTGCCGGCGGCGCGCCGTTCCCGCTGGACCTGCAGGACGGGCTTCGGTCGGCCCTGCCAGGCGTGCGCCTGCACGACGTCTACGGCTTGTCCGAGACGCACTCGCCGGGCTGCATCCTGCACGATCAGGACTTCGCCGAGCATGCGGGGACGGTCGGTAGGCCGCTCGACTGCATGGAGGCCGAGGTCCGCGACGAGAGCGGAAAGCCCTGCAGGCAGGGCGAGGCAGGGGAACTCTGGCTGCGTGGCTCGCTGGTGACGACGGGCTACGCGGGAGACGCGGAGGCCACCGCCGCGGCGATCGTCGACGGCTGGTTCGACACCGGCGACATCGTCCGGGTCTGCGAGCACGGCTTCGTGACGGTCCTGGACCGCAGCAAGGACATGATCAACCGAGGTGGCACGAAGGTGTTCTCCGCAGAGCTCGAGGAGCTCCTTCGACGACATCCTCTGATCGAGGACGCGGCCGTCGTCGGGATCCCCGACGTCCTGGGGGGAGAGGCCATCGCGGCCTACCTCGTCGTGCGTGCGCCCGTAACTCCCGCCGAGGTGCGGGTGTGGGTCCGGGAGGGGATGGCCGACTATGCCGCGCCCAAGGTCGTCGAGGTGGTCGAGGCCCTTCCGCGCAACGCTGTGGGCAAGACCGACAAGCAGGCCCTGCGGGCCCTGACCTAGAGTCGGCTTCGTGCTTCATCACTTCTACGGCGGCGCCCGCCGGTCCCCTCTCGCTGCTCAGACCACCGAGATCCTCGACCCTGCCACCGGGCTGGGTTACGACGTCGCTCCGGTGGCGGGCACGGCGGACCTCGACGCGGCCTTCGCGGCTGCTGCCGCTGCCTTCCCCGGCTGGCGGGACACCCCGCCCTCGGCGCGGATGCTGGCCCTGCTCCGGCTGGCGCAGGCCCTGGAGGACCGGGCCGAGGAGTTCGTCGACGCCGAGTGCCGCAACACCGGCAAGCCCCGGGACGCGATGCGGGCCGAGATGCCGCACGTCCTCGACGTGATCCGGTCCGCAGCGGGGCAGTCGAGGGCTCCGGAGGGCATCGCGAGCGGGGAGTACGTCGTCGGCTTCACCAGCGTGATGCGCCGCGAACCGGTCGGGGTGGTCGCCCAGATTACGCCCTGGAACTACCCGCTCATGATGGCCACCTGGAAGTGGGCCCCCGCCGTGGCTGCGGGCAACACCGTGGTCCTCAAGAGCGCCGAGACGACCCCGGTCACGCCGCTCATGCTGGCCGAGCTCGCTGCCGAGCACCTGCCTCCCGGCGTCCTGAATGTCGTCTGCGGCGACCGCGGCACTGGTGAGGCGATGGTCCGCCACCCGGTGCCGGCGATGGTCGCTTTGACTGGGTCAGTGCGTGCCGGCCGCGAGGTCGTCGCAGCCTCGGCCGTCGGGCTCAAGCGGCTGCACCTCGAGCTCGGAGGGAAGGCCCCGGTGGTCGTCCTCGACGACGCCGACCTCGACCTGACGGTCCAGGGGATCCTCGACATCGGCTACTACAACGCAGGTCAGTCGTGCACGGCAGCCACAAAAGTCATTGCTGCCCAAGGAATCCATGACGCCCTCGTCGAGCGGCTGGCCGCCGGCGCGCAGGCGATGCGGACCGGCGGTCCGGACGAGGGCGGCTACTACGGAGCGCTCAACAACGCGACCCAGCTGGCCAGGGTCGCCGGGCTGGTCGACCGTCGTGCTGCGCATGCGGAGGTCGTCGCGGGTGGCGCGCCGCTCGACCGGGCCGGGTTCTTCTACCCCCCGACGGTCGTCGTCGGGGTGCGGCCCGAGGACGAGCTTGCGCGCGAGGAGGTCTTCGGTCCTGTGGTGTCGGTGACGCGGGTAGCCGACGAGGCCGAAGCCCTCGGTACGGCGGCAGCCACCGACTACGGCCTGGCGGCGTCGGTGTGGACGACCTCGGCGAGCGCTGCTGCCCGCTGCGCAAAGGCGCTCGACTTCGGGGCGGTCTGGGTCAACTGCCACTCGGTGCTCGCCTGCGAGATGCCCCACGGAGGCTACGCGAGCAGCGGCTGGGGGAGCGACCTGTCGGCGTACAGCCTGCGGGACTACACCCGGGTCAAGCACGTCGTGACGCGCCTCGGCGGCTAGCCCGTGACCCGCCTCGCCGTCTGCGCCCCGCTACCCGCAGCTCAGCCCGAGCTGCTGAGCCCATGACCGACTGGGCCGGTTACGTCGCGGGCTTCCACGAGGAGCGGCCCGGCATCACCGAGGACCTGCTCGCCCTCGCCGAGGCGGAGGGCCACACGCCCTACTCCTGGGCTGGGCAGGCGGTGCCTGCCGGGGGACGGATCCTTGACCTGTGCTGCGGCAGCGCCCCCCTGCGTGAGCACCTCACCCCCACCTGGTACGTCGGGATGGACCTGGCCGCGGCGGAGCTGGCGCGCGCGGCAGCCCGCGGCGTCCCGGTCGTCCAGGCTGACGCGACGCGACTGCCGCTGCCCGACGCCTGCGTCGATGCGGTCGTCGTGTCGATGGCTCTGATGCTGGTGCCCCTGCGCGAGACCTTGGAGGAGATCGCCCGGGTCCTGCGCCCCGGGGGCGTGGTCGTGGCGACCCTGCCTGCACAGGGACCGCTCCCGTTGGATGACCTGCTGCGTTACGGCAGGCTCTCCCTCGCCCTGCGGGTGCGCGGGATCAACTATCCCAACGACGCCGAGCTGGCCGACTTCCCTTCTGTGGCACGCCTTCGGGTAGTCGAGGACAGTGCCCGCGCCTTCCTGCTCGACGTCGACTCGGTCGCCCGCGCCGACCTCCTGCTGGATGCGCTCTACCTGCCTGAGGTCGCACCGGACCGGCTGCCCGTGGCCCGCCGGGTGGTGGCGAAGTGGGTCGGCCACCGCATCGCCATCCCCATCCGGCGGATCGTGCTGAGTCGCTGACCCGCCGTTCCGTCCGTGCCGGGGGCCGGTGTCCTAACAGGGCTTGATCTTGGCGATCTCGGCGGCGTTGTCCGCCATGAGCTGCAAACGATGGGCCAGCGCGGACAGCGAGCTAGGCCGCAGGATGTACACAGTCACCCGTTCACACACGGTCGAGGTGACGAGGCCGGCGTCGCGCAGCACCTTGAGGTGATGGGAGACCAGGGGCTGCGACATGTCGAGCTGCTCGGACAGGTTGCGCTGGGACCGGTAGCCAAGCTCGAGCAGGCGCACCATGTCGGCGCGACGTGGCTCGGCAAGGGCGGCGAGAACCGCTGCGGAGTCGAGCTTCCTGGTTTCCATCAGCAGCACTCCGGGTCGATGACGCGGCACAGCGCGGCGAGCGAGGACAGGACCGGCCGGTAGTAGACGTTCATGCCGGCCCGGGTGCCTTCGATGAGGCCGGCGTCGCGGAGCTTGCCGAGGTGGTGGCTGACGGTGCTCTCGGTCAGTGCGACGGCGGGGGCCAGGTCGCGGGTGCAGATCCCGCCGTCGCCGGCGGCAAGGACGAGCGACAGCAGGCGGACACGTACCGGCTCGCCGAGGGCTCGCATCCGCAGGGCCACCTGAAGTGCCGTGGCCATGGTCATGGTGCCGGCGGCAAGGGGTGCGCACCTCACCGGACTATTCACGTTGAGGACCGGCAGGTTTTTGGGCACCTGTCCACTCTGGCGACCTTTCCGACGTACGTCAAAAAGGCCGTCCCGTGTGCAGCGTGTATGACCGTCGCAAGCCCCAAGGTAGGGACTTTCGACCCTGCCTCGACGGCGTTCGGGCGCTGAGGATGGACGTCGACGGCAGACGATGACGGGAGTCCCTCATGTACGCAGGGTCGTCGTCAGCGGGCCAGTTGCCTGCTGACGGTGGTTGACCCACCCGCTACCCGCTGTCGCCACCTGCGTGTCACGCACACCTCGACCGCCACGTCACCGTGGACTGTCGCCGATCTACGCGTCCACGGCTCAGCCGTGTCGCATCGGAGGTACATCGCATGACGGCTCCCCCTCTCAGGCAGTCCCGGCTCGGACGATCCCGTCCCGCATCGCTCCTTGCGGTCGCGGCAGCAGTGGGCTTGGCCACCGCCTTCACGGTGCCAGGGACAGCGGCGACAGCAGCCACCCAGGCCGGCAAGGCCGTTGCCTCGACCTCTGGTCTGCCGTACGAGAACGCCCACCTCCCGGTCACCGAACGGGTGGCTGACCTGCTCGCCCGGATGACGCTGGCGGAAAAGGTCGGTCAGATGACGCAGACCGAGCGAGGAAGGGTCTACGACGACGCGACCCTGATCACCAGCGGGAACCTGGGCAGCATCCTGTCCGGCGGGGGTTCCACGCCCACCCAGAACACCCCCACTGCGTGGGCCGACATGGTCGACCGCTTCCAGCAGGCGGCCCTGGCCACCCGCCTGCACATCCCGCTGCTCTACGGCATCGACGCGGTGCACGGGGACGGCAACATGTACGGCGCGACCGTCTTCCCCCACAACATCGGACTCGGCGCTACGCGCGACCCTGCCCTGGTTCGCGAGGTCGAGCA
>JANXUE010000182.1 GCA_025352005.1 Frankiales bacterium
CTGGCCCTGGCTGAGCGGGACGACGTCCCCGTCAAGGACGTGCTGGTCGCTGACGCCTCCCGCCGGACGACCGCCCTCAACGCCTACGTCAGCGGCTTCGGGTCGACCCGGCGCATCGTGGTCTACGACACGTTGCTGCGGGAGTCCTCCGACCGCGAGGTCGAGCTCGTCGTCGCGCACGAGCTCGGGCACGCGAAGCGGCAGGACGTGCTGCACGGGACGATCATCGGTGCCTTCGGTGGGGCCGCCGGGATCTGCGCACTGGGGCTCGTCCTGTCCTGGGCACCGTTGCTGCGCCGGGTGGGGGCCAGCGGTCCCGGTGACCCGCGGGTACTGCCACTGGTGCTGTTCCTCGCCGTACTCACGCCACTGCTGCTGTCGCCGCTGACCAACCTGATGACCAGGCACATCGAGGCCCGCGCCGACGTGCACGCGCTCGACCTCACCCGTGACGTCCCGACGTTCATCACCAGCGAGCAGCGGCTGTCGACGGTCAACCTGTCCGACCTCGACCCGGGCCGGCTGGTCTACCTGCTGTTCTTCACCCACCCCAGCGGACCGGAGCGGATCGCGATGGCCCGTGAGTGGCAGCGGCTGCACTCGTGAGGACGCTCGTGGTCACCAACGACTTCCCACCGAGGCCAGGCGGCATCCAGGCCTATGTGCACGCCCTCGCCTCCCGGCAGCCCGCCGGAGAGGTCGTCGTCTACGCCTCGTCCTGGAAGGGCGCGGCGGCCTTTGACGCCGAGCAGGCCTTCCCGGTCGTCCGGCACCCGACGTCGGTGCTGCTGCCGACGCCCGACGCGCTGCGCCGCACCCGTGAGGTGGCCCGGGCGGAGGGATGCGACCGGTTGTGGTTCGGGGCGGCGGCTCCGCTGGGGCTGCTGGCCCGCCGGCTCGGCCTGGACCGGGCGGTCGCCTCGACCCATGGGCACGAGGTCGGCTGGGCGATGCTGCCCGGCTCGCGCCAGGTCCTGACCCGGATCGGTCGGCAGGTCGACGTCGTCACCTACCTCGGCGAGTACACCCGGTCCCGGCTCGCGCCCGCCCTGCGGGGGGTCCGGCTCGAGCAGCTGCCCAGCGGCGTCGACACCCAGGTATTCCGGCCGGGTGCAGGAGGTGAGCAGGTACGACGTCGCCATGGCCTGCTCGATCGCCCGGTGGTCGTGTGCGTCTCCCGGCTGGTCCCGCGCAAGGGCCAGGACGTCCTCATCCGGGCGCTCCCACTGATCCACCAACGGGTGCCCGACGCGGCCCTGCTGGTCGTCGGCGGTGGACCCGACGCGCCCCGGCTGCGGGCGCTGGCCGCGTCCTGCGGGGTCGCAGACGACGTCATCCTGACCGGGTCCGTGCCGTGGGAGGAGCTCCCCGGCCACTACGACGCCGGAGACGTGTTCGCCATGCCCTGCCGGTCCCGGTTCGCCGGCCTCGAGGTCGAGGGATTGGGCATCGTGTTCCTGGAGGCCTCCGCCACCGGTCTGCCCGTCGTCGCTGGTAGCTCCGGCGGGTCACCCGACGCGGTGCTCGACGGCGTCACCGGCCACGTCGTCGACGGTACGTCGGTGACGTCGGTCGCCGTCGCCGTCCGGGACCTGCTCTGCGACCCAGCCCGTGCGCACGCGATGGGTGCCGCCGGCCGGGAGTGGGTACAGCGCGAGTGGCGCTGGGACCTGCTCGCCGCCCGGCTCCGGACCCTCCTGGAAGGCTGACCCCCTACGGCTCAGCCGGCGGAGACGACCTGCACGATCCGCGCCCGCTCGAGTGGGTCGGCCCAGCACGCGACCGACCGCGACAGCGACCAGGCACACAGCGCCAGGACCGGTACGGCGAGGGCCAGCGGCAGCCACCAGATCCCCGCGTCCGACGAGCTGCCCATGATCACCGCGACCAGACCCGCGGGCAGCACGAGCCGCACCGATGCCAGCGTGAGGGCGCCGGGTGGCGCCACCGCGTCGCGGGGTCCTTTGAGGTCGGCCCGGTGCGGTCGGCGTACGGACGCCGCCATGCCACAGGACACGATGACGGCGGTGCAGGCGAGTCCGCTGGCGATGATCGCCGCCACCTGCGCGGTGGTGGGGCTGCCGGGGCTGCGCACCCCACCGCTGAGCGCGGAGATCACGACCGAGGCGAACACCGTCTCGGTGAGCACCAGCGTCTTCGACCAGGCAATCAGCCGCGGGTCGTGGGGGAGCGACGCCAAAAAGATCGCCCCGGAGCCGTCCAGGCAGAACGCGTTGATCCCGAACAGCAGGCCGGCGCCGGCCGCGACCAGCCCGGGCAGGACGATGACCGATTGCCACGGAACCTGGGCGCCGGCCGCGGCCAGACCCGGCAGGACAGCCAGCACGAGGCCACCGCGGCGAAGGGCAGGCGCCCGCCAGACGCTGCCGCGGTCGTTGGCGACGAGCAGCCGAAGGGCAGAGCGGTGGTCGCGGCGCCGGTGGACGGCCTTGGCCTCCCGGGAGGCCCCTGCATCGCCCGGCCGCCGCAGCGCCCACGCACACGTCCGGGCTCCCGCTGTGAGGCCGACGACGACCAGCAGCGCCAGTACCGACGTCGTCACGCTCCACCGGAGCCAGTGGCCGTGCGCGCCCGCGGTGACGCCTAGCGGGACGTAGCGGGTGGGGCTGGCGTCCAGCACCTCGCCACCGGTGCCGGACCGCACAACCAGCAGTGCCCCCAGCAGCAGGCCTGCCCCGGAGAACGCAACGACCTGTCGGCCACGGCGGCTCTGCCTCAACGCCACCACCGTCCACGCCATCGACTGCCCCAGAGCGGTGAGCGACAGCGCGTACAGGGCGGTGGTGAGTGCACCGGTCACGGCGTTCCCATTGCTGGTGAGCAAGGCGGTCTCGGCGACCAGGGCGAGCAGCTGCAGCACCCAGACCAGGTTGACGGGGGCGAGCAGCAGGCCGCCGAGGAACTGCGTACGCGGCTTGATGGGGAAGGTGACGAGCTGGTCCGGCGGGAAGATCTCGTTGCCCCCGCCCGCGGTCAGCGGCGCCACGAAAGCAAGGACCCCGAACCCGAAGAACGCCTGCGGAGCGACGTCGCGTGCGGCCTTGACCACGGCCGGGTCGAGAGAGCCGACGCCATTCGCGACGAGCACCACCAGGTAGGCCACGGCGCAGGCAGTGAGGATCAGCGCACCCCGTATGCCGTCGTGGCGGACCATCTGCCAGCGCAGCCGGAGCAGCGCCCGCACCTGCACCCAGGCCGAGGTGATCACGTGATGAGGGCGCGGTAGCGCTTGGTACCGGCCTCGCCGGTCAGGTCGGACGCCAACGCGGCTCCGACGACCCGTCCGCCGCGGAGCACGACAGCCTCCTCGCACGCCTCGACAGCCAGGTGCAGCAGGTGCGTCGACACCAGTACGGCGGCGCCGTCCCCCCGTGCCTGGCGGACCACGTCGAGGGTCGCATCGACACCCAGTGGATCGACGCCGTCGAACGGCTCGTCGAGCAGCAGCAGCCGAGGGGAGTGAAAGGCGGCGAGCACGACGGAAAGCCGCCGGCCCATGCCGTGCGAGAAGCCAGCAGTGACACGGTCCGCGGCGCCGCCGAGGTCGAAGCGCTCGAGCAGGTCGCGGGCGCGGTCCTCCCAGGCGCGCATGCCGCGGAGCCGGGCTGCGAGCTGCAGGTGTTCCCATGGGGTGGCGCGGGGGATCAAACCCCCGACGTCCGGGCAGTAGCCCACCAGCGCGCGCACGCCGGACGGGTCGTTGGCTGCATCGACCCCGGAGACGGTGACCCGCCCCGACGTGGGGGGCAGCACCCCCGCGAGGACCCGCATCGTGGTCGACTTGCCGGCGCCGTTGCGCCCGACGAGGGCTACGGAGGCGCCGGCGGCCACCGACAGGTCGAAGCCCGCCACCGCGCGGACGTTCCCGAAGTCGACGATCAGGTCCTGGGCCAGGAGGACGGGTTCCACATCTCTCCTTCGGCTGCCGAGGTCGGTTGGCTGTAATTTCCCCGTCCCACGACCCTAGGTCGAGCCGGTGCACATCCGCGTGTCTCATCATGATGCTAACTAACAGCCTTCACGATGTACGCACTCCGTGCGCACGACGATCTCTTTCGACGAGGCGACCCTGGCGCAGGCCAAGAAGCGGGCCGTGAGGGCCGGGCGCTCGCTCTCGGAGTGGGTGGCTGACGTCGTACGCAGGGAGCTCCCTGCAGTCCCTACCCGGGAGCCCGCGACGTTGCCCTTGTTGCCCGAGGGCAACGGCCTGCAGCCAGGCATTGACCTGTTCGACGGCTCGGCCTTGGCCGACCTGATGGATTCCGATGCTGATTCCTGACGTCAACGTCTTGGTCGGCGCGCTGCGCCCGGACAGCCCCTTCCATGACGTCTTGCGGCCATGGCTGGCTGAAGCGGTCGCCGGTGAAGAGCCAGTCGGGTTGGTCGACGTCGCCGTCAGCGGATTCCTCCGCGTCGTCAGCCATCCGCGGATCTTCGACCCGCCGACCTAGATGACAGTGGCCGCCACCGCGGTCGATAGTCTGCTGCCGGCGGGCTGCCTCGGGGTCGCGAGCAGCGAACGTCACTGGTCGATCCTGAAAGGGCTTCTCGTGTCGGCGAAGGCGCGCGGCAACCTGGTCAGCGACGCCCACCTCGCCGCGATCAGCATCGATCACGGCGCGACCCTCGTCTCCGCCGATCGCAACTTCGCCCGGTTCCCTGGGCTCAGCTGGGTGGACCCGCTGAGCTAACCGTCAGAAGGTAGCGGCTGTCACGGAGCCGGACGGTCTTGCCGCCTTCGTGGAGGTCGTGGTGCAGGGTGTGGCAGACGGGGAGAGTTTCGTCGAGGGACGTGCTGCCGTCGTTGGCCCAGCGGCAGGCGTGGAGCGGTCTGAGGACCATGCCCGAGCGGGCACCGGCGCGGGAGTGGCGCTGGGACCTGCTGCCCCAGCGGCTACGGGGGAGGGAGGTGACGACGAGCGCCAGGAGGGACGCGCAGCCAAGCCGCAACCCCCACGCCCCCTGTTCGACTGCTCCGAATGGAGCAACCTGCCCGACCTGGGACCCACGTGGTCGCCAGAACTTTCCAGACCTCATGGATGGCGGGCGGACCACCGCCTGCACACCAGTACAACGGGGACGTCACGAACCAGACCTCATGGATGGCGGGCGGACCACCGCCTGCACACCAGTCCAACGGGGACGTCACGAAGGTAGAGCGCAACATCGCGGCGTTGGGCGATCAGACGGAAGTCTGAGTCGTGTGCCATTCCGTTCGCAGGGGAGCCATAACGACGCACGATCACTACGCGGGTCTGGCGCGGCAGCAGGGAGACCTGCCCGGTCTCGGACCAGCGCACGTAGTTGCGCTGCACGTTCGAGGGAAAGGCATCCAGCGGGTTGGACACCCAGAGACATCCACCGGCAAGGGCGACCTGCTCACCGAGCACGCCCTCAGCTACCACAGCGCTGCCCTCTGCCGCCTGGACCGCTTGGGCGACCAGGTCCCTGTCAGCTCCCGTGGAGAGCGGTCCCCGCTGGATCGCCGCTGCGATCACAGCGGCGGCGGCGAGGACAGCGCCGACCAGCAGCCTACGGGGGACGTGTTTGGTTCTGCTTGCGATTGAATCGTGGGGCGCACCCGCGCCAATGGCAAACAGCAGCAGCCACACCCCACTGCGCGAGGCCTCGATCGTCATGGCGGCGAGGGCGATGAGAACTACACTCTCCCAGAGCGTCGGTCTTGCGCGCAGGGCGACGGCCAGAAGTACTACGCCGCAGGCCAACAGCAGGAAATCAAAGAGCGAACCGGTCGGGTTGAGACGTGCCCAAAGACCGACGTGCTCTCGGGCCAGTTCGTTGTTCAGCACTCCGACGTAATACCTGGGTGTGTTGGCAAGCGCCGGCGTGAGACACAAGGCGCCGAGCGAGGCCAGAGCCAGCACAGCGGATTGAGCGGGCTGTCGTCGCGCCCGGTGCAGAAGTAGATAGGCGAAGCTGACCGCGGCACCTACCAGCGCCGCGCCGTGCAGGTTTGACCACAGGGCCAGCAGAGGGATGAGGAGCCAGATCCGTCGAGAGGACTGTCGTGCCTCGGACCGCAGCAGCAACAGGAGGGCGGCGAACAGCGGGAGGCTGAACAGCTGCAGTCGGGCGATGAAGAAAGTCGTGGTCGCTCCGAGAAGCACTAGGCCGGGGGCCAAGGCGGTCCATCTGCTCGAGGCGTGTGCACGACGCAGGCCGAGAGCCAGGAAGGCGAAGCAGGTGCCGACGGACATCACCTGTGCCAGCTGTAACCCGCGCTCGCCCAAGCCGTCGTAAAGCAGGATGAGCAGATGTTCGGGAAGCCTCAGCACGGGCGGCCATTTAGGATCCGCGTACGCAGAGAATGGCAACCGACCGCCGTGCCGGTCCTCGGTCGCGAGCAACCAGCGGGCGTCTCCACCGATAGTGCAGGTGATCGCGGCTAGCGCTGAGGCGCCGCCGCCGACAATGGTGGGTGTGTCAAGCATGGTGTACCAGCGCGCTCTGGCGAGCACCGACCCGATCATGCCGCCCCCAACTCTCGGTGCCGAGGAAACCCCATGCGGGCTTGGACTGGCTCGGGACAAGTGTGCTTTGACCCAGGTGCGGGGTGCAGCTGACGTCCAGGTTCTATCCGAAAGCGCAGGGTAGGCGTTCAACTCCGCATGTCGTAGTCTGCGCCGAGTGATTCGGAGGCTGGCTGGTGACCCAGGCCTCAGGCGCGTCGTGTATGTCGCTGTTGTGGGCGTCTGCTGGGGGCTTGCGGCCTTCTTCGCAGTCGCGGTTGCACGAGCAGTGACCGATGGGGTTGTCCCGCATCTCGGCTATGACTCTCATGCGTACTGGCACGCTTGGCGGCAGCACCTCTACAACCAGAGCCCCGACGTGCAATTTAATCGCTTCCTGTACTCGCCGCTGTTCGCGCAGTTGATATGGCCACTCACCAAGCTCCCTTGGTCCGTCTTCGTCACGGTCTGGTCGGTCATGACGGCCGCGATCTTCCTGTGGCTCCTGTGGCCGGTGCGTCAGGTTTGGAGGGTGCCGCTCTTCGTCTTCCTGTGCCTGCACGAGGCTTTCGTTGGCAATATCAACGCTCTGCTGGCTGCGATGGTGGTGCTCGGTTTCCGTTACCCCGGCCTCTGGGCCTTTGCGTTGCTGACCAAGGTGGCGCCGGGAGTAGGGCTGCTGTGGTTTGCGCTTCGCCGTGACTGGCGTTCCCTGGGCGTAGTCGCGGCCACGACCAGTCTTCTGGCTTCGGTCTCGTTGATCGCTGCCCCCGGCTTGTGGCGGCAGTGGCTGCGCCTACTTACCTCTGGGCGCGTCGAGACCCAGACGTTTCTGCCCTACTGGCTACAACTGGTTGTAGCAGTCATGATCGTATTCAAAGCAGCTCGGAGCGATCGAAGGTGGCTGCTCCCGGTGGGGATGCTTCTGACCTTGCCCGTAGCCGGCAGCGTGCTCACCCTCAGCGTGCTGGCCGCCATTCCCCGGCTTCGCGCGACGGGAAGCGATGGCCAGAAGGACAACAACACCGGAGGTGACGTCCGGGCTTGCGTTCCTTTAGCTACTTCGACCTGAAAAAGTTGCTGGGCTGAGGGACCGCCGTGGTGTCGGCCCGGAAGAGGGAAGGTAGGCAGCAACTTCGCGTCGGCGGCCTTGGCCAGCAGCGCCCCGTTGCAGCCCTGGACCGCGGCCGTGCCGCAGCGGGTCGTGAGCTTCATCAATGTCGTCGGGTGCGGAACCTTCCCATCATCGGGATCCGGCAGAACCGCCGCCAGGTGATCGAGTCGCTGACCTCACTGCACAAGCTGTCGTAACCCAGCCGATAGCGGAACTTCAAGAACATCATCCGCAGGTAGGTCTCCATCGGCGTCGACGGCCGGCCCACCAGCGGGTCGAAGAACGGCACGAACGGGACCAAGAACGCCGGGTCATCCGGCAGCGCATCGACCCTGGCGAGGTCCTCGGGCAGCCGCAGCACCTCCGCAGGCAGCACCGCCTCCCACAAGCTCACCTCGACCGCTCGCGTCCGCAACATCCATCACTCCAGGGGCTCGCTCAACCTGCAACCACCCCATGATCTCGTCATTCAGAGCGGCAACCACGCTGCCACGTCGAGCAAAACCCTGTCCACATGGGAAGTTGCTCCGACTTTTGCAGGTCGAAGTAGCTAGAGGCGCCAGTTGACCACGGGCGTCGGAGATGGGTGGCACAGGGCGAGTCCACCCTCGAGGGCGGGCTTGAGCGGGCCGGGCTTGACCTGCGGACCTCACCCGCCAACGACATCTTGTTCAGGGCTTCCCCGGTGGCCTTGGCGCTGTCGCCGAGCACGCCCAAGACCTCACTGTCAGCAAGATCCGTAGGGCTGGCAAGGTGTCGTCGGTGTTCACCAGCCGGATCCCAGTCCCACCATCGGGGGCCAGCAGGCCAGCGCCCTCGGTGAGCTCACACGCGGTCGTGATCCCAGTCTGGGGTTCGACCGCCAGCCGGGCCTTGAAGACGTCCGGGCGGCGGTGCACGGACTGGTGGATGCGCCGTCCTGCGGGTCCACGACGCTGATCACCCGATCGGGGTGCGACCCTGCGGGGTCACCGACGATCAGCGCCAGTAGACCCTCCAAATCAATCCCCAGGATTACGCACCTTGTTCAGGCAGGTTGTAGCACATAGTTTCTCGTTCAGCCTCGTCCGGACGGCCAGTTAAGACTGGAGGATCAGGCGATGTGTCCACGCTGGCGGCCTGCCACATTAATGGAACTCAAACTATGCCGACCGCACTGGGCGGTCGGAAAATCAGGGGGATTCCCACATGCTCAGCATCTTTGTTGTTCTCCAGACCATGTTTCTCGACCGGGTCGAGACGGCTCGCGACAACGAGCGCGGCGCCACCGCGGTCGAGTACGGACTGCTCGTTGCCTTGATCGCGGCCGTCATCGTCGCCATCGTGGCCACCCTCGGTACGCAGATCAACAACGCCTTCACCGCGGTCAGCACCAAGCTCTGACCCACATCCTCCGCGGGCCAGCCACAAGCAGCTCGAACTCGTCAGATCCAAGCTCCCCGCGGAGGAGCGTCAGCCGGTTCAAAGGTTATAGGCGATAGGAATTAGGCCGTTCGTGTCATGCAGCTGGCCGACGAGGGGGAGTCTTCCGCATGTTCAGCGTCCTTACTGTTCTCCAGACCCTGTTTCTCGACCGGACTGTGACGGCTCGCGACGACGAGTGTGGCGCCACCGCGGTCGAATACGGGCTGCTAGTCGCTTTGATCGCCGGCGTCATCGTCGCCATCGTGGCCACCCTCGGTGGGCAGATCAACACCGCTTTCACCTCCTTCAGCGGCCAGTTCTGATACCCCCTACGTGGCTTGGAGGATGAAATGCTCGAAAGAGCCGCTTGCGCGTACCCCCGGGGAGGAGTCATGATGTTGCGCAATCGTGGAGCTCGGGGGTCTCGTGCATAAAGCAAGGGCGGACGAAGGGGCGTCCGCGGTTGAGTTCGCCCTCGTTCTCCCAGTGCTTATCCTCATCCTCTTTGGAATCATCGAATTCGGCGTCGCCTTCGCCCAACAGTTGTCGCTCAACAGTGGCGCCCGCCAAGGAGCGCGGCTGGGAGTCGTCGGTGATAAGACGTGCGGTGATGTTGCTGCTGCGGCCATCGACGCAGCTCAAGCGATTGGGCTCGACACGACCAAGATCGTGGTGACCACGAGTATCAACAACGCTCCGGGCTGCGCGTCTGCCACGGCCAAGCCCTGCCTTGGACACCGGGGCGCCCCGCTCAAAGTCGCTCTGAGCTACCCCGGAAGTATCAGCATTCCTCTGTACGGCAACGTGGCGGTAGCGATCAAGGGCCAGGGGGAGTTCCGGTGCGAAGCGAACCAGTGACCTACCGCGATGGACCGGACAGTGGTGCCGTGGCTGTCATCGTGGCGATCATGGGTGTGTTCCTCACGGGCATACTGGCCTTCTCGGTGGATCTGGGGAATGCCTACTCGACACAGCGCCGACTGTCGACGGCCGCGGATGGCGCCGCCCTCGCGGCCGCACAGGAACTGTCAAACAGCAATGCCTGCGTCGATTCTTCGGTCTCGGACGCGAACAGATCTGCGGCGAAGGTCGTGGCCGAGGATTACAGCTCCAATCGCAACGCACCCGGCTCCGCGCTGCAAGGCGGTTCAAGCGGCTTCTCGATCGGCTGCGTTGGTTCCGGCAACGACGGGTACGTTACGGTCGGCAACATCCAGCAGGTCGATTACGTGTTCGGGAACTTGTTCGGGGTAACCAACTCAAATCCGACGGGTCGTGCCACAGCGCGTTATGGACGTGCCCGTTCCGTCACCGGCCTTCGACCGTTCGGGCTCTGCGCCAGCGATGCGTACGTAAAAGCGTTGATCAAGACTGGCGTGGACTTCCCTGTCGACGACGACGCGTCCTTTGCCTTGCGGCCCACAGTTCGGGTCACAAGCCAGATCTCAGGCGACGGAACGTGTGGCACGTCTGGTGGTAACTGGGGCGTACTGGACTTCAACGGGGGGAGCAATCCCACCGGCGAAACGATTGACTGGATCAGGAATGGCTACGGAGGAGAGATCGATCTCGCGACCGTGGGCACCCTTCCTGGCAACCCAGGCGCGCCGAGCGGGGGATCGTTGGAATCGGCAATGACGGATACGGTGGGTCAAGTTATAACCCTCCCGATTTACGATTCGGTGACCGCCAACGGCAACAATTCGGCGTTCCACATCACCGGATTCGTCTCAGCGCAGCTGTGCGGTTGGAAGTTCGGCAATAAGTCCTCTTCGTCCGCGTGCAGGACATCGTTGACGTACGGGGGGGCCTCGGACCCCGACTTCCTTGAGTTGCGTTTCCGGCAGAGCTTCACCGTGGGTGAGTTCGCGAACTGCGGGGCTACCTGCAGCACCTACGGCATCGACACGATCGCGCTCGCCCCTGCGCCTTGATCTTTCGCCACACACAATAGCCAGGCGCATCTTGCGCTGGCCAGGTTCGGGGGGACTGCACACTCATGAAACGAAGGACGCTTCTGTTCGGCACGGCTGTTGTTGTGGCGCTCCTAGCTACAGCCTCGCTGTATGCTTATGTCAGCAGTGTCAATGACAGGGCGATCGCTGATGCCAAGCCCGTACAGGTTCTCGTAGCCAAAGGCTTGATTGCCGCGGGCACCTCCGCGGAAGACGCAAGCGCCAGGGGACTGCTGACCCTCTCGAGCATTCCACGCCGGTCTGTGCCACCTGGCGCCCTGTCTGACATCACGGCGGTGAAGCAGCTAGTCACAATTTCCGACATCTACCCAGGCGAGATGCTGCTGAGTGCGAAGTTCAGCGCGCAACAGACAACGGGTAATCTCACCATCCCGAAGAACAAGATCGCGATGTCGGTGGAGCTTCAGGATCCAGAACGAGTGGCTGGTTTCGTCCTCCCGGGATCTGAGGTAGCCATCTTCGACACCTTCAAGATCGAGGCGCTGGCTGGCCAGCCCGCCACCCCCGAGACGACCCGGTTGCTGTTGACGCGCGTGCCCGTCATCGCGGTAGGCCCAACGACTTTGCGGCCCTCGAGCGCCACGAAGAGCTCCGACGCCAAGGCGGAGCCGGTGCCCAGCACGCTCATCACCGTTGCCGTCACGGAAAAAGAGGCGGAGAAGCTTGTGCACGCGACCCAGACCGGTCGGCTGTACTTTGCTCTGCTGTCGGACAAGTCCGCCACGGGTGGCGGTTCGACCGGGCTCAACAACGGCAACCTGTTCGAATGACGCTTCTACTGGAGGGCGACGGCCAGCTCGCCGCCCTTCTCGGACCTGCTCTCGGCGGCGACGTGGTCATCGTAGAGGCGGTTGCACAGCTGTATCGACGTCTCAACGACGACCTCAACGTCGATCTCGTGGTGGTCGGCCCCGATGTCGACCTCACAGTGGCTCTCGCGTTCGCGGCAGGTCAACGGGTCGCGAGACCGGTCCTGGGCGTCATCTTGTTGCGCCGTCGCGTGAACACCTCGGTGCTGACGCAGTCGCTACGCAGTGGTGTCCGAGAGGTGGTGTCGATTGACGATCTCGCCGCAGTCAGGGAGGCGTGCTCGCGCTCCCGGGACGTCTCCCGCAGCCTGCGTGGTGTCGTCCTGGAGGGCAAGGCGCACGAGGGTGGCATGGTCGTGACGGTTTTCTCGGCCAAGGGTGGCTGCGGCAAGACGACCATGTCGACCAACCTGGCCGCAACAGCTGCGACCGGCGGCACGCGTCGTGTCTGTCTGCTTGATCTCGATCTTGCCTTCGGCGACGTGGCAATCGCCTTGCAGCTCTTTCCGGCCCGCACCATCGCGGACGCGGTCGGTCTCAACAGCCAACTGGACGAGAGCATTGTTCGGTCCATCGTCACTCCGCACAGCCCCAACCTTGACACGATCGTCGCTCCCGTCGAGCCGGGCACGGCAGAGAGCATCCCCGCCTCGGTCGTGAGCGACCTGCTTCGGGTGCTGCGCTCGATGTATGACTTGGTCGTCATCGACACGCCCCCCGCCTTCACCGACCACGTGTTGGCAGCCTTCGACAACAGCGATCTCTACGTGCTCATGGCGACGCTCGATGTGCCTGCCGTGAAGAACCTCAAACTGACCCTCGAGACGCTGACCTTGCTGGGTTACCCCCGCGACAAGTGGCGGATCGCCCTCAACCGCGCGGACTCCAAAGTTGGCCTTTCTCCGGCTGACGTCGAGAAAACCCTCAAGGCGCAGATCGCGGTGCAGATCCCGTCCAGCCGCGACGTCTCGGCGTCCGTCAACCGCGGAGTGCCGTTGGTGCTGGACGACCCGAACCACCCGGTCAGCGTCGCGATTCGGGACTTCGCCAAGGTGGAGTTCCCCGTGCATGCAGAACTTGCCTCAGCTCTGCGCAAGGACCGCCGTGGGTTCAGCATGCTACGTCGAGGAGGGACCGACAGTGACGCTCGCTGATCGCCTGGCCGAGGCCAAGAAGGTTGACACAGCCGCTGGGCAGCCCCCCGTGGCTGGCGGTCCGAGGCATCGCCGGGCCCGCAACGCCGACCCGTTCGCGGAGGTTAAGCGGACGGTGCACCAGGGGCTGCTGGAGAGTCTGGGGCCTAAGCTCTACGACGCTCGGATGTCGCAAGGCGAACTCGAGCAGGCGGTCCGACAGACCCTCCAGGTCGTCCTCGAGAGGGAGGAGGCCCCGCTGACGGCGGGAGACCGCACCCGGATCGCCCAGGAGGTTGCCGACGACATCCTCGGGAATGGGCCGCTCGAGCCTTTCCTGCGCGACCCCGAGGTCAGTGAGGTCATGGTCAACGGCTTCGAACAGATCTACATCGAGCGCTCCGGTCGGCTGGAGCAAGTCGAGGCAGCTTTTGCGGACGAACACCACCTCCGCCGCACCATAGACAAGATCGTCGGCAGGGTCGGGCGACGGATCGACGAGTCGAGCCCGATGGTCGATGCCCGCCTTCCCGACGGCAGCCGCGTCAACGCCATCATCCCTCCGCTAGCGATAGACGGTGCGATGCTGACCATCCGCAAGTTCAGCGCGGACCCGCTCACGGTCGAGGACCTGATCGGATTCGGCACGCTGACCCGCCCGGTAGCGGACTTCCTTGCGTCCTGCGTGCGGGGGCGGCTCAACATTCTCGTGACCGGCGGTACCGGCACCGGCAAGACGACCAGCTTGAACGTCCTGTCCGCGGCCATCCCCGACGATGAGCGCATCGTGACTATCGAAGACGCGGCCGAACTGCAGCTGTCCCAGGACCATGTCCTGCGCCTGGAGTCCCGTCCGCCGAACATTGAGGGCCGCGGACAGGTGACGATCAGGGACCTGGTGCGCAACGCGCTGCGGATGCGTCCCGACCGGATCGTCGTCGGTGAAGTTCGCGACGGGGCTGCCCTCGACATGCTCCAGGCTATGAACACCGGTCACGACGGCTCGCTGTCGACGGTGCACTCCAACACGCCCCGCGACGCCTTGTCCCGCCTTGAGACCATGGTGCTGATGGCAGGCGTCGAGCTTCCCGTCCGAGCAATCCGGGAACAGGTGGCTTCCGCCATCGACCTGATCGTGCATCTGGCCCGGCTCAAGGACGGCACCCGTCGTGTCACGCACGTCAGCGAGGTCGTGGGGATGGAGAGCGAGATCATCACGATGCAGGATCTGTTCTTGTTCGACTTCGGCATGGGCTTCGACGAGGACGGCCGGCACCGCGGGGTGCTGCGCTCGACTGGCCTGGTGCCTGCCTTCCTGGGCGAGCTCAACGATCGGGGAGTCACCCTGGACCATGCCCTGTTCGCGTTCGAGCGGTTTGCTCGATGACCGGGCGACGTATCGTTGTCCTGCTTAGCGCGAGCACCGTCCTCTGGGCCGGAACGGGGATAGGGGTTGCTCAGGCCGATCCTGCGGCCCGCATCCGAAGTGTGAGGGATGTTGCGGGTCGGCTCGAGATAGTTCTGAGCGGTAGTGGGCTCGGAGAGACGAGCCTGGACCCCACTTCCGTTTCTGTGACCCTCGAAGGTCAGCCCGTGCAAGCCAGCGCGCAACTGCTGGGCGGTGTGCCGAGCAGCAGTCTGGTGCGGCGCGTCGTCCTGCTGTTGGACACCAGCGGATCCATGGCAGGTCCAGGAATTGTCGGGGCCAAGCAAGCGGCGGAGGCATTCCTCGGGTCGGCTCCCAAGGACGTTGAGGTCGGGTTGGTCGGCTTCTCCGACACGGCGCGCCTGCTCGTGCCGCCCACGCGCGATCGAGGGGTCGTTTCGCGGGCGATAGCAACGCTCGCGGCCAAGGGCGAGACCGCGCTCTACGATGGGATACGGACAGCGGTGCAGGCCCTCGGCGCTGGTGGTCTGCGTAACGTAGTACTCCTCAGTGACGGCGCCGACACTGTTAGCCGGATAAGTCTGGCGGATGTGTTGACACAGCTGAAGGCATCGGGGGCGCAGCTGGACTCGGTGGCGTTCCGGACGAACGACACGGCCGGCAGTGTGCTGCAGCAGATGGCTACTGCGACCGCGGGACGGGTGCTAGGCGCCGCGAACGTGGGCGACCTCGCGCAGGCGTTTCGCCAGGCCGCCGCCAGTTTGACCAACCAGATCGTCGTCACCGCTGAGGTGCCGGCAGCTCTAGCGGGTCGGCAGGCCACGGTCCTTGTATCCCTTAGCGGAGGTGGCAAGACTCTCACTGACCAGGTCGTCACGGTGCTCCCGGCAAAACCTGCAGTCGCGTCGCAGGACCCGGTCGCCCATACGTTGCACCCACTAGACGTGTCCGGCTTCGCCCGCTCGAACGGAACTCTTGCCGTAGGGCTCGGGGGTCTGTTTGCGGCAATCGTCCTGATCGTGCTTCTCGCCACGAGCCGGGGGACCAGCAAGCAGCGTGCGGGGAGCCGTCAGCGTCGGTTGCTGTCGCTCTACACGCTGACCGGCCGTCCTACGCCGGTCAAGGAGGAGACCTCGGTCATCGGCGACAGCCAGATCGCCCAGTCTGCTCTGGAATTGGCTGGACGTTTTGCCGCGCGCCGCGGCCTCGAGGAACGCCTCAGCCTAAGACTCGAGCGGGCCGCGGTTCCGGTCCGTCCCAACGAGTGGCTGCTGATCGTGGTCGGGCTATCTGTCGTGGGCTTCGTCCTTTTGTTGCTCCTGTCCGGAAATGCGTTGGGGGGCGTTGTCGGCGCGGTGCTGGGCGGCGCAGCGCCCGGGCGTTGGCTCGGCTTCAAGGCCGGGCGGCGTCAAGCGGCGTTCGAGGATGCGCTCCCCGATGCCCTTCAGCTTCTCGCAGGCAGCATGTCTGCCGGCTTCTCACTCCCACAGGCCATTGACGCGGTGGCCAGGGAGGGCTCTGAGCCGATCTCGGGGGAGTTCGGGCGTGCCGTGGCCGAGGCCCGGCTGGGGGTTCCCGTTGAGGAGACTCTGGCCGGTATCGCGGAGCGCATGGACAGTGAGAATTTCAGGTGGGTCACCATGGCTGTTCGCACTCAGCGGGATGTAGGCGGGAACCTTGCAGAGGTCTTGATGATCGTCTCGCAGACCATGCGAGACCGAGCCAAGCTCAAGCGCCACGTGCGTGCGCTTTCGGCGGAGGGCCGGCTGTCGGCGTACGTACTGCTTGGTCTGCCTGTCGGGATGGGTACCTACCTCTTCACCTTTCGGCGTGCGTATGTCCATCCGCTCTACACCGATGTCCTTGGCATCATCATGCTCGTCGGGGCTGGGGTCCTGTTGGGCATCGGTTTCTTGTGGATGCGCAACATCATCAAGGTGGAGGTCTAATGCACGACATGCAGTTTTACCTCGGGCTCGGCGGGATCTTCGTGGCATTGGTGCTCGGACTCAGCGTGATCGGCGTGATGACCAGCGAGCGTCAGCAGGTAGTCCGATCGCTGGGCTCTATCCGCAGCACGTCGCTGGACACCTTTCCCGAGGCGCCGCAAGAGTCCTTCCTGGATCGAGTCCTCACACCCGCCTTCGGCAGGTTCGCTGGGCTTGCTCGACGGTTTTCCCCGGCCGGGATCAACGAGAAGCTGTCCTCACGACTGGACCTAGCAGGCAACCCTCCCGGCTGGGGGGTTGAGCGGGTGTTGGCCTTCAAGACCCTGGGTCTAGTTGGCCTCGCCATCTTGGGATTCCTTCTTGGGGCATCCTCGGGCGCCGGACCGGCCGCGGGGGGGACCCTTGTCGGCGGCGGCTTCGGCTTCTTCCTACCCGACATCCTGATCTACAACTCTGGGATCAAGCGGCAGCAGGCCATCCAACGTGAACTGCCCGACGCTCTCGACCTGCTCACCATTAGCGTTGAGGCCGGGCTCGGCTTCGACGCCGCGCTGTCACAGGTGGCGCGCAATACCAACGGGCCGCTGGCTGAGGAGCTTTTCCGCATGCAGCAGGAGATGCAGATTGGGAAGGGCCGCTCTGAGGCATTCCGTGCGCTCGGGGAACGTACCGACGTCGCTGAACTGAGCGGCTTCATCACCGCCATGGTGCAGGCCGAGCAGTTCGGCATACCAATTGCCAACGTGTTGCGCGTGCAGGCTGGGGAGATGCGGCTGAAGCGGCACCAACGGGCAGAGGAGGCGGCTCAAAAGGTGCCTGTAAAGATCCTGTTCCCCTTGATCTTCTTCATCCTGCCATCCCTGTTCGTCGTCATCATGGGGCCGGGCGTCATCACAATCTTCCACAACTTCTCTGCAACGAAGTGACTCGCGTTCTCGTCGTGTCCCGTAACGCAGCGCTGGGCATGTGGCTCAGTCGCCACGGGCTGGATGTCGACGAGGTCTCGCCGAGTGACGACGTCAGCTGGCCGGCGCAGGTGTCCGGTTATACAGCGTTGCTCTTGGACGTCGGTGACGTGGAGCGGGCCGAGCAGCGCCTGAGAGCCCTCGTCAAAGCCGGGTTGTCTGTGCCCGTGGCGCTGGTGGGAGACGGGGGACCGGGGTGGGATGTCCTTGCTGCTCGTTTTCGTTCCGGCCTCTCTCTGCTGCGTCTGCCGATCCAGCCTGAAGCGGTCCTCGCAGAAATCATGCGCTTGTCACACGGACACTGCCTCAACATCGTGGGCGGACCGCTTGAAGCCCCACAGAGGGCAACCGAGTCGATCACGTCCGAGGCCCCGGAAGCGGTGGACGTGCCGCTACTTGGTCTAGAGGGCTTCGTTGAGGCGACACCACTTTTCGACGCGTTGAAAGAGCGGGACGACACCATGTCTCCTGCGACTCTTGATTCGTCCACTTCGCAACGGGCCACCCAGTGGACCCCAGTAAAGGGGGCCCCCGCAGCACACACCTCGGCCGCAGAATCACCTGCTCCGGACCTGCTCCAGCCGCCGCTAGCTGTGAAGACCGATGCCGCAACGACGCGTACTACCGACGTGGCTGGTATCTCCTTGCTGGACCTCGTTGCTGCGCTACAACGGAAGGTGGCCGGCCTCCACACGGTGCATGATGTGGCTCAGCTCGCCCTGATTGACGTCCTGGGAGGCAGCGGCGCATCTGCTGGCGCTGCGCTGATGAGGTCCGATCAGGCCTGGGTCGTCGAGGCAGGGTTGGGTCTGCGGCCTCTGGAAGAGCGCCTTGAGGTACCCGAGACGCACTGGCTTATCCGGCATGTGGTCCGCGATGGCCTCGGGCTCTTGGTCGCCCGCTCCGAAGGGGCTGGCAGTGAGCTCGTCGGGGTGCCGTTGGCCAGTTGGGAGCACCTGTCGGCGGTATTCCTTCCTGACAGCGGCCTCTTGATCCTGCTGGCCTCGGCAGAACGACCTTTCGAGGAGCATCACCTGACCGCTGTACGCGGCGTGGACGAGGAGCTGGCAGAACTGATCCTGCAGGCCACGGCGGTACGAGAACTCGCCAGGTCGCTCGTCCCTTTCGTTGGGTCCGACCTATCGGACTACTCGAGGTAGATTCGCTCGTCGATCAGTTGCTCCACGACCGCCGAGCCTGTTGGGTCGAAACGACTGTGGGTGAACTCCTTGCGGAACTGCAGGTCGATGTTGTCGAGGCCACTGCGGTTCTTCTCTATTGTCACGATCATATAGTGGTGAAACCGGTCAGCATTGGGCGCGTCGTAGACCAAGTGGTGGCGGGCCACGACGGCGAACTTGTCGTTCAGCATCAAGATCACGTCGGCCTCGTAGGCCAGCGCGGACGACCCACGCAGGTGGTGCAGACGGGTGCGACGTTCGCGCAAGCCGTCGAGGTCAGCGGCTACGATGGCAACCACGGGAATGCTGTGTTCCAAGGCTAGGTCCTTCAACGCCTCGACCACCATGGCGACGCGCTCCTCCTCGCCCTGGTGGTCGGTGCTAACTCCGACTTTCTGCAAGTAGTCGACGAACAGGACCGCCTCGTCGGCCGCCGCCCGGACGGCCAAGGCACGCACAGCGTCAAGGTCGACGGTTGCCGCGCCGCGCACGAGTGTCAAGCGGTCGCTGAAGGTGGCGAGCGAGGCCACCGCATCCATGCCGTGCCCGACTCCAGTCAGTCGCTCGGCAAGACCGCCGCCGAGGCTCGTCGCGATGCTGAGCCCTTCCCTCACGCGGGCCAGCGAGATGCCGTCAGGGCCACCGATCGTGGCCGCCTCGAGGGCGATCAGCCGTTCGAGCAGGTGCTGCTCCGTGTGCTCGTAGCACAAGAAATAGGCCTGCTTGCCCCCCTCCGCGATGTTGCGGGCGATCTGGAGCGCGAAGGTGGTCTTTCCCAGACCTTGAGGGCCGCCGATGAGCGTGAGTTCGCCGGCACGGAGACCGCCGCCTACGTATGTGTCAAGCGGTTCGAACCCGGTCGGCCAGACCTGGGCTGAGAAGCTCTGGCCGGCCCGCAAAGTTTGCTCCGCAGACTCCATCACCGCGCTTAATGTCCGTGCCACGTCGCTCACGAGTCCCCCGGTCGTTGTGCGTCACACGATTTTGAAAGCGTACCGCGAGTAGGTGCGTTCAGCCTGAAGCGACGACGTGGACGATACGAGCCCGCTGAAGCAGGTCGGCTAGCGCATCAGGGAACGGCGAGGGGACAAGGCGCTGAGGCGCACCACGGGCGTCGCGAGGACGAAAGGCGCCCACCAGGTGCCGCTCTGGGAGGAGCCCTCTAGGGCGAGCCCCACGAAGCAGATGGGGATGGTCAGGCGGACCGAGGCGAAGCCGAGGGCGCTGGGTGGGGCGATCGTGTTGCGGGGCCCACTGAGGTCGGCTTTTTGGGGTCAACGATCAGAACTGGCCATTGCCCGTGCCACGACGACGGTGGTGCAGGTGATACCACTGACGAGGATGGCGACAACCTCGGTCGCCGCAGGTTGCCCTGGCTCCGCAACGAGCCGGCACGGT
>JANXUE010000244.1 GCA_025352005.1 Frankiales bacterium
ACGCCACCAGCGACCCCGCCGAGGTCGGCCCCGTCGACCTGGTCGTGATCGCCACCAAGGCCGCCGACGTCCTGGGGTGGACGCCCACGGTCGCCTTTGCCGAGCTCGTCGCGATGATGGTCGACAGCGACCTGGCGCAGCAGAAGAAGCTCGCCGGCCTCTAGATGTCGGCGACCTGCCTGGTCACGGGCATCACCGGTCAGGACGGCGGCTACCTCGCCGAGCAGTTGCTGGCGGGCGGCGGCTCCGTCCACGGCCTCGTGCACGAAGGGGACCCGGGCGTCACAGACCTGCTGGCCCGCTGCCCCTCCGTCGTGCTGCACATCGGCGACCTGCTGGACGGGGCCTCCCTTGCCGCCGTCGTAGCGGCTGCCGGGCCGGACGAGGTCTACAACCTCGCCGGCATTAGCTCGGTGGCGTTCTCCTGGGAGCAGCCCGTCCTCACGGCCGACGTGAACGCCCTCGGAGCTGGACGGTTGCTCGAGCAGGTCTGGCAGCAGCAGGAGCGCACCGGCCGTCCCGTCCGTTTCGTGCAGGCCTCGTCGGCGGAGATCTTCGGCGACGCCGAGGTCGCCCCGCAGGACGAGTCCACGCCGTTGCGTCCCACCAGCCCGTACGGCGCGGCGAAGGCCTACGCCCACCACCTCGTCGGCGTCTACCGCGGGCGGGGGCTGCACGCGGTCAGCGCGATCCTCTACAACCACGAGTCGCCGCGTCGGCCGGCCACCTTCGTGACCCGCAAGATCACCCAGGGGGCGGCGTTGATCGCCCAGGGCCGCGCCTCCGAGTTGGTCCTGGGCAACCTCGACGCCCGGCGGGACTGGGGCTGGGCGCCGGACTACGTCGACGCCCTTGTCCGAGCAGCCCGCCACCAAGACGCGTCTGACTACGTGATCGCCACCGGCCAGGCGCACTCCGTCCGCGACTTCGCGGTGGCGGCGTTCGCCCGGGCCGGGATCGCCGACTGGGAAAGGCATGTGCGCGTCGACCCGACACTGGTCCGGCCTGTCGACGCGGCCGTCCAGGTGGGGGACGCGAGCCGGGCCAGGACCCGGCTCGGCTGGGAGCCAACGGTCGACTTCGCCGAGCTGGTCGGCCGGATGGTCGACGCCGACCTCACGACCGAGCCTGGCAGGGCCACTAGGTGAAGGACCTGCCCGGAAACGTCCCCGGCCCCTGGCGCGGTACGCCGTAAACTCGCCTCCCGCTTCGACGCCGGTCGAAGCCAAGCCGATCGAAGGTTGCAGCTGTGCGTCTTGTGGTCCAGGTCCCCTGCCTGAACGAGGAGGAGACGCTCCCGGCCGTGCTCGAGACGATCCCGACCCAGATCCCGGGGATCGACGAGATCATCGTGCTGATCATCGACGACGGATCGAGCGACCGAACCGTCGAGGTCGCGCGGGCGCACGGTGTCACGCACTTCGTCCGGCACGCCCGCAACCGGGGCCTTGGCCGGTCCTTCCACGACGGCGTGCAGCGAGCGCTCGAGCTCGGCGCGGACATCGTCGTCAACACCGACGGCGACAACCAGTACCCCCAGGAGCGGATCACCGACCTGGTGCAGCCGATCATCGCGGGGACGGCCGACATCGTCATCGCCGACCGTCAGGTGCACCTCGTGGAGCACTTCTCCGGCCCAAAGGTGCTCCTGCAGAAGATCGGCAGCCGGATCGTCAACAGGGCCGCAGGCACCGACCTGCCGGACGCGGCGAGCGGCTTTCGGGCGTATTCGCGTGAGTCGCTGATGCTGCTCAACACGATCACCCGCTTTTCCTACTGCATGGAGACGATCATCCAGGCGGGTAACAAGAAGCTGGCCATCAGCAGCGTGCCGATCCGCACCAACGCAAAGACCCGCGAGTCGCGGCTGTTCAAGAGCACCTACCAGCACGTCCTGAAGAGCGCCGGCGCGATCATCCGCGCCTACATCATGTACAAGCCGTATGTGATCTTCAGTGCCTCCGCGCTGTTGTTCGGCGTCCTCGGCCTGCTGCCCTTCGTCCGCTACGCGATCCTTCAGCTCGAGGACAACCCCGGCAGCCACCTGCAGTCGCTGCTCGTCGGCACGGTGCTGCTGGTGATGAGCTTTCTCAGCATCATCATCGGCATCGTGGGTGACTTGTTGCGCACCAACCGGTCGCTCATCGAGGACACCCTCGAGCACACCAAGAAGATGCGCTTCGGCGTCGGTGACACCGCCCCTGAGCCGCTGGAGGGGCGCTCGCTCGCCGAACCGTCACTGTCTCGCCCTACCGCGAGCAAGACCGCCTGATCTGCCCCGGTTGCACGACTTCCTAGGTGTTCTTTCCATTTCGTGCCTCTTCGGAGGCAGAAGGCGGGGGTGAACGGCTGCTCTCCAACCGGGTCAAGGACAACGCGCGGGGTGCCGACGCCTCTATAGGGACTGCTGTGGTCCGCAGCGCGTTCGGGTTGATGAGAAAGAGGTTGTTTGCTGTGAGGCTGCACGCTGACCGTCGTATCTCCCGGGTGTTGGCGGGAGTGGCCGCGACCGCGCTGGGCCTCAGTGGCCTGTTCGTCGCAGCCACCAGCCGGTCCGCGGCCGCGACCATCACAGTCAACGAGATCTACCCGGTCCCGGCGGGTGGCACCTTCAGCCTCGACGGGCACGGCTGGGGTCACGGCCACGGGCTGTCCCAGTATGGCGCCCAGGGCGCTGCGAGCCTCGGCAAGACCGCCGACCAGATCACCGCGTTCTATTATCCGAACACTGCTAGGTCGACGCTCCCCAACACCTCGATCCGGGTGCTGCTGCAGGCGCGCCGAGGGATCGACAGCCAGCTCTACCCGGCCGTCGGGCTCACCGTCAGCGACCTTGCCAGCGGCACGAAGGTGACGCTCCCCTCGGGCCCCACCCGCTGGCGGGCCGTCACCGATGCGGCCGGCCTGCACGTACAGTCCTACAGCAACTCCTGGGTACCGTTCGCTTTCGGGGGCAAGACGGTGGTCGCCGGTCCCGTGCAGTTCGGCGGTCCCCCCTCCTTACGCCTCGGCGCCGTGGACGGCAGCAGCCGCGAGTACCGGGGGGCGCTGCGCGTCGTCCGTCTCAGCGCCACCGCCGTCGACAGCATCAACGTGCTCCCGCTCGACAGCTACCTCAGGGGCGTTGTCCCGCGCGAGTCCTCCTCCTCGTGGCAACCCGCAGCCCTTCAGGCGCAGTCGATCGCGGCCCGCAGCTACAGCGCCTACAAGCGCGCACACGCCCCAAGCACCCAGGCTTTCGACATCTGCGACACCTCGATGTGCCAGGTGTACGGCGGGGTCTCCTCCTACAGCGCCAGCGGCACACGGACCGTACTCGAGACGACCAGCACCAACGACGCCGTCCGGCAGACCGCGGGCGTGGTGCGGACCTACCAGGGCCAGCCGATCTTCGCGGAGTTCACCTCCAGCAACGGTGGCTGGTCGACTGACGGAGGCCTGCCCTACCTCGTCGCGCGGCGCGACGACTGGGACGGTGCCGTGTACAGCACCGTCCACAGCTGGACCGCGACGGTCACCGCCGCGCAGCTGCAGGCCCGCTTCCCCAGCGTCGGCACCCTCAAGCGCCTGCGCATCACGGGCCGCGACGGCAACGGCGAGTGGGGTGGCCGGGTCAAGACGGTCGTGCTGGAGGGTGTCAACAGCGCTGGGGCCGCAACGTCAGTCACCACCACCGGCGCGGGGGTCTACTACGCGCACACCTGGCCGGCGAGCAGCGACGGACTGCGCGGCACCTGGTGGACCGTCCGGGTGCCCTGAACAACGACCTGGTCAGCCAGCGCGTGGCCTTGTCCCTCGTCCGGCCGCCCGGCGTCAGCAGTGGCCCCTTTCAGTGACGCGCGCCGTTGCCCTGCCGCGTGATCTGAGCGGTGGTCCGAGCTCGGTCTGGGAGACTGCCCCGCATGACTGTTGCGATGCTCATCACCGGGGTGAAAGGACAGCTCGGTAGCGAGCTGTCGCGGCGCGCCCTGCGTGCCTCCGACATCCCGTTCGCCCGGGGCATCGACCTGCCCGAGGTCGACCTCACGGACCCGTTCGCGGTCCGCGACACGGTCGAGGAGTGGGCCAGGGTCGTCCGTAGTGACTCGGCGAGCCACCGGCTGGTCGTCGTCAACCCGGCGGCGTACACCGCCGTCGACAAGGCGGAGGAGGACGAGGAGACCGCCTACGCGGTCAACGCGGCCGCCCCGGCGCTGTTGGCGACAGCGTGCGCGTCCGTCAGCGCCCGCCTCGTGCAGGTCAGCACCGACTACGTCTTCCCCGGCGAGGGCACCGTCCCCTACGAGCCCGAGGACCCCAAGGGACCGACCAACGCCTACGGGCGCACCAAGCTCGCCGGTGAGCGGGCGGTGCGCGAGATCCTCCCGAACGCCTCCTACGTCGTGCGGACCGCCTGGCTGTACGGCGCTGGCGGACCCAACTTCGTCAAGACGATGGCCAGGCTCGAGCGCGAGCGGGAGACGCTCAACGTCATCACCGACCAGGTCGGCTCACCCACGTGGGCCGGTGATCTGGCACAGGGCCTGCTGGCCCTGGCCCGCTCGGAGGTCCCCGCCGGCGCGTATCACGCCACCAACCGAGGCGCGACGTCCTGGAACGGCTTTGCCAAGGCAGTCTTCGAGGAGCTCGGCGCGGACCCGGAAAGGGTCTTGCCCACGGACTCGGCCAGCTTCGTGACCGCAGCCACCCGCCCGTCGTACTCGGTGCTTTCCCCGGCCGCTTGGGACGGCGCCGGGCTGCCGCCCTTCCCTGGCTGGCGCGAGGCCCTGGCCGAGGCCTTTCGCGTCGAAGGCGCGGCCCTGCGCGCCGGCTGAGCTGCCGGTGCTCACACGTTAGGGAAGGGTCACCTGACGGCAGGCGAGCAGCGGATTGCCGGTACCGGCGCCGGTGTTGATCGCGTAGACGCAGACGTTGTGGCTGCCCTTGGCCAACGCAGCCGTCGATGCGTAGAGGAAGCCGTGCCCGGGGCCGTAGAGGGGGAAGATGCGGCCGATGTCGGAGCGCAGCACGCCGGCTGCACTCTTGGCTACGAGAGTTCCGTCGATTCGCACGTGCACGCTGATGGGTGCCTTCGTGTCGGGGTCGAGGGCCCATCCCTGAACGGTGACCTGGCCTCTATTCGCGCGGAGGGTGTCGAACGCCCCGAAAGGCTTGTGGGTGACCACGACGCTCCGGCACAGCGCCTTGGCAGCCGGACCGGTGCCCACGTTCGCCACGGTCAGGCAGAGCGTGTGGCTGCCCTCTTTCGTCGGGATCGGCAGCACAGCGCTGAACCCGTGGGCGGCACCATCGACGGGGTGGAGCCGGCCGATATCGGCGCGGTCGAGACCCGCCTGCAAGGCGGGGACAGCGACACCGTCCAGCGTGCCAGTCACGGTCGCGGGACCGGCCACATCTGGCTCGATCGCCCAGCCCTTGACGGCGAGGCCGTCGGGGGTGCGGGTGAGGGAGTCGAAGCTGCCGAATGGGCTGTGCCGGATGATGCCCGTCGTGCAGCCCAGGGACGTATTGGCGCCAGCGTCGACGTTGATCGCGAGTGCGCAGAAGGCGTGGCTACCTGCGGGAACTGCCGCCAAGTCGGCGGTGCCGGCGTAGCCGCGGTCATTTCCATACGTCGGGTGCCGGAGGCCGACGACGGGACGGGCTCCGGAGGCCGACAGGGTCGACAAGGCGTGGCCGTCGACGGTGAGCGCCACGTGGACCACGGCGGCGCTGTCGGGGTCGAAGGCCCAGCCGGAGGAGATCAGGGAACCCGGGGCGAGCCGGAGCGTGTCCGCGTGCCCCAACGGCGAGTGGCGAACGGACACGGTCTTGCAGCCGATGCTCGGGTTGGACGTCCCCAGACCGACGTTGATCGCGTACGCGCAGACCGAGTGGGTGCCGTCCGCGAGCGTCAGGGCGGTGGAAAAGCCGAGCTCAGGTCCCATCCCGGGATAGGCCATCTCGATGTCGTGACGAGAGCCACCCGCGATGGGCGCCGTCGTGAGGCTGCCGTCCACGTAGAGGTGCACCCGGATCGGGTCCGGGGTGTCTGCGTCGATCGCCCAACCCCTCACCGAGACGGTGCCCGGAATCCCGAAGGTGCTGGTCTCGAGCAGCCCAAACGGCACGTGCGGCTTCGGGAAAAGTGCGAGCCAATCGTTGTTGTCGACGACCCCGTCCGCGCTGATCTTCTGGGTGGTTTGGAAGTCCGTGACTGCAAGGGCCGTGTTGGGGCCGAAGTCACCATCGGCGGTGATGGCCAGGGCCCGCTGTACGACCTTGATGGCTGCCTGGTCGGTGCTGCCCTGCTGGAGCACCCTCGCGCCGTAGGTCGCGAGGACCAGCAGGTTGGCCGGCAGCCGCTCCGGCGTGATCGGCAGCCTGCCCGATGGGCCGTAGTCGATCGGGGCGACCTTGCCCGACCACCAGGAGGTGACCTGCTTGGCGCCGTTCCACCCGAACGAGAAGTGCACGTGGTCGGTGTGCGCACTCTCGCCGACGTAGGCCTGCCAGCCCTTGTCGGCCTGGTAGGACTTCCAGATCTGCCTGTTCCAGATCATGTACATGATTCCGAGCCGGCGTAGCCGGGCGGCCTTGTCGCCCTTGGCGTCCGGGGCGAGCAGCCAGCTCAGGACGGCGTTCACCTCGGCGACCTGGTGAGCGTTGGTGACCGAGACGCCCCAGTCGAAGGCCCGGCCCTCCTTGTGCTCGCTCTGGCCACCGATGCCGCAGTCGCGCACGATTCCGAGGCTGGTCGTGTCGGTGTAGGTGTTGAGCAACAGGGTGCTGAAAGCCCGTACGCCCGGCTTGGCCACCGGGTCGCAGGTGTTTTGGCCGACGTAGGGCTGGAGCGCCTCGATCCCGGCCGGCAGCGTCGTCGGGGTGCCAGGCACGGGCACTCCGGCCGCCGAGACCGCTCCGCCAGTCAGCATGACGCAGGAGGTCACACACACCGTGAGGAGCGCCTGAGCCCCAGCGACGCGTCTCAGACGTCGCGCTGAGGCGAAGGTGGGCACGTCGACTCCGTCCGATCTGATCGCTTGCTCCCCCCAGGCCTCGACCGATGGTCCAGTTTCCTTAAGAGGCACGCTAGGCGGTGACACGAACCTCACCTTCGGATCAGCCGTCCGCATTCAGGCGGCGGACCGAGGACAGGCCGGCCCTGCCCTGGCAGACCCGCGCCGTCGTACGCGCCACGAGGGGTGTGCTGGTGCCGGGCAGGAGGACGCTGATCGTGGCGGCTTCGGTGCAGGGCGAGGTCCGGGATGTGGCCAGCGAGAACGACGCACTGGTAGTCCGGCTCAGCGTCAGCGGCGCGGCCGGGGCCGTCGAAAGGCCGAAGGCGCCGCGGGAGTACGTCACCGCGAGGGCGTTACCGCTGTTGTCCTTGAGGGCGACTGTCGGGTAGCCCGACAGGTCGCAATCGGGGCCGATGGTGCGCAGCACGAAGACCTGTTCGCGGTGGCGTTGGGTCACGACTGTGTCGGCGTCCGTGACGGTGAGGTGGGCCGGATTGCAGGTCGGTGCGCCGGGCGGGAGCGGCGTCTCGGGCGGGGGGGTCGTCGGCGAGGCGGACGGCTGGGGGGACCCGAACGTGGGTGCCGTCGGGCCGGTGGTCACCGGGGGTGACGTGGTCGCAGGTGGCTCGGTGGTCGCGGTCGGGATCTGGGACGGGCTCGGGGACGCGCTCCTGGGGGTGCTGGGGCCGCTGCACGCGCTCAGCGGCCCTAGCACGACTCCCAGCAGCAGCAACACCACCGCCCGCCGTCGGCTTCGCTGGGTCGATCGGGAGAGCACGGGCATGAGCGACCGTAGCCCGGACGGACCCGTCGTCCGGGGACGGCGCCGCCGTCGCCACTATGCTCGGTGCGTGTTCGTACCCAGGTCCCCGCGCTTGAGGAGGCGGATCTCGTCCGCATGACGACCCCCAAGTACGACACCGAGGTCGACGTCTCCAACGAGAACATGAGCCAGACCCTGCTCGCTCTGCTCGTCGGAGAGGACCAGGCGGTGCTCGACGTCGGGTGCGCGACGGGCTACACGGCGTCGGTGTTGCGCGCCCGCGGCTGCCGGGTCGACGGGATCGAG
>JANXUE010000274.1 GCA_025352005.1 Frankiales bacterium
CTGGCCCAGGCCGGGCTGCGGGTCACCGTCCTGGAGGCCGCCGACCAGATCGGTGGGGGCACGCGTACCTCCGAGCTGACCGTGCCCGGACTGCTGCACGACCACTGCTCCGCCGTCCACCCCAGGGGGGCGGCGTCGCCGGTGCTGCGCGAGCTCGGCCTCGACCTCGACTGGCTTTGGCCCGAGGTCGACCTGGCTCACCCGCTCGACTCCGGCAAGGCGGGTGTGCTGCTCAGGTCGCTGGCCGACACGGCGTCCGGGCTCGGGCTCGACGGGCCCGCCTGGCGCGCCGTGTTCGCCCCGCTGTCCGAGGGCTTCGACGCTCTCCACGAGGACATTTTCCGGCCGGTGCTGCACGTTCCGACGCACCCGTTGCTGCTGGCGCGCTTCGGGGCGCGGGCCCTGCTTCCGGCCTCGGTGCTGGCGCGCCGCTGGACGACCGAGCAGGCCCGGGCGCTGTTCGCCGGGATCGCGGCGCACGCCTTCCGGCCGCTCACGTCCCCCTTCACATCTGCCGTCGGCCTGGCCCTCGGGGCAGCGGGACACGCTTACGGCTGGCCGGTCGCACGGGGTGGTTCCCGCGCCATCACCGACGCTCTGGCGGCCCGGCTGCTCGCCCTCGGTGGGACCATCGAGACCGGGTCCACGGTGCGGTCCCTCGCGGAGCTCCCCGCCGGTGCGGTGACGATGCTCGACGTGTCGCCCCGCGCCGCGGCTGACCTCGCAGGTGACCGCCTGCCGCCCCGAGTGGCGCGGGCGTACCGCCGCTACCGCTACGGACCGGGTGCCTTCAAGGTGGACCTAGCCGTGGAGGGCGGGATCCCCTGGACCGCAGAGGCTTGCCGCCGGGCAGGGACGGTCCACGTCGGTGGCAGCTTCGAGCAGATCGCTGCTGCGGAGAAGGACGTCGCGGCGGGTCGGATGCCTGCGCAGCCGTTTGTCCTCGTGGCCCAGCAGTACCTCGCCGACCCCGGCCGGTCCTCGGGTGACGTGCATCCGGTGTGGGCCTACGCCCACGTGCCCAAGGGCTGGGACGGCGACGGTGCCGCGGTGGTCCTGCGCCAGCTGGAGCGGTTCGCACCCGGGACCCGTGACCGCGTTGTGGGGATCGCCACCCGTAGTCCCGCCGGCTTCGAGGCCTACAACGCCAACTACGTGGGCGGCGACATCGCCACCGGTGCCAACGACCCCTGGCAGCTGGTCATGCGTCCGCGTGTGGCGCTGAACCCCTACAGCACGGGGATTACCGGGGTCTACCTCTGTTCGGCGGCGACTCCGCCGGGAGCCGGAGTGCACGGCATGTGTGGGGCCAACGCCGCGCGCTCCGCGCTGCGGCACCTGGGACACCCAGCTGGGCACCTCGAGCGTTGACCGAGCCGGCACCGGGGACCAGGCCAACAGGGACGAGGGCAGGGCGCACGCCCAGCTGCTGGCACAGTAGGCAGATGGAGCTCCCCTCAGGTCGCCAGCTCGTCCTCCGGTACGGCGAGCAACGCGCTGTCGTGACGGAGGTGGGCGCCGGGCTGCGCGCCTACGCCGTCGCCGGAGTGGAGGTCGTCGATGGCTTCGCCGAGGACGAGATGTGCAGCGGCGCACGGGGACAGCTGCTGCTGCCATGGCCCAACCGGGTGTCTGACGGGCGGTGGGAGTGGCAGGGCAGGACCCTGCAGCTTCCGCTGACGGAAGTCGCGAAGAGCACGGCGATCCACGGACTGACCCGCTGGCTGACGTGGGACGTCCTCACCGAGGACCCAGCATCGATCCGGCTGGGCTGTCGGCTCCCGGCCCAGCCGGGATGGCCGTTCCGGCTGCGGCTGCAGGCCTGCTACGTCCTGGACGACGCAGGTCTGACGGTCTCCGTCTCGGCCGTCAACGAGGGGATCACGGCCGCCCCCTTCGCCGCGGGCGCACACCCGTACCTGTCGGCGGGGGGTGGCCTGGTCGACGACTGCACGCTGCACCTGCCGGCCCGGACCTGGCTGCCCGCGGACGCCCGTGGGATCCCGGTAGAGGCATTACCTGTCGCCGGCACGGAGCGGGACTTCCGTGCACCTCGGGCGATCGGGTCCCTCGTGCTGGACGAGGCCTTCACCGACCTCGTGCCCGACGCGGGCCTCGTGACGGTCGCGCTGACCCGGCCGGATGGGACGACGGCGTCCCTGTGGGCCGGCGTCGGCTTCGACCACCTGCAGGTCTTCAGCGGGGACACCTTGCCGAACGAGCGCCGGCGGCGTGGGCTGGCCGTCGAGCCGATGACCGCGCCGCCGAACGCCTTGCAGAGCGGGCAGGGGCTGCGGGTCCTGCAACCGGGCGAGTCCTTCGACCTGACCTGGGGGCTGCGGCTTTCCTGAGCACCCGCACGGATGCCCGTGCAACGCAAGCGGGTCAGGCCTACCGGATGGGGTGAGTGACGGGGCTCGAACCCGCGACAACCGGGATCACAACCCGGTGCTCTACCAGCTGAGCTACACCCACCACTGGTGCGGCGTGGAGTCTAGCGTTCACCGGCCCCGGGTGTCGCCGGCTCTACGGCCAGCCCGGGGGAGAGCGCCGCTGCGGCGGCGGAAGCCTCGCTTGAGGTCGGGCCGGGCTGGGGGACGAAGATCACGGAGCGGTAGTAGCGCAGCTCTTTGACGGACTCGAGGATGTCCGCGAGGGCGCGGTGGCCGCCGGCCTTCTTGGGGGAGTTGAAGTAGGCCCGCGGGTACCAGCGGCGCGCCAGCTCCTTCACCGAGGAGACGTCGACCATCCGGTAGTGCAAGAAGCCGTCGAGCTCGGTCATGTCGCGCGCCAGGAAGCCCCGGTCGGTGCCGATCGAGTTGCCGCACAGCGGCGCCTTGCCCGGCTCGACGAACTCCCGCAGGTAGGTGAGCACCTGCACCTCGGCCTCGCGCACGGTCACCGTGGAGGCCAGGACCTCATCGGTGAGGCCAGAGCTGGCATGCATCTCGCGTACGACGTCGGGCATCCGGGCCAGCTGCTCCGCGGTCGCGCCGATCACGATGTCGACCCCTTCGCCGAGCACGTTGAGCTCGGAGTCGGTCACCAGGGCGGCCACCTCGATGAGCAGGTCGGACCCGAGCTCGAGCCCGGTCATCTCGCAGTCGATCCACACCAGGCGGTCAGTCACGCGCCCCAGCCTACGAGAACGAGGGACGAGTACGTCGGAACTGTGGCCGTCGGCAACTGCGATCCTCTAGATTCTCACCCCATGAGCGACGTCGCAGACTCCTTGGGCAAGGCCTACGCGTTCGACGGACCGGCACTGGAGCTCGGCGCCCTCGTACTCGACAACGAGGCGCATCCGGAGGCCCGGATCCGGATGCCACTGTCGATGCTGAACCGACACGGACTGGTGGCCGGGGCGACCGGCACCGGCAAGACCAAGACGCTGCAGCTGATCGCCGAGCAGCTGTCCGACAGCGGCATCCCAGTCTTCCTCGCCGACATAAGGGTGACGTGTCCGGCATGGCCGCCCCTGGGCTGACGAGCGACCGGATCACCAAGCGAGCCACCGAGACGGCCACCGACTGGCGACCCCGGGGCTTCCCGGTCGAGTTCCTCAACCTCGGCGGACAGGGTGGCACCGGCGTACCCGTTCGCGCGACGATGACGAGCTTCGGCCCGTTGCTGCTCAGCAAGGTCCTCGGGCTCAACGAGACGCAGGAGAGCAGCCTCGGGCTGGTCTTTCACTTCGCCGACAAAGCGGGACTGCCGCTGCTGGACCTCAAGGACCTGCGGGCCGTCATCAGCCACCTCACCAGCGACGAGGGGAAGGCAGACCTCGACGGCCTGGGTGGCCTGTCGCCGGCGACCGCGGGCGTGATCTTGCGCGAGCTGATCGGCCTCGAGGACGGCGGTGGTGACGTCTTCTTCGGCGAGCCCGAGTTCGACACCCACGACCTGCTGCGGACCACACCGGAGGGCAAAGGGGTGCTGAGCGTCATGGAGCTGCAGGGGCTCCAGGCCAGCCCGCGGCTTTTCAGCACGTTCCTGATGTGGATGCTCGCGGACCTGTTCCACGACCTGCCCGAAATGGGCGACATCGACAAGCCCAAGCTGGTCTTCTTCTTCGACGAGGCCCACCTGCTGTTTGACGGCGCCAGCAAGGCGTTCCTCGACGCGATCGCCCAGACGGTCCGGCTGATCCGCTCCAAGGGAGTGGGCGTGTTCTTCGTCACCCAGACCCCCAAGGACGTTCCGTCTGACGTGCTGGCCCAGCTCGGCAATCGCGTGCAGCATGCGCTGCGGGCTTTCACCCCGGACGACGCCAAGGCGCTCAAGGCCACCGTCGGGACGTTCCCGACCAGCAAGGTCTATCCCGATCTCGGGGAGCTGCTGCAGAACCTGGGCATCGGCGAGGCGGTGGTGACGATCCTGTCCGAGAACGGCGCGCCGACCCCGGTGGCCTGGACCCGGATGCGACCCCCGTCCTCCCTCATGGCCCAGCTCGACCCGGCGGCGCAGACGGCCCTGGTCAACGCCAGCCCCTTGCAGGCGGAGTACGGCACGCCGGTCGACCGGGAGTCGGCGTACGAGAAGCTGCTCGCCAAGGTCGCACCAGCTGGTGAGCCGGCTCTCCCTGCGGGCGCCCAGCCGGAGCAGCCGTCTGGCGGTAGGCACGGTGCCGAGGTCGCAGCCGGTGTCGGTGGCGTCCTGGCCGGCGTCATGGGCTCGAGCGTGTTCAAGTCCTTCGCCCGGTCGGCGGCCTCCGCTGCAGGGCGAGAGATCACCCGGTCACTGTTCGGGACGGCTCCCCGCAGGCGCGCCACCACCCGCCGGCGATAGCCGCAAGAGCAAGGGGCGTTAGCCCGCGTTAGCCCGCAGTAGCAAGGCGCGGTCGACGCCACGTGGGCGCGCAGCTGTGCGGTCTCGGAACCCGCTGGAAACACGTGGGTCACCTGCCGGGAACCCGCGCTTCCTAGCGTGATGGGTACGTTCACGGACACCCGGAGGAACCACCTTGGCCTACCCCCCGCCGGGCCAAAACCCGCCGAACCACCCGTCTTCCCACCCGCTGGCCCGACCGGTGGCACCGATGCTGCGCTCGGTTGCAGGTACCGGCCGCGACTTCACCACTCGCGCCACCGACGCCGGTGTCAACCTGACGGGCCAGCTGACGCTCGCCCCCCTGGTCGTGGAACTCGCCAGCTATGTCGTGACACTCGACGGTGAGGAGCTGGACCTGTCGCCGCGCCAGGTGGAGCTGCTTGCGCTGTTCCTGGGGGCGCCCCGAAAGGTGTGGAGCCGCGACCAGCTGCACTGGATCTGCTGGGGTGACACTGCACCGTCCCGCCGGGTCGACGTTCAGCTGTGCCGGTTGCGCGCCAAGACCGGGATGGACCTGTTCCGCAATGTCCGCGACCGTGGGTGGGCCCTGCGCCCGGCAGCCTCAGGGTCGGCCCGGGCAGATCGGTCGGTCAGCTCTCGTCGAAGACGAGGTCGACCGGGTGCCGCGGGATGAGGCTGATAGCCAGCGCGATCAGCACGGCGGCGACGGCGAGGGCCACGAAGACAGCGTGCGAGGCGTCAAACAGGCTGGTCCGTACGTAGTCCGCGACGCTGCCAGGGTGGGCCAGCGCGGCCGTGGTGCCGTCGACGCCGCCGGGGACCGCTGTGCGGACGTCCTGTGGAGCGCGGTCGTAGCGACCTGACAGCGTCGTGTTGGCCAAGGCGCCGAACACGGCTGCGCCGACCGCCGACCCCATCGCGCGGCAGAACATATTGGTACCCGTGACGACGCCGCGCCGCTCCCAGCCGACGACGGACTGGACCGCCACGACCGTGGGGCTCGAGCTCAGGCCCATGCCCAGGCCGGTGACGAACATGCCGAGTGCCACCCAGGCGACGGAGACCCGTTCGGGCAGGGTCGCGGTCACCAGCGACCCGACGATGGCCAGGGCGATGCCGATCAGGGCTGTGTTGCGAAAGCCGATCCTGAGGTAGAGCCGTCCGGACAACCCCGCCGCGATCGGCCAGCCCATCGTGAGCGCGCCCAGCACCAGCCCGGCCTCGATCGCCCCCTTGCCCAGGACCCCCTGAACATACGTCGGGACGTAGCTGGACAGCCCGATCAGCAGGGCGCCCACGCCGAGGGCGGTGAGGTTGCCCCCGACGAGGACCCGACGTCGGAAGACCCACAGCGGCAGGACCGGCTCGGCGGCCTCGCGCTCGACCCGCAAGAAGGCGAGCAACGCGAGGACCGCGCCGCCCAGCACGACGGCACTGGTCGCCGAACGCCAGGCCCAGGCGGAGCCGCCCTCGAGCAGCCCGAGGATGAGCAGCGAGCAGCCGGTCGTGAGCAGCGCCGCGCCCCGATAGTCGATGGTGTGGTTGCGGCGCTCGACCTGTTCGCTGAAGCGGCGTCGCAGCGCCACGAGGGCAAGGGCCCCGAGGGGCAGGTTGATGAAGAAGATCCAGCGCCAGGAGACGTACTCGCTGAACAGCCCGCCGGTGAGCGGTCCCAGGACGGAGGAGATGCCCCAGACCGAGGCGACGTAGCCCTGCACCCGGGAGCGCTCCTCCAAGGTGTAGAGGTCGCCGATGATCGTCAACCCGATGGGCTGCACCGCACCGGCGCCGACGCCCTGGACGGCTCGGGCCGCGATGAGTGCCGGCATCGACCACGCCACACCGCACAGCAGCGACCCCAGCACGAACACAGTGATGCCGAACGTCATGACCGGCTTGCGGCCAAGCACGTCGGACAGCTTGCCGTAGATCGGCACGGTCACGGCCTGCGTCAGCAGGTAGACGCTGAACAGCCACGGGAACTGGCTGAAGCCCCCGATGTCCTTGACGATGCTAGGCACGGCCGTCGCGACAATCGTGCTGTCGAGGGCGATCAGCGCCGTGCTGAGCATGATCGCGCCGAGGACGGGGCCGCGCTCGGAGTGCAGCCCGACCGCTGACCGAACAGGCGGGTCGGCGGTTGCGGTCACGCTGCAGACAACCCGTCCGCGGAGCGCGGGCATTCCCGTCGTTGCGCACCGTCGGGGACCGGGTCGTGGCCGCTAGCTGGTGACAGGCAGCCCCATCGCCTCGAGCAGGGCGTCGGCCCATTTTGCATAGCCCCGCTCGTTGGGGTGGAACCCGTCGAAGAACAACCCCTGGTACGGCGGTCCCGTGTGGTTCCACAGGTCTGCGACCTTGAGGTCCCGGTAGTTGGCGACCTCGTAGACGTGCTCGTTGACCTGGACACATTTGGCCTTGCGCAGTCCGCGCGCCGTGGTGCCGACGACAGAATCGGCCGGCAGCCGGCTATACAGCAGCTCGAGGTCCTTGCGCCACTGGTCTAACGGGGTCCAGACGATGTCGTTGCCGCCGACGAGCGCGGTCACGAGGTCCGCGGGAAGGTCGTGCAGGTGCGGGCACTGCTCCCGGGCAACGTCACGTGTCCTGGCTCCGGACTTCGACAGGTTCAGGACCCGCCACGGCCGACCGGATGTAGCCCGCAGCATCTCCAGCACCTGGCCGACGTAGCCGGAGTCGTAGCTGGGGCACCCGACACCCTGCGCCGCGCTGTCGCCCAGCACGACCCACAGCGGACCACTCTGGACGGCAGCACGGCTGTTGGCGGCATCCCAGTCCGAGGCGTACTGGTCCATCTGGTCGTACGTCTTGGGGAGGAAGCGACGGAGCACGGCCATGCGGCAAGTGTGCCGCGTAGATCAGCGCGCCGTCCGTGCGGCAGGCGGGACCAGCGTCAGGCGCTGAAGCCGGAGACCCGCGGAATCGTGAGCTTTTCGGTCTCGTCGTGGAACTGGGCCCCCTGCGCGGCCAGAGCCGGCCGGTAGGCGTGCGCGTGGTGTCCGCAGAACAGCAGCTCCGCGCCGGCCGGGAGCGTCGCGCGCACGTAGGCCTGGGCGTCGCACCGGTCGCACCGGTCCGCAGCGGTCAGGGGCGTCGTGACGAGGCGGACTGCGCCGGAGACTGTGGTGGTGTGCGTGACGGTGTCCATGACGGTCTCCTCTGGGTTGCGTGGAGTAGATGTTTCCTCCCGTGGTCGTTCCAACACCTCATCGGAGATCTTCGTGCCGGCTGTCAGCGTGAGGTGGGTCACCGGGCGTCCCCGTCCAGGTCAGGCGAAGCTGACCGCCTCTGTCGTGACCGTGCCTGCCGTGCGACCGGGGGCGGTCTGGTGGCCCCAGTAGAGGTTGGTGTGCGCGATCACCAGGGCGGGGCTTGGAGCGCCCCACTCTGTGAGGTCCTCGGTCGTGTGCGCGTCGCTGACCAGCGTCGCGTCGTAGCCCCGGGCGATCGCCCCGTGCAGCGTCGAGCGGACGCAGGCGTCGGTCTGCGCCCCCGCGACCACGAGGCTGCCGATGGACCGGTCGGCGAGCACCTGTTCGAGGTCGGTCTCCTCGAAGCTGTCGCCATACCGCTTGTGGACGATTGGCTCGTCGGGAGCCTGGGGGAGCTCAGGCACGTACTGCCAGGCGTCGCTGCCCTCCGGCAGGTCATCGGAGCGGTGCTGGACCCACACCACCGGCACGGCCGCGCTACGGGCCCGGTCGACAAGCGTCCCGATGTTGGCGATGACGGCGTCACGGTCGTGTGAGCCCTCCACTACGCCGTTCTGCACGTCGATGATCAGCAACGCGGTACCGGGGCGTCCGGGCAGGGTGGTCACGTGCGCCCAGCAAGACTCGAACCCACGGCCTGCCGCTGAGAAGGTCGCGCCGGGGTCGCCGTCCAGCCAGGTTTGGCCACGCTCACGAGTCCGTCAGCGGAGGTCCGGTCTGGTTTTGCGATGCTTGGAGTGGCCGCCATGGTGGCACCGTACGCCGTTCTGCGGGGGATGCAGATGGAGGTGACTGAGGTCAGGGGCGACGAACGCTCAGCGGCTGAGGAAACCCACGAGCGCGCTGTTGAACTCTCCGGCGTGGGTGACGGTCATTGCCGTGCGGCGCGCCCTTGAGCAGGACGAGTTCAGAGCCGGGGATCGCTGCGTGGGTGCGCTTGCCTGACCCGTCGAAGGGCACGACGCCGTCGCCAGCGGGCCGTGGATGAGCAGGGTCGGCACCGTGATCGTGGCCAGGTCAGAGCGAAAATCGGTCGTGGCGAACGCTTCCATGCAGTCCAGTGCCGCGGTCTGGTCGGACAGGTGAGCGTAAGGATCACCGATGCAACGCCCTTCTGCGCTCGCTCACGTCGAGCAGTTGCACACCAGCGGGGTCGCCCTGGCCGCCGCGTGCAGTGGCACCTTCTTGCTTGCCGAGGCGGGCGTCCTGGACGGCCTCCGGGCCACCACGAGCTGGTAGCTCGCCGGTCTCACTGCTGCGTACCTGGCCGCGGGCCGTCGCGACGTCCACGTAGGCGTCGTCCCGCCGTTCGGTCGGGTGGTCGAACCACCGTTGTTGGTCACCTTCAAGCGGTACGCCCGCGCCCACCTGCACGAGTCCCCCACGATCGGCGACCTCGCCCGCGCCATCGGGACCAGTGAGCGGACGTTGCAGCGGGTCATGGCGGACGCACTCGGCACCGACCGTCGGTGGGTGCCGCTCTCACCGTTGAGGAGCATCGTTACCTTCTTTGCCGTAGGACGGCGTTCCGGACGGCCGCGCGGGCAGAGAGAGGCCACCTTGACGTACACGGTTGAACTGTTCAGCGACCGTGCGTGGCCCGACGAGCAGATGAACGCCCTGTTCGCCGAAGGGTTCCCTGCCCCTGGGTACGACTCCACGTTCGCGCAGGTGCCCGCGTCATCGCGCTGGCCCCTGCTGCGCAGACGATGACCGGGACGGTGGCCGACTGGCAGGGATGGGTGGGCATGCCACTGCCTGCGACCGGCCAGTACGTCATTCCTGACGGCATGAGCGTTTTGAGCATCGACGCGACCGCCAACATGGGCACCTACGTCGAGCCCAACATCTGGGTCCAACACAAGTAGCGGCGCCTCGGGCGGCCAGTGGGCGGAGGTGTGGCGGCTGTGCCTTGCGACTACGTCTTTTTGCGCCATTTGGCCCTACCTTTCGGCCACCTTCTTCGAGATCGGACTCCGTATGGCCCGCACACATCGGCTCCTACGCATCCTCGCCCCGCTCACCCTGGCTGCCTCCTTCGTGGGCGTGACGTCCATGGAAGTCGGGGAAATGCACCTTGGAACTCGGGGAAATGCGGGATGAACCGCGTGCCGTCTTGGGTGCCACCGGGTGAGGCCCCAGCTCGCTGAACGTCGGACAGCCCCGATTCTCCACTACGAGCGTGCCGCCAGTCGCGGCGTGGGCGGGCGGGGGCATGAGCGACTTCTGGCAGTCCTGCAGCAGGTCGTTCATCGTTCATGGAGCGCTGTGCTGCTTGCGGGTGTGCCTTGTTTGCGCAAAATGCGTCATGCATAGCGCATGTGCGCCCAGCAGTGCGCCCAGCAGGACTCGAACCTGCGACCTGCCGCTTAGAAGGCGGCTGCTCTATCCAACTGAGCTATGAGCGCGTCACGAGCCATTGTGCTGTACGGCGGCAGGTGCGCGCCTGATCTCCAGCTCACGCAAGGGAGCGGGAGGTACCGAAGGCCTCATCGAGCGTGACGGGCGTCAGCTCGCGACTCGCGATCAGTGCGAGCAGCTCCGGGTAGAGGTGAGTGATCGTCGGGTGGTTGGCGTGCCCGAGCATGATCGTTCCCGGCCGCAGCCACTTCTTGGCCTCGCGCATCAGCACCTTCTGCGTGAGGACCGCTGCGTCGCCGAAGCTGCCGTTCCACATCACGATGGTCGGGTAGCCCAGCCCGGCGACGAGGTCGTCGGTCCGGGGACTGTGAAAGCCGAACGGCGGCCGGAAGTACGGGCGTGAGGTGAACCCGAAGGTCTGCTGGATCCACTCGTCGTTGCGCTCGAGCTCCTCCCTCAGCTTCGACTCGGACAGCAGCTTGATGTTCTTGTGGTGGAAGGTGTGGTTGCCGATCTGTACCTGGCCGCGCTCGACCAGCGGCCGCAGTACCTGCGCGTGCCGCTCCCAGACCGGGGCGTAGAGCCCGTTGGGGTTGAAGGTGAGGTGAACGCCGCTGGTCAGCGCGAATTCGACGTACGCCGCGACCACCGTCGGGTTGAAGCCGTCGTCGATGGTGAGGGCGACCGCCTTGGCGGGGGCCGACAGGGGTAGCCGGTCCACGACCTGCGGCACCGCGGGCAGCGTCGGGTCCTGCGTCGGATCGGCGCTCGGATCGGCGGAGGGGTCGGCGCTCGGGTCGGCGGACGGGTCGGCGGACGGGTCGGCGCTGGGATCGGCGGACGGGTCGGCGGGTGGGTTGCCGCGCGGAGGCACCGGTCGCCCGGCGGACACCGGCACCCCTGGTGCCGGGGCGGGCTGCGGGAACGGTCCGGAGCGGCCGGCCTCGGATGGCGGGTCCTGCGACCGGTTGCACCCGGCGAGGGCGGCGACCGTGCCGAGGGCGAGCACGGTGAGCACATGTCTGCGGTCCAGCTCGTGCGCCATCGGGCCCCCTCCCTTCCACCGTCGCACGCGCTGTCAGCGGTGCGCAGGCGACACGCGCAATCCACAGGCACTGCGGCCGTCCACAGATCGCGTGCCACCGCCCCGTAGGCCGTTGGCCACCTGCACGGTGGGGGCACGAACCCGGCGCAGGGCCGGGACCGACTCGCGGAGGACCCCTCGTGAACGAGCCCCAGATCAGCCTGACCGGCAACCTCGCCTTCGACCCGGACGTGCGGACGACCCCTAACGGGGTGCCCGTCGTGGACCTGCGCGTCGCCTCGACCCGCCGGGTGAAGGACGGTGAGCAGTGGAACGACGGCGAGACCCTGTGGTTCGACGTGGCCTGCTGGAACAAGCTCGCCGAGAACGTCGGTGCCTCCCTGCACAAGGGTGACAAGGTCACCGTCACCGGCCGGCTGCTTCAGAAGACCTGGACGCGGGAGGACGGCACCAGCAGCGTGAAGCTCGTCATCGACGCCAGCTCCGTCGGGCTGGACCTGGCGCGGTTCCCGGTCAAGGTGCAGAAGCCGCTCATCCCCGGCGGCGCCGCGCACGCCCTCACCGACCAGCACCACAACAAGATCGCCGGTGAGGTTGTCCCACGAGGGCTCGTCGCGTCGACGGCCGGTCCACTGGTGCAGTACGACGACGGCGTCCTCGAGCCCACCGAGCACGGGCAGGACCGCGAGGACGACCACGAGCTGGCCGCCTGAGCTCACCTTCGCCCGTCCCGTCCGGTCGGCGGGACGGGACGGGACGGGCGCCCCACTTGCGGTGCCGGTCCCCGGCCCACAAGGTCAGGGAATGCGAGTACTAGTGGCTGGTGCGTCCGGGTTCGTCGGCAAGCGGCTGTGCCTTGCCCTGGAGCAGGAGGGGCACGAGGTCATCGCCATGACCCGTGACCCGAAGGCCTACACCGGTGTCGGCAGGCCGGTCGAGGCCGATGTACTCCAGCCCGCGACGCTACCGTCGGCCCTGGCCGGCTGTGACGCGGCCTACTACCTCGTGCACTCCCTGGACGACGAGGACTTCGAGGACAAGGACGCCCGGGGCGCCATGGCCTTCTCGACGGCGGCCACCGACGCCGGCCTGTCGCAGGTGGTCTACCTCGGTGGCCTGGGAAACGACGCCGACGACCTGTCGGCCCACCTGCGCTCGCGGCGCGAGGTGGAGCGCCTGCTCGCGTCGGCGGGGGTGCCGGTGACGACCCTGCGGGCCGGGATCATCGTCGGGCACGGCGGGATCTCCTGGGAGCTCACCCGGCAGCTGGTCGAGCACCTACCGGCCATGATCACGCCGCGCTGGGTCCGGACCCGTTGCCAGCCGGTCGGCATCAGTGACGTCGTCCGTTACCTGGTCGGCGTGCTCGGCGTTTCCGAGGCAAAGGAGCGGACCTTCGAGATCGGCGGCCCCGAGGTGCTCGCCTACGTCGAGATGATGCAGCGGGTCGCGGTCCTGGAGGGCCGACACCTGCTCATCGTGCCCGTGCCGATCCTCAGCCCGAAGCTGTCCTCGCGCTGGCTGGCCTTCGTCACCGACGTCGACCGGCAGACCGCGCGGTCCCTTATCGACTCCATGAGCAACGAGGTGGTTGTCCGCGACGACGCGATCCGGTCCGTCGTACCGTTCGCGCCGATGGACTATGACGACATGGTCCTGCAGGCGCTCAAGGAGCGGGCCCAAGAGAAGCGGGCCCAGGAGAAGCGGGCGTGACCCGGCTGGACGCGCTGCGGACGGCCCCACTCGTCGATGCCCTCATGGAGATCGTCCCCCGCAACCACCGCGAGCCGGACCAGATCTGGCACCGCCGGCGCCGCATCGTGGCCGGGACGGTCCTGGTCGGAGCGGGCCTGCTCGAGCGCAGCCTGGCGGCCGAGCCCGACTCGAGGCAGTTCTACGTTCGCTCCCTGAGCGTGGCCGGCGCATGGCTGGCCGGTGGATTCGGGTCCGGGCCGCTGCACCTCGGGCGGCAGTGGGGCCGCGGGCAGGCCCTGCGCCGGCCCCTCGTCACCCCGGTGGCCACGGGGGTCGCGGCGTTCGGTGCGTTCTACTGCTGTGCGCTGGTTGTCCGCGAGATCCCGGTGCTGGAGCGGGCGATCTCCTCTGTGCTCGACTACGCCGACGAGGGCTCCACGCC
>JANXUE010000051.1 GCA_025352005.1 Frankiales bacterium
TCCACACGGCCCTGGCCGTGTGGATTTGCGCCAAAGAGGGTGGGTGGGTGGGTGGGTGGGTGGGTGGGTGGTTAGCGGGAGGAGGCGAGGCGGGCGTTGTCGATCACGATCGCGGCCGGACCCTCGATGAGCTTCAGAGTCGACAGGGCCGTCTCGCCGAAGGCCTGCTTGACCGCGGACGACAGCGCGAGGACACCGACGACGACGCCGCCGTGCCCGCGCAGGGGCATGGACAGGAAGGTCGCCATGTCGGGTGAGCCGGTGAGGTCGTCCGGGTCATCGACGAGCGTCCCGCCGGCCTGCGCGACACGAACATCGACGGCGGAGGCGTCCAGAGAGGACCCGCCGTACGACGACAGGCCCTCGACCGCGGCGGTGAGGAACTCGTCGTAGTGCGCATGGCCAGTGGCCCGCCCGACCGCGACGTAGGCCGCGGACTCCGCACCGAGCATGACGGCGGCGAGGTCGTAGCCGACGAAACGCTGCAGGACCCCGAGCAGGGCTGCGACGGAGGCCTCGAGCCCGGAGGCGGTGGCGGCGATGGCCATCACCGACTGCGCGACGGAGGACTCGAACAGCTTGCGGTCGAGCAGGTCGCAGACCCGCGAGAGCACGTCCTCCTCGGACAGCTCGAGCGGGTCCGGGGTGAGGCGGGGGCGGCCCCCGCGGCTGGCCTTCGCCGCCATGAGCACCTCGTCGATCGTGCCGGCGAGCTCGGGGGCCTCGAAGTCCTTCGTCAGGTAGCGGTCGACCCCCGCCTGGCCCGCCCAATAGCGGTCGGACGCGGCGTCGAGGGAGGTCAGCATGATGACCGGGATGTCCGCGGTCTGCCAGTCGTCCTTGAGCAGCCGGGCAGCGATGAACCCGGAGACGCGGGGCATCTGCACGTCGAGGACCACAGCATCAGGCTGGTGCAGCAGGACCGCCTGCACCGCACCGATCCCGTCCTCGGCGGCCACGACCTCGTGCCCCTCCTTCGTCAGCACCGACGTCACGATCCGACGCAGGGTAGGACTGTCGTCCGCGATCACGATCCGCGCCATCAGCGCCCCACCAGCCTTCGCACCGTCGAGACCAGTTGCTCCTGGTCGAACTCGTTCTTCAGCAGGTACGCCGAGCACCCCGCGTCGAGGCCTGCCTGGCGTGCGTGCTCCTCATTGCGTGAGGTCATGATGATGACCGGGACGTTCTCCCAGCCCTTCGTACGACGGATCGTACGGGTGAGGTCGAAGCCGTCCATCCCCGGCATCTCCACATCGGACAGGACGAGGTCGGCCGGGTCGTCACGCAGCCGCGAGGCGCCGTCGAGCCCGTCGACTGCCGTCTCGACGAGGTAGCCCGCGCCCTCGAGGATCACGCGCTGGAGCTCCCGCACGCCGACCGAGTCCTCGACCACGAGGACCCTGGGCTTGCGGACCCCCGGTACGGCGGCGGCCTTACGGACGAGAGCCGCCGAGGCACCAGACGTCATCGCGCCAGCGATGCCGCCCATGGCGCCCACGACCTTGTCGGCGAGCTCTCGCAGGTCGAGCAGGCACACGACGCTGCCGTCCCCGTCGATTGTCGCCCCCGCGACCGTCGGGACCCGACCCAGGAAGGCGCCAAGGTCCTTCACGACCAGCTCCGACTCCCCCTCGAGCCGGTCGACCGCCCAGGCGATCTGGCCACCCGGTCCGCTGGCGTGCCGTACGACGAGGGCAGCCCGAGGCGACTCCGAGGACGTGCGGGGCAGGCCGAGAGCGGCACCGAGGTCGAGCAGCGGTACCGAGAGCCCGTGGCGCACCACGACCGGAGCGCCGGCCAGCGTGTGCACCTCGGCGTCCCGCAGCGACAGCGACTCGACGACACCGGGCACCGGGACGGCGTACCGCTCGTCTCCGACGCGGGCGATGAGGCAGCGGAGCACCCCGAGGGTGACCGGCAGGGTCAGGACGAAGGACGTGCCGAGCCCGCGCTCGGACTGCACCTCGACCAGTCCGCCGAGCTCCTCTACGGCGTCCTGGACGACGTCGAGGCCGACACCGCGACCGGACGTCTCCGTGACGATGTCGCTGGTGCTGAAGGAGGGGGCGAAAAGCAGGTTCAGCAGGACGGGACCGGTGACGGCCGAGTCAGCCGGCAGGAGCCCCAGGCGGATCGCCTTGGCCCGCACCGCGTCCTCGTCGACACCGGCGCCGTCGTCGGCAACCTCAAGGACGATGGTGCCCCCCACGGACCGGGCGCTGACCGTCACGACCGCGCGTGGCGGCTTGCCGACGGCGGCACGCTCGGCCGGCGGCTCGCAGCCGTGGTCGACAGCGTTGATGACGAGGTGCTTCAGGGCGTCCGCGACACCGTCAAGCACCTGCTTGTCCAGCTCCACGTCCTCACCGCTGAGCTCGAGCAGGACGTCCTTGCCGGTGGCCGCCGCGACATCGCGCAGGATTCGTGGCAGAGCGGCGAAGACCCGGCGTACCGGAACCATGGCCAAACCCATCGCGCCGTCACGCACGAGCGCCATACCGACGCGGTGGCCTTCGACGAGCTCGCGCAGGGTGCGGACGTTTCCGGACAGGTCGTCGCCGGCGCCGACGAGGCGGTGCAGCGCGAAGGTGACCTCGGGCGGCAGCGTCGCAGAGTGCCGCTGGGTCGCCTGCCGCAGAATTCCTGCCCAGCGGGCCTGCTCGGCGGCCAGCGTCAGCAGCATCCCGGTGGTCTGCTCGACCCGGCGGGCGCCGAGGTCGGCCTCCCCGACCGCGTCGAGCAGGTCGTAGACCTTCGAGGCGGCGACCCGCACCGAGTCCGACGCCTGACGGGGGGTCTTGAGCTCGGGCGCGGCGCCCTGGTCGGGCACCGGGGCCGCCAGAACGGGTAGGACGACCGGGTTCGCCCCGGCAACCGCAGACCGGAGTGCCTCCACCAGCGGCGTGAGGGCCGCGTCGTCGAGGGAGTCCGGTCCGGGGAGTGCCCGCAGGATGCCGTCACACGCAGCGAGCAGCAGGTCCACGTGGTCTTTGCGTACGACGAAACGGCCGTCCCGCAAGGCCCCGAGCAAGTCCTCCATGGTGTGGGCAACGTGCAGCACGCCCTCGAGGCCGAGCATCCGGGCGGAGCCCTTGACCGTATGGGCGTCCCGGAACAGGACAGTCACGACCTGGCGGGGGCTCTGGTGCTTCTCGAGCTGGAGCAGCCCGGACTGCAGCGAGGCGAGCCGCTCCTCCACCTCCGCGCGGAAGGTCGCGAGCAGCTCGGGATCGTCCCCCCATGCCGGCATGTGTGTTCCGTCGACCGATCTGGCGTTGCCCTGTAGCAGCTCAGCCAACCCTGAACTGGGCGATGCTGGACCGCAGACCGGCGGCGAGCTCGTTGAGCTGGGCGGCTGCGGCCGCCGACTGCCGCGAACCCACGGCGTATTGCCGGCTGACGTCCGACACCTGCGTCATCGCGCTCACCACCTGGTCCGAGGCGCTGCGCTGCTGCTGCGTCGCGATACTGATCTCCTTTGCGGCGGTCGTGGTCTCGTCGACCATCCCGCTGATCCGCTCCAGGGCGTCAACGACGCCGCGGGCGAGCTGGGTGCCGGCCTTGACCTCCTTGGCGCCCTCCTCCGAGGCGATGATCGTCGCGTTGGTCTCCGCCTGAATCTCCCCGACGAGGGCCTGGATCTGGCCGGCCGACTCCTGCGAGCGCTCGGCGAGCTTGCGGACCTCCGAGGCAACAACAGCGAAGCCACGACCGTGCTCACCGGCGCGCGCAGCCTCGATGGCCGCGTTCAGGGCGAGCAGGTTGGTCTGGTCGGCGAGGTCGTCGATGACGTCGAGGATGCGGCCGATCTCGTGGGACTTCTCGCCCAGAGACAGGGCACGCGAGGCGATCGAGTCGACCCGCTTCGCAATCGAGTCCATCGATTCCACGGACGCGCTGACGGCCGCGCGACCCTGCTCGGCGTACCGCAGAGTCTCAGCGGCATAGCGCGCCACGGCCTCGGACGTCTCCGCGATCTGGGCGGCTGTCGCGGCCAGTTCCTCGATCGTGGACGTCGTCTCCGAGACCGCCGAGCTCTGCTGGGTCGCGGAGGCAGCATGTTCCTCGGCGGTCGCGAGCAGCTCCCCGGCGGAGGCGGCGATCTGCTCCCCACCGCCACGGATCTGGCCTACCAGGACGCGCAGGTTGCCCAAGGTGTCGTTGAAGGCGGTCGACAAGGCCCCGAGCTGACCGACGGTGGTCGTGACGTCGGCGTGGACGCCGAGGTCCCCACCGGCTGCCTGCTCCAGGACGGCGGTCAGCTCCCCCACGCGACCCTCGAGGGTCATGCGCTCCTCGCGGGCCTCGGCGCGGAGCGCCCAGACCGCTGCGGCCAAGGTGGAGTTGAACCAGCCCACGATCGGGAAGATCGCCGCGACCAGCAGCAGGCTGCCCCACGACTCGGCGCCGACGGTGTGGCTCAGGACCGAGGCGAGGATGACGCCGCCGCTGGCCGCGAAGCCGAACAGCATGGCCTGCCAAGACGGCAGGGAGACAGCGGCGAACAGGACGATGCCGAGAAAGCACACCCAGAAGGGACCGTGGATGCCGCCGGTGACGGTGGTCCCGCCGGTCGCCCAGACGGTGTCAGAAATCAGCAGTAGGCCACGGAAGGCCCTGACGTTCTTCAGGACGACGGGCGACCGTGCCGCAAGGCTGGGCAGGAAGGTCAGGAAGGTCGTGGCCGCAGCACCCAACAACGCCCACAGGTAGAACGCCACAGGGTGCAGGACGACCCCGGCCGGGGCGCCGTACTGGTCCATCACGGCGACGGCGACGACGGACACGATCAGGCAGAGCCACGTCATCCATGCCGCGGCGCGGGCGAGCCGGATCGAGAAGTCCACGAGATGCCTCCTGAGGGGGTGGTGCCGGGAGCATCGACCGGTCCCGGGCGCTCCTGAAGCCGACCAGGCGGCTGGCCCGTCGAGGTCGTGGACTACCCGGCCCGTCGGGCACGGGGCAGGGAGTTGGGCAGGCGGAAGACGGCGTCGAGGTCGAGGACTCCGCACGGCCCCTCCGCGTCGGTGGTCTGGCCGGCAAGCAGCACCGACGCGCTGCCCGGCAGGTGTGCGAGCACCGGCTCCACCAGCTCCGGGTCAAGCAGGTGCGTGCCGTCGACGCCCTCGATGAGCAGTCCCACGGGGATACCGCCACGGTTCAGCACGACCAGCCGGGCGTGCCGGTCGAGCGTGACGTCAGTCGCCGTCAGAAGCGGCCTCAGGTCCAGGACCGCCAGCACCCGACCGCGCCAGTTGGCGACCCCGGCCAGCCACGCGGGCATGCCCGGGACACGGGTCAGGCTCGGTGGCCGCCCGACCTCGGCGACACTGGACATCGCCAGCGCGTAGCGGGAGCCGCCCAGCCGCACGACAACGACCTCGTCGGGTGCTGCCGGCTGCTCGTCCACGCAAGGCTCATCGGCTCGCCTGCCCCTCGGGTGTAGCCCCGGCCGGCCTTCGCTGCGCGCCGGTCAGACCGACCGCGCAGGCGGCGGCCACAGACCCACCGGCGAGGTAGGCCAGACCCCGCAGGTTGCCCAGAACCACGAGCTCCTCGCTGCGCTTGCTCGCCAGAGCCAGGGCGATGATCAGCCACAGCGCACCGGGCAGAACCGCCCCGAGGCGCCGACCCAGAACCCGTGCCCCCGCCATCCCCAAGACCAGGTTGCCGACCACCGCGATCGCCCCAGCGACAGGCGAGGCCAGTCCGAACGGCCGGGCCGGCGTGAGAAACGCGCCCCAGACGGCCAGCTCGACGGTCAGGACGAGCACCAGCAGGTACGCCGCAGCCGTGCCCACCCTAGTCATGCCGGGCAGCCTCGCACGTGGTTACCGAGCGACGTCCCTGGGGGCGTCCACGTCCGCGAGCGCATCGACCGGCTGACCGTCACGCAGGTCGATCAGGGCCGGTCGCGCAGCGGCAGCCTCGAGCACGTCGGTGATCTGGTGCCCGATCAGCTCGTCCCGCTTGAGCAGGGCGTCGCGCAAGGCCGCGACCAGGTGCCGGTTGTCACCGAGCAGCGCCTTCGTGACGGCCTTGTGCTTTTGCAGCAGGGCCTCCACCGAGTCGCGCCCACGGTCGTCCGCGAGCACCCGTCCGACGATGTTGGTGTCGGAGAATCCGCTGTTCTGGATGGCCATGTAGGACACGAGGGCACCTTCCATGCCGTGCGCACCGACCATTTCTGCCGCGGTGTTCGTCGCATAGAGCAGGTCACCGCCGGGGCCGGTGGAGACGTCACCGAAGAACAGCTCCTCCGCGCACTGGCCACCCATGGCGATCTGGATGAGCGCCTCCATCTCGGTACGCGAGCGGGTGTAGACGTCCTCACGGTCACCGTGCGCAAGCAGCCCGAGGGAGCCTTTGCGCTTGATGATGGTGAGGATCTCCAGCCGACGGTGCGGGGCGGTGAGCCAGGCGGTCGTCGCGTGACCTGCCTCGTGGGTGGCGATCAGGCGGCGCTCGTGGTCGGTGTACTCCACCGGCTGCCCGATGCCGACCTCGATCGACATGCGGGCCTTCTCGACATCGCCGTAGGTCATCTCGCTGTCACCGCGGCGAACGGCGTTGATCAGCGCCTCGTCGAAGAGATTTTCGATCATGACCGGCGAGTAGCCGATGGTGGTGGCGGCGAGGGCGTCACGGCGCTCGGTGTCGTCGAGGTCCGCGACGTGGGACTTCGCGGCCAGGAAGTGGTCGATCAGCTGGCGCCGACCGGACTTGGCCGGCAGCTCGAAACTCAGCCGCCGGTCGAAACGGCCCGGTCGCAGCAGGGCCGGGTCGAGGGCGGATGCCCTGTTGGTGGCGGCGATGAGCAGGACGTTCGCGGGCAGGGCGACCGGCCGCGCGAGCTGGCGGTCAGCAGGCATCATGAGGTTGACCTGGTCGACGAACCAGCCGACGAGCCGCTGGGAGCCGGTGAGGGCGCTGAAGGACTGCATCTGCACGAGCAGCTCGTTGATGATCGCGGAAGTGTCACCGCCGGCGGTGAAGCCGTTCACCACCGTGGCCGGCGCGGCGTAGGTCGCGGGTAGACAGGTCGTACCGGAGCAGCCTGCGACCGCAAGGGGCGCTGCTGCGGTGGCGACGCCGCTGCGCGACTGCGCGATGACGTCGATCTCCTCGATGAAGCCGATCGCGCCGCCCTCCTTGCGGGCTGCCTTGCGCAGCGCTTTGAAGTAGTTGCGGATCTTCTTGCTGCTCTGCCCCTGCCAGACCGTCTGGAAGGAGGTCCCACTGACGAACAGGAACGGCACGCCTGCCTCGTGGGCCATCGCCCGGGCCAGGTGGGTCTTGCCGGTGCCGGGCGGTCCCTCGAACAGCAGGCCGCGGCGCGGCGTGCCACCCATCTCGGTGGAGAACGTGTCGTGCGCGAGGAACAAGTTCAGGGAGCGGACCACCTCCTCCTTGACGCCGTCGATGCCGACGACGTCGTCCAGGCGGGTGGAGATCTGGTCGGCCCGGTAGACCGTGTGCGGCGAGCGCCCCGTCATCAGCTGCTGCCCGACAGCAAGGGCGATCATCGCGCCGAAGAACACCATGATGGTGAGCAGGAACGGGTCGATGTGCGGGAACGGCAACCACGAGGACCCTGGAGCCTTCAGCGCCCCGCGCCCCAGCAGCGCCGCCACCAGCAACCAGACGGCCACGGCCAGTCGCACGTACCGCTTGCGCCGGGCGCTCTCGCGGCTACGGCCGACGTCGGCGTCCCGCATCCGTAGCAGTCCCTGCCCGGCCTTCTCGAGCAGTCCGGACAGCGGTGCAGCAGGCTGGTTCAGGTCCGGCACGGGGGCTCCTCACAGGCCACGCGGACGGGAGCAGCACCCCGTCCGAAGTGCCCCATACTCTCTGTTATCTCACGTTGCGTGACCAGCCCGGGCGTTACTGTTCACCCCAATGGCCTATCAAGTGGCTACGCAGCGCCACCGAACAGGTCCGTCTCGCGACCCTCGCCGGCCGCCCGCTCGCCGCGCACCAGCACGAAGTGCTCGACCCCCATGGCCTTTTGACCGATGTTGTTCGACAGCGCGAAGAACGGCCCGTCGACAGCGATCTGCGTCGCGTGGGCGCGCATCGCCTCGATCTTGGCGTCGAGGTGGTCCCTGGCGTCGATCTCGGTCGTGACGTCTTCGTCCGGGTTGCCGAAAGGCAGGTCGTCGGCCGAGTCGACGCCGAAGAAGTTGCTCTCACCGGCCTGCTTGAGGTGCTCAATCCCGGCCTGCAGGACGCTCTTGGGGATCGCTGTGTGATACAGCCTGGTGGCCCGCCAGGCCGGTCCGGCGTCCGGCGCATACGTCGGGTCGGCCGCCTTCTCGAAGGCCGCGACGGTGACCCGGTGCGCCTGGATGTGGTCAGGGTGGCCGTAGCCACCCTTCTCGTCGTAGGTGATGAGAACCTGGGGCCGGACGTCCCGGACGATCGCGACCAGCGCTTGGGTGGCCTCGTCAAAGTCCGCCTGCCAGAAGGCTTCCGGCCGCTCGTTCGCCGGGGTGCCCATCATCCCGCTGTCGCGCCAGCGCCCGGAGCCACCGAGGAACCGGTGGTCGACCACCCCGAGGGCAGCGCACGCGTCCGCCAGCTCACCGATCCGGTGCTGCCCGAGGTCGTCGTCCTTGTCGCTCGCGAGGTGGGCCAGGCCGGCGACGAGCACCTCCCCTTCCTCCCCCAGGGTGCACGTCACGAGCGTGACGTGCGCGCCGGCCGCGGCGTACTTGGCCATCGTCGCGCCGGTCCCGATCGTCTCGTCGTCGGGGTGGGCGTGCACCAGCAGAAGGCGGCGTTGGGCCGTACCGATGGGAGAGGGAGTGGGCATGCGGGGAGCGTACGGCGCGTCCGAAGCCGGGGCCTGTGGGCCAGTCGGTCAGGTCAGTTCAGTTCAGTGCTGGATCGTCGGGGTAGCTCGCGGCCAGCGAGAGTGGCAGCCCCTGGCGGCGCAGCACGAGACGCCAGAGCAGTTCCGGCGTGGTGTTGAAGCAGTCGCCCGGCAGGGCGTCAAGAACCCACCACGACCCTTCTTGCACCTCCGCCTCGAGCTGGCCAGGCGCCCAGCCGGCGTAGCCCGCGAAGACCCTGACCTCCTGGACCGGCTCGGCCGCGTCCTGGTCGAGGTCGACGGTCGCGAGCCACGGGGCCCCGGCAACGCCCACATAGCTCGCGTCACCGGGGGCCGGACCGGACAGGCGGCCGAGACAGATGGCCGCCGTCTGCTGGACCGGTCCGCCCTCGAAGATCACGGGCGGGTCGGGGGCCAGCAACGCCCAGCCCGGTAGGACCTCGCGCAGGTCGTTGCCGGTCGGACGGTTGACGACGACGCCCAACGCACCGTCGTCAGCCGAGTGCTGCAGCAGCTGGATGACCGTGCGCGCGAAGGTACCTTCGCCGGACGCGGGGTCCAGCGCAGGCGTGGCGACCAACAGCCGCCCCTCCCACGCGGACATCAGGACGCGGCGGTCGCCTTGGTCGCCTTGCCCCGGGTGCGCTGGCGCTCGCCCGCGTTGAGGACGACCTTGCGAATGCGGACCTTGGCCGGGGTGACCTCGACGCACTCGTCCTCGCGGCAGAACTCCAGCGCCTGCTCGAGGCTGAGCTCCTTGTGCGGGATGAGCGGGACGAGGACGTCCGAGGAGGACTGCCGCATGTTGGTGAGCTTCTTTTCCTTGGTGGCGTTGACGTCCATGTCGTCGCTGCGGGAGTTCTCACCCACGATCATGCCCTCATAGACCTCGGTGCCCGGGGGCACGAACATCGTGCCGCGCTCCTGAAGGTTGGCCAGGGCGAAGCCGGTCGTGGGGCCGCTGCGGTCGGCCACGAGCGACCCGGACGGTCGGGTGCGGATCTCACCGTGCCAGGCCTCGTACCGCTCGTGGATGTGGTGCAACAGGCCGGTGCCCCGCGTCTCGGTGAGAAACTCGGTGCGGAAGCCGATCAGGCCGCGCGCCGGGACGATGTACTCCATCCGCGTCCAGCCGGTACCGTGGTCGACCATCTGCTCCAGACGCCCCTTGCGCAGCGCCATCAGCTGGATCAGGACGCCCTGATATTCGGACGGGCAGTCGATGGTCATCCGCTCCATCGGCTCGTGGATCTTGCCGTCGACCAGGCGCGTGACGACCTGCGGCTTGCCCACGGTCAGCTCGAAGTCCTCACGGCGCATGACCTCGACGAGGATGGCCAGTTGCAGCTCGCCGCGGCCCTGGACCTCCCAGGTGTCAGGGCGCTCGGTCGGCTGGACGCGGATCGAGACGTTGCCGACCAGTTCCTTGTCGAGGCGGTCCTTGACCTGTCGAGCCGTGAGCTTCTTGCCGCTCTTGCCGGCGATCGGCGAGGTGTTGATGCCGATCGTCATGGAGATGCTCGGCTCGTCGATCGTGATGAGCGGCAGCGGGCGCGGATCGTCGGGATCGGCGAGGGTCTCACCGATGGTGATCTCCGGGATGCCGGCGATGGCGACGATGTCGCCCGGCCCGGCATGCTCGATCGGGACCCGGGTGAGGGCCTCGGTGCCTAGCAGCTCGGTGAGCTTGATGTTCTGCACTGAGCCGTCCTGCTTGCACCAGGCAACCATCTGGCCCTTCTTGATCCACCCGTTGTGAATCCGCAGCAAGGCAAGCCGACCCAGGTACGGCGAGGAGTCGAGGTTGGTGACGTGCGCCTGCAGCGGCATGCCCTCGGTGAAGTGCGGGGCGGGGATCGTGCTCTTGATGACGTCGAATAGCGGCTGCAGGTCGGCGCAGTCGGGACTGGTGCCGTCGGCCGGGCGCGTCAGCGACGCCTGACCGGTCTTGGCCTGGCAGTAGACGATCGGGAAGTCGATTTGCTCCTCGGTGGCGTCGAGGTCCAAAAACAGCTCGTAGGTCTCGTCGACGACCTCCGCGATGCGGGCGTCAGGCCGGTCGACCTTGTTGATGATCAAGATGACCGGCTTGTTCTGCTGCAGCGCCTTGCGCAGGACGAACCGGGTCTGCGGCAGCGGGCCCTCGGAGGCATCCACCAGCAGGGCCACGCCGTCGACCATTGACAGTCCACGCTCGACCTCACCACCGAAATCGGCGTGTCCCGGGGTGTCGATGATGTTGATGAGCAGGTCCTTGCGCCGCACGGCGGTGTTCTTGGCGAGGATCGTGATGCCCTTTTCGCGCTCGAGGTCCATCGAGTCCATCACCCGGTCCTGGACGGCGCCCTCCTCCTGCTGGTGCTCGGTGTAGGCACCGGACTGCAGAAGCATCGCGTCGACGAGGGTTGTCTTGCCGTGGTCGACGTGGGCAATGATCGCCACGTTGCGGATGTCGTCACGGGTGGGCATGCCTAGAAACTCCAGCTCAGCAGAAGATCGCCGAGCACGCGCTGCGGCGTCTCTAGACTACCGGCGCCCCCGTTCCGCCCCGGTCAGCATGCGCCAGGACGACGGGCGCCACCCTCGTGGTGTTCGGGCCCGTCGACAGCGGCGGTGCTCCTCGGCGACCACGCAGCTGGCGAGGGTCGAGGGCTACGCCAGGTCGACGGTGTCGGCGCCGGAGCTCGCCGCGGCGCGGCTCATGCCGCGCAGCTGGGCCCGGAGCGGCTCCAGGACCGGGGCGTCGACAGGGATCCACGGCACGTCGTCGAGCTCGTCTGCCGTCAGCCAGCGGTGCGCGTCGTGGTCACGCAGCTGCGGCTCACCGTCCGTCAGCCTTGCCAGATAGATGCGCAGGACGGCGCTCTCGCCGATCAGCAGGTCCGGTCCGATCCGCTCACCGATGGCGGCGCCACAGCCCAGCTCCTCGACCAGCTCGCGGCTCAGTGCCTGCTCGTCGCTCTCGCCGTCCTCGACCTTTCCGCCGGCGAACTCCCACAGCCCCGCGAGCCGCGGCGGCCCGGTCCGGCGGGAGGCGAGGACCCGGGGCGGGTCCTCCCTGACCAGGGCCGCACCCACCACCGAGACTCGCATCAGACCATCCTGCCGTTTCTCGTGCGCCCGGGCTTCGGTGGGGTAGGAATCTCAGGAAGCGACCCCGACTTCCCGGAGGCACCCGATGGCCACCCTGCTCGACGCCGCCCTGCTCACCGACACCCTCAAGGCCCTGCCCGGCTGGCAAGGGGACTCCCAGGGCATCTACCGCGACGTCACCCTGCCGCCAGAGCAGGACGCGGAGCTGCGCCGTGTCGTGGCCGTCGACGCCGGCGCCATGGGTCACCCGCCCCTCGTGGAGCAACGCGACGGTGCCACGCGGTTCGTGCTGCGCACCGAGCCGGACGGAGGCGTCACCGAGCTCGACATCGCCTTCGCCTCGCACATCAGCGACCTCGTCAAGCGCCTCCCGACCGCGCACACCGAGACGGCGTAGCCCGCGCGTTCGTGGGCGCCCAGTCGGCTGCCCTGCTCTTGTCGGGTGGCCCAGTGGGGGTGCAGCGCCCTGCCTTCGAGGTGGCCGAGGTGGCGACCCTCAGCGGCCCCCCCGGCTACGACCTCGACCGGGTGGCGCGCTCCCATGCCGGGGCGGGCCTGCGGCCACATGCGTACGACGGTCGACGGCTGACGACGGTCCTGCCCAGCGGCACCCTCGCCAGGGTCGACCGGGCCCTGCGAGTAGAGCTGTCCGCGCCCGACCCTGCGGGCCTGCAGGTCCTGCGCCGGGTGCTCGACCTCGACACGGACCTCACCGAGCTGTGGGCCTTGGCCGACCCGTGGGTGAGAGCGACAGGCGCGGGACGCCAGCTTCGGGCGGGCTCGGTCCTGGAGGCGCTCGCGCAGGCCTTGGCGGGCACGAACACGTCGTACCGGGGAACGCAGGCGATGATGGAGCAACTCGTCGGAGACGGACCCTTCCCGCTCCCCGGGCAGGTGCCCGGTCGCCCCCTCACCGCCTGGGGATACCGCGCGCCGGCGCTGTTGGGGGCCGGCCGGGCGGTCGACGAGGGCCTTGACGAGGGCTGGCCGGATGCCTCCGACGAGGAGGTCCTGAGCGCCGTAAGGAGGCTGCCCGGGTTCGGGCCGTTCGCCGCCACCTCCGTGCTGCCGCTCCTCGGTCGGCCACGACCGCTGGTCCTGGACAGGTGGCTCGCGCAACAGGTGCCCGACCCTGGTCGCTACGCGAGGTACGGCAGATGGGGTGGGACCGTGTTGTGGCTGGACGTCACACGGACGTGGTTCCCGGCCGTCTGACCAGGTCGCCGGCAAAGGCACGTTGGACCGACGACGGGACCCGTACTTGGGG
>JANXUE010000100.1 GCA_025352005.1 Frankiales bacterium
CTCGCGCGAGTCCTTGTACTTGTGCGGCGAGCGGATCACGCAGTACACGTTCTTCTCGGTCGGCAGCGGCACCGGGCCCGCAACCTGCGCACCCGTACGCGTCACCGTCTCGACGATCTTGCGCGCCGAGCTGTCGATGACCTCGTGGTCGTAGGCCTTGAGCCTGATGCGGATCTTCTGTCCCGCCATGATGGCTTGTTTCCCTGTCTTCTCATGCCGCTGCGAAACGATCGGGATGGTGCTCCGCGGTACGGCGGTCAGGCCCGTGGTGAGCCTGGCCGCCGTCCCGCATGGGTACTACTTCAAAATCTTGGTGACGCGACCGGCGCCCACCGTGCGGCCACCCTCACGGATGGCAAAACGCAGGCCCTCCTCCATGGCGATGGGCTGGATGAGGGTCACCTTCATCTCGGTGTTGTCACCGGGCATGACCATCTCGGTGCCCTCGGGCAGGTCGACGACGCCGGTGACGTCCGTGGTGCGGAAGTAGAACTGCGGGCGGTAGTTGTTGAAGAACGGCGTGTGCCGGCCACCCTCGTCCTTGGACAGGATGTAGACGTTCGCCTCGAACTCGGTGTGCGGAGTGATCGACTTCGGCTTGCACACGACCTGGCCACGCTCGACCTCTTCGCGCTTGATACCCCGGATCAGCAGACCGACGTTGTCGCCTGCCATCCCGGAGTCGAGCAGCTTGCGGAACATCTCGACGCCGGTGACGGTGGTCGTCTGCACGACCTCCTTGATACCGACAATCTCCACAGTCTCGTTGACATTGACGATGCCGCGCTCGATGCGACCGGTGACGACGGTGCCGCGCCCGGTGATCGTGAAGACATCCTCGATCGGCATCAGGAACGGCTTGTCGGTCTCGCGCTCGGGCTGCGGGATGGCGGAGTCGACGGCATCCATGAGGCCGAGGAGCTTTGCGGACCACTCAGGGTCGCCCTCGAGGGCCTTGAGCGCGGACACGCGCACGACCGGCAGGTCGTCGCCCGGGAACTCGTACGCCGACAGCAGCTCGCGGACCTCGAGCTCGACGAGCTCCAGGATCTCCTCGTCGTCCACCATGTCGGCCTTGTTGAGGGCGACAACGATGTAGGGGACGCCGACCTGACGGGCAAGGAGAACGTGCTCCTTGGTCTGCGGCATCGGGCCGTCGGTGGCGGCGACCACGAGGATCGCACCGTCCATCTGGGCCGCGCCGGTGATCATGTTCTTGATGTAGTCGGCGTGCCCTGGGCAGTCGACGTGCGCGTAGTGGCGGTTCTCGGTCTGGTACTCGATGTGGGCAATCGAGATGGTGATGCCGCGCTGACGCTCCTCAGGGGCCTTGTCGATCTGGTCGAACGCCTGGGTATCCGGGTTGAGCGCCGGGTACTTGTCGTGCAGCACCTTGGAGATGGCAGCGGTCAGCGTCGTCTTGCCATGGTCGATGTGACCGATGGTCCCGATGTTGCAGTGCGGCTTGGTGCGCTCGAACTTGGCCTTGGCCATGTGGCCTGTCTCCTTGTGTGCGGTGGTGTGCGGTGGTGTGCGGTCGGGTGCGCTCTGGGTCTGTGCGCCGGGGCGGTTGAGCTGGCGTGCGTGTACCGGCAAAGCGGTGGTGCAGGAGCTATTCGCCCCGGACCTTCGCGATGATCTCCTTGGCGACGTTCCCAGGAACCTCGGCGTAGGAGTCGAACTGCATGCTGTAGCTGGCCCGGCCCTGCGTGCGCGACCGGAGGTCACCCACGTAGCCGAACATCTCCGACAGCGGGACCAGAGCCTTGACCACTCGAACGCCGGAGCGCTCATCCATGGCCTGGATCATCCCGCGACGGCTGTTGAGGTCACCGATGACGTCACCCATGTTCTCCTCGGGCGTGGTCACCTCGACGGCCATCATCGGCTCCATCAGCGCCGGATCGGCCTTACGGGCAGCCTCCTTGAAGCCCATCGAACCGGCGATCTTGAAAGCCAGCTCGGAGGAGTCGACCTCGTGGTAGGAGCCGTCGAGCAAGGTCACCTTGACGCCGACGAGCGGGTAGCCGGCCAGAATGCCGTGCGACATCGCCTCCTGGATGCCAGCGTCCACTGCCGGGATGTACTCCTTGGGCACGCGCCCACCGGTGACCTTGTTGTCGAAGATGTAGGTCGGCATGTCACCCAGCTCGGGCTTGTCAGCATCGGTGAGCGGGTCGACCCGGATCTGGATCTTGGCGAACTGGCCGGTGCCGCCCGTCTGCTTCTTGTGCGTGAAGTCGTGCCGCTCGACGCTCTTGCGGAGGGTCTCCCGGTAGGCGACCTGCGGCTTGCCGACGTTGGCTTCGACCTTGAACTCGCGGCGCATGCGGTCCACCAGGATGTCCAGGTGGAGTTCGCCCATGCCGGCGATGATCGTCTGGCCGGTTTCCTCGTCGGTGTGGACCTTGAACGTCGGGTCTTCTTCGGCCAGCCGCTGGATCGCCGTACCGAGCTTCTCTTGGTCGCCCTTGGTCTTCGGCTCGATGGCCACCGAGATGACCGGGTCCGGGAAGGACATCGATTCGAGGATGACCGGCTTGTCGGCGTCGGACAGGGTGTCGCCGGTGGTGGTGTTCTTCAGCCCGATGACGGCGCAGATGTCACCGGCCCTGACCAGCGAGATGTCCTCACGCGAGTTCGCATGCATCTGGATGAGGCGGCCGATCTTCTCCTTGCGGTCCTTCGTGGAGTTCACGACGGCCTGGTTGGAGGTCAGCGTGCCGGAGTAGACGCGGATGTAGGTGAGCCGACCGACGTGCGGGTCGGTCTGGATCTTGAAGGCCAGCGCGGAGAACGGAGCGTCGAACTCCGGCTCTCGGGTCTCCTCGATCGCCTCGTCCTTGACCGAGTGACCAGTCACTGCGCCGATGTCCAGCGGTGACGGCAGGTAGTCGACCACGGCGTCGAGCATGGGCTGGACGCCCTTGTTCTTGAAGGCCGAGCCGCAGAGCACCGCGGTGATGGTCCGCTGGATGGACGACGTGAGGATCGCGCGACGGATCGCGGCCTTGATGTCGGCGACCGTCAGCTCCTCGCCCTCGAGGTACTTCTCGGCGATCACATCGTCGATGTCAGCCAGTGTTTCGATGAGCTTGGCGTGCCACTCCTCCGCCTGTTCGGCGTAGTCGGCCGGGATGTCGACGACGTCGAACACGTCACCCTTGGCGGTCTTGTCGTCGTTGGCCCAGAGCAGCCCCTTCATGATCACCAGGTCGATGACCCCGGTGAAGTCACTCTCGCCCCCCCAGGGGAGCTGGATGACGAGCGGCGTGGCGTTCAGGCGGGAGACGATCATGTCGACGGTGCGGTAGAAGTTCGCGCCCGTGCGGTCCATCTTGTTGACAAAGCAGATCCGCGGCACGGAGTACTTGTCGGCCTGGCGCCACACCGTTTCGGACTGCGGCTCGACCCCGGCGACCGAGTCGAAGACCGCGACGGCACCGTCGAGGACGCGCAACGAGCGCTCGACCTCGACCGTGAAGTCAACGTGGCCCGGGGTGTCGATGATGTTGATGCGGTGGCCGTCCCACTGGCACGTCGTCGCCGCCGACGTGATCGTGATGCCGCGCTCCTGCTCCTGCTCCATCCAGTCCATCGTCGCGGCGCCGTCGTGCACCTCACCGATCTTGTACGCCTTGCCGGTGTAGTACAGGACCCGCTCGGTGGTCGTCGTCTTGCCCGCGTCGATGTGCGCCATGATCCCGATGTTGCGGGTCTTGGCGAGGATCGCGTTGCTGGCCACGAGAGCGTCTCTACTTTCCGGTTCTTGGTTACTGGATCAGGTGGGCGGTGCAGGCCGTGGGGGGTGAGGCGTACCCGGCGATTACCAGCGGTAGTGCGCGAACGCCTTGTTGGACTCAGCCATCTTGTGGGTGTCCTCGCGGCGCTTGACGCTGGCTCCGAGACCGTTGCTGGCGTCGAGCAGCTCGTTCATGAGGCGCTCGGTCATCGTCTTCTCGCGTCGGCCGCGGGAGTACTGGATGAGCCAGCGAAGGGCGAGGGTGTTGGCCCGCCCCGGCTTGACCTCGATGGGCACCTGGTAGGTCGCACCACCGACGCGGCGGCTCTTGACCTCAAGGGTCGGCTTGACGTTGTCGAGCGCCCGCTTGAGCGTGATCACCGGGTCGGCTCCGCTTTTGTCGCGGCACCCCTCGAGTGCGCCGTAGACGATGCTCTCGGCAACAGAGCGCTTGCCGCTGAGCAGCACCTTGTTGATGAGGCTGGTGACGAGCGGCGAGCCGTAAACCGGGTCGGTGACGACCGGGTGCTTCGGAGCTGGACCCTTGCGGGGCATGCTATTCCGCCTCTCCGACAAAGCGAATGCTGCGCATTACGACTTCTCCTTCTTCGCGCCGTAGCGGCTGCGAGCCTGCTTGCGGTTGCGGACGCCCTGGGTGTCAAGGGAGCCACGGATGATCTTGTACCGAACCCCGGGAAGGTCCTTCACGCGACCACCGCGCACGAGCACGATGGAGTGCTCCTGCAGGTTGTGGCCGACGCCCGGGATGTAGGCAGTGACCTCGACGCCGCTGGTCAGGCGTACACGAGCGACCTTGCGGAGCGCGGAGTTCGGCTTCTTGGGCGTGGTCGTGTAGACGCGTGTGCAGACACCACGACGCTGCGGGCTCCCCTTGAGGGCCGGCGTCTTGGTCTTTTCGACCTTGTCCTGCCGGCCCTTGCGGACCAGCTGCTGGATCGTGGGCAACGCGTCTCCATGTCTTACTAGCGGTACGGAAGTGTCGTACGGACGGTGGTTGAGGCTTGACCGTTCGCCGCCCCACGAGGTCGGGCGTGTCGCCCAGCCCGCAGACCCGTGCGCTCGAACCCTGCACGTGGTGGAGTGGCCCCGCCGGCACCCTGGATCGTGCTCAGGTCACGCGGGACGGCCCGGGTCGCCCCAGACACAAGGGAGAACAGTACCTGCCTGCTCGGCAGGGGTCAAAGCCACGCCGGTCACACCTACCCCGCGTGACCACAGACCACTGGCCAATACGTCGCAACGAGGCCATCTTTCGGGCACGCCGTCGCACATCGTGCCGACCCAGGACGCCGCCCCCACCCACCCGCGCCACGCCACGCCGACCCGATGCGGTACCCGTCCCGCCGTACCCGACCGGCCGCCGTAACTTGCTGACGTCCTAGGGCCCAGGCGAGGCAGTCGGGGCGTCTCCTAGGACGCACGGCGGGCGACGCACGGCGGGCGACGCACGGCGGGCGACGCACAGAAGGGAACAAAGGCGACGAGGGCCGCCTCCTCGGGAAGCGGCCCTCGTCATGCGTGCTGGCGTGCTGGCGTGCTGGCGTGCTGGCTACGAGCGGTACTCGGGGCTCTGACCCCGGCCGTAGTCGTAGTCATCGAGCGGTACGGCGTTCCCGAGACCCCCGCCGAAGGCGAAGTCGGGGTCGTCGTAGCCCGCCATCGAGTAGACCTGCGCGCGCGCCTCCTCGGTCGGCTCGACCCGGATGTTGCGGTAACGGTTGATACCGGTACCGGCCGGGATGAGCTTGCCGATGATGACGTTCTCCTTCAGGCCCAGCAGCGAGTCGCTCTTGGCCTGAATCGCCGCGTCGGTGAGGACGCGGGTCGTCTCCTGGAAGGAGGCCGCGGACAGCCACGACTCGGTCGCCAGGGAGGCCTTCGTGATGCCCATGAGCACGGGACGGCCGGCAGCCGGCTCCCCACCCTCAGCGACGACGCGACGGTTCTCGGACTCGAAGACGGACCGCTCCACGAGCGCACCCGGCAGGAACTCCGTGGAGCCGGCCTCGAGGACGTTCACCCGCTTGAGCATCTGCCGGATGATCACCTCGATGTGCTTGTCGTGGATCGACACGCCCTGGGAGCGGTAGACCTCCTGGACCTCGGCCACCAAATGCAGCTGCACCGCGCGTGGGCCGAGGATGCGGAGCACCTCGTGGGGGTTCACGGCACCGGCGTGGAGCTGCTCGCCCACGCTGATGTGGTCGCCGTCGGCGTAGTTGAGGCGGGCGCGCTTGGAGACCGGGTAGGCGATCTCCTCGGTGCCGTCGTCCGGCACGACCACGACCTTGCGGGTCTTGTCCGTGTCGTCGATGCGGATCCGGCCCTCGACCTCGCTGATCGGGGCGACACCCTTGGGGGTCCGTGCCTCGAACAGCTCGACAACGCGCGGCAGGCCCTGCGTGATGTCGTCACCGGCCACGCCACCGGTGTGGAAGGTGCGCATGGTGAGCTGGGTCCCGGGCTCACCGATCGACTGGGCGGCGATGATGCCGACCGCCTCGCCGACGTCGACGGCCTTGCCGGTGGCCAGTGAGCGGCCGTAGCACGCCGCGCAGGTCCCGACCTTGGAGTCGCAGGTCAGCACGCAGCGGACCTTGATCTCCTCGACACCCGCCTCGATGAGGGTCGAGATGTTGACGTCACCCAGGTCGGCACCAGCCGCGAGAACCACCTTGCCGTCCTTCTCGACGTCGGCCGCCAGGGTTCGGGCCCAGACACTCGTCTCACCGTGGGTGTCCCGGACGAGGGTGCCCTCGGCGTTGCGGGTCGCGATGGCCATGACGATGCCACGCTCGGTGCCGCAGTCCTCGTCCCGGATGATCACGTCCTGCGAAACGTCGACCAGGCGACGCGTCAGGTAACCGGAGTCTGCCGTCCGCAGAGCGGTGTCGGCGAGGCCCTTGCGGGCGCCGTGCGTCGAGATGAAGTACTCGAGGACGGTCAGCCCCTCACGGAAGTTGGTCTTGATCGGGCGCGGGATGATCTCGCCCTTCGGGTTGGCAACGAGGCCACGCATGCCGGCGATCTGGCGCACCTGCATCATGTTCCCGCGGGCACCGGAGTGCACCATCATCCAGACCGGGTTGTCCTTCGGGAAGTTCTTCTCCATCGCCTCGGCGACCTCGCGGGTGGCCTTGGTCCAGATCTCGATGAGCTCCTGCCGGCGCTCCTCGACGGTGATGACACCGCGGGCGTACTGCTTCTCGACCTTCTCGGCCTCGCCCTCGTGCTTTTCCAGGATGGCGGCCTTCTCCGAGGGCGTGACGACGTCCTCGATGGAGATGGTGACGCCGGAACGGGTGGCCCAGCGGAAGCCGGTCTCCTTCAGCGCGTCGAGCGACGCGGCGACCTGCACCTTGGGGTAGCGCTCGGCGAGGTCGTTGACAATCCCGCCCAGCTCCCGCTTGTCGATCTCGCGGTCGACGAAGGGGTAGTCGACCGGAAGCGCCTCGTTGAACAGCGCCCGACCGAGCGTGGTCTCGACCCGGGTGATGTCACCGTCCTGGGTGACGGTTCCCACGGGCGGGACGACGTCGCGCAGGCGCAGTGTCACCTTTGCCTGCAAGTCGAGCTCCTTGGCGTCGTAGGCCATCACGGCCTCAGCCAGCGAGGAGAACACCCGGCCCTCCCCCGCGACGCCGTCCTTCTGCATCGTGAGGTAGTAGATGCCCAGGACCATGTCCTGTGTGGGCGCCGTGATCGGGCGTCCGTTGGCGGGGCTCAGGATGTTGTTGGAGGACAGCATCAGGATGCGGGCCTCGGCCTGGGCCTCCGCGGACAGCGGCAGGTGGACGGCCATCTGGTCACCGTCGAAGTCGGCGTTGAACGCCGTGCAGACGAGCGGGTGGATCTGGATGGCCTTGCCCTCCACCAGCTGCGGCTCGAACGCCTGGATGCCGAGGCGGTGCAGCGTGGGTGCGCGGTTCAGCAGCACCGGGTGCTCGGTGATGACCTCCTCGAGCACGTCCCAGACGACGGGACGAGCGCGCTCCACCATGCGCTTCGCGGACTTGATGTTTTGGGCGTGGTTGAGGTCGACGAGCCGCTTCATGACGAACGGCTTGAAAAGCTCCAGGGCCATCTGCTTGGGAAGACCACACTGGTGCAGCTTGAGCTGCGGGCCGACGACGATGACCGAGCGACCGGAGTAGTCGACGCGCTTGCCGAGCAGGTTCTGCCGGAAGCGGCCCTGCTTGCCCTTGAGCATGTCGGACAGGGACTTCAGCGGCCGGTTGCCCGGACCGGTGACCGGACGACCACGGCGGCCGTTGTCGAACAGGGCGTCCACGGCCTCCTGCAGCATGCGCTTTTCGTTGTTCACGATGATCTCGGGTGCCCCGAGGTCGAGCAGACGCTTCAGCCGGTTGTTGCGGTTGATGACGCGGCGGTACAGGTCGTTCAGGTCGGAGGTCGCGAACCGGCCACCGTCGAGCTGCACCATCGGGCGCAGGTCCGGCGGGATGACCGGGACACAGTCCAGGACCATGCCCATCGGGCTGTTCCGGGTGTTGAGGAACGCGGCGACGACCTTCAGGCGCTTGAGCGCGCGAACCTTCTTCTGGCCCTTGCCGGAGCGGATCGTCTCCCGCAGGGACTCGCCCTCAGCCTCGAGGTCGAAATTCTCGAGCAGCCGCTGGAGCGCCTCGGCACCCATGCCGCCGGTGAAGTACTCGGCGAAACGGTCCCGCAGCTCGCGGTACAGCGTCTCGTCGGCGATGAGCTGCTTGGGCTCGAGCTTCTTGAAGGTGTCGATGACCTCCTCGAGCTTGTCGAGCTCGCGCTGGGCGCGGTCACGGAGCTGTCGGAGCTCGCGCTCCGCGCCCTCGCGGACCTTGCGGCGGACATCACCCTTCGCGCCCTCGGCCTCGAGCGCGGCCAGGTCGTCCTCGAGCTTCTTTTGGCGTGTCTCGGCGTCGGCGTCGCGACGGTCCTCGATCCGCTTCTTCTCGACACCAATGGTCGCCTCGAGCGTCGCGAGGTCGCGGTGCCGCGCCTCCACGTCGACGGACGTGATCAGGTAGGCCGCGAAGTAGATGATCTTCTCGAGGTCCTTGGGAGCCAGGTCGAGCGCGACCGCATCCAGGGCAAGACGGACAGTGACGCGGAGACCCGGCAGAAGAAGCTCGAGGAGGACCTCGCGGCCCTGGAGGCCGAGGGCGCCAAGGGCGACGTGCGCCGCAAGGTCCGCGAGGGTGCCGAG
>JANXUE010000144.1 GCA_025352005.1 Frankiales bacterium
GGACGGAGCAAGGACATGGTGATCCGGGGAGGGGAGAACGTCTATCCGCGTGAGGTCGATGGCCTCGCCAGTCCGGTCCGGATCGGCCCAGTAGCCGAGCATCACGCCGTACCCGGCCGTGCAGAGCTCGCCGGTCTCACCTCTCGCGACCGTCTCGCCGGTGTCTGGCGAGACCACCTTGACCGTGACGTGCGGGTGCACCCGCCCCACCGTGCTGGTACGACGCACCAGGGAGTCGTCGGCACTGGTCTGCGTCGAGACCGGAGAGGTCTCGGTCATGCCGTAAGCGATCGTCACCTCCGGCATGAACTGCAGCACCTGCTTCATGACCTCGACCGGACACGGCGACCCGGCCATGATCCCGGTGCGCAGGGAGCTCAGGTCGTAGGACGCGAAGTCGGCCAGGGCAAGCTCGGCGATGAACATCGTAGGGACCCCGTACAGGGACGTGCAGCGCTCCTGCTCGACGGCCCGAAGCGTCGCCGCGGGGTCGAAGGCTGCCGCCGGGATGACGACGCAGGCACCGTGCGAAAGCGCCCCCAGGTTGCCCATCACCATGCCGAAGCAGTGGTAGAACGGTACCGGGACGCAGACTCGGTCCAGCTCGGTGTAGCCGCAGAGCACGCCCACCAGGAAGCCGTTGCCAAGGATGTTTCGGTGGCTCAGAGTCGCCCCCTTCGGGAAGCCGGTGGTGCCGCTGGTGTACTGCAGGTTGATGGCCTCGTCGGGCGTCAGGCGACGGTCCGGGAGCGGGTCGCCGGGCAGTGAGAGAGCCTGCCAGTCGGGCGATCCGAAGAAGACGGTGGCCGTGTCAGGAGCGGCCTCGGCGGCCATTGCGACGTAGTCGGAGGTCTTGAAGGACGGTGCCGCGATGAGCAGGCTGACGCCGGCCTGCTTCAGCACGTAGGCCAACTCGTGCGTGCGGTAAGCCGGGTTGACGGTGACCAACACCGCCCCGATCCGGGCCGTGGCGTACTGCACGAGGACCCACTCCGCGCAGTTCGGCGCCCAGATCCCGACCCGGTCGCCCTTGGCGACGCCGCGGGCCAGCAGGCCGCGTGCGACGTCGTCGACGGCTGCAGACAGCTCCACGTAGGTAAAGCGCAGACCCTGCTCGACGCTGACGAGGGCCTCGCGGTCGGGGTACCGACGGACGGCCTCGTCGAAGGCCCCGCCGATGGTCGTCGTCGGCAGGGCCGGGGTGTCCGGTCCGCGGTCGAAGGCCAGAACGCTCATGGTTCTCCAAGGTGGTCAGATGGGACTCGAAGGATCTTGCTCTCACCCTGCCTTGCGACGTTCCCGCCGTCACCCCCCATGCCGGCCGACGCTACTCCGGAAGCGGTCCACGGACACCTGTCTCGAGTGCGAGCAGCCAGGTCTTGCGGGCCAGCCCACCGCCGTACCCGGTGACGCTGCCGTTGCTGCCCACCACCCGGTGACACGGCACCACGATGCTGATGGGGTTACGGCCGTTGGCCAGACCCACCGCGCGGCTCGCGGCGGGGCGGCCGAGACGGGCGGCCAGCTCGCCGTAGCTCCAGGTGTCGCCGTAGGGGATCGACGTCAACGCCTCCCAGACCTGCTGCTGGAAGGGCGTTCCGGCCAGCGCGACGGGTACGTCGAAGTCTTTGACCTCGCCCGCGAAGTAGGCCGCGAGCTGCTGGCGGGCGGCGGGCAAAGCGTGGTCGTCACGGGGCAGCTCAAGCGCGGGGCGGTGCCGCTGGTCGACCATGTAGAGGCCGCTCAGGATCCCCCCCGTAGCGACCAGCGTGAGTAGTCCGATCGGACTGTCGACGACGGTGACGGTGACGGGAAGGGTCCTCATGCGGTGTCTCCTGTGGGCAGGTGGTTGACGGGGTGGTTGCCGACCGCCCAGAGGTGCTGGACGGCGTAGGCGCGCCAGGGGCGCCAGCGCTCGGCGTGCGTGAGCAGGCCGGCCCCCGGGGGCAGTCCGAGGGTGGCTGCGAGCTGGACGACCCCGAGGTCGGTGGGCAGGAAGGCGTCGGGGTCGCCGAGGGCCCGCATCGCGATGGTCTCGACGGTCCAGGGGCCGATCCCCTTCAGGGCCGAGAGCTGCCGACGGGCCTCGTGCCGATCCGTGCCCGGGTCGAGGTCGACCTGGCCGGCGGCGAGGGCCCGCGCGAGCCGGACGACCGCGTCCCGACGTGACCGGGGCAGCGCCATCGTCGTCGGGTCGGCCTCCGCGAGGGCTTCCATTGTGGGGAACAGGTGGGTCAGACCACCTGCGGCATCGGGGATCTGCTCACCCATCGCCGCGACCAGCCGACCTGCGTGGGTCCGGGCTGCAGCCGTGCTGACCTGCTGACCAAGGACCGCCCGGATCGCCATCTCGTTCTCGTCCACGGTCCGGGGGACGCGCCGCCCGGGAGCCTTGGCGACCAGTGGCTCCAGGAAACAGTCCTCGCTCAACAGGGCGTCCACCGCGACCGGGTCGGCGTCGAGGTCGAGCAGCCGTCGGCAGCGGGCGACGGCCACCGACAGGTCCCGCAGATCGGTGAGCTGCAGCGTGCAGCCGACGTGGTCCTGGTACGGCGTCAGGGCGACGACCCCGCTACCGCGCGGCAGCCGGAGCGTCCGGCGATAGGCCCCGTCATGCCACTGTTCGACGCCGGGGATGGCGGTGGCGACGAGGTGGCCGAACAGGTTGTCCGGGAACAGCGGCTGCCGGAACGGCAGGCGGACGGTGACGCTCCCCCGGGTGGGCGGCAGGTCCCGCCTGGCCCGAACCCGAAGGTCGCCGGGGGTCGTGGCGAACACCTCCCGGATCGTGTCGTTGAACTGCCGGATGCTCCCGAAGCCGGCCGCCAGAGCCACGTCCCCCAGGGACAGTCCGGTGGTCTCGACGAGCAGCCTTGCGGTCTGCGCCCGCTGGGCCCTCGCCAGCCCCAGCGGTCCGGCTCCGAGCTCGGCGTACAGCAGTCGCTCGAGCTGCCGGCGGCTGTAGCCGAGCCGCTTGGACAGCCCGGGGACGCCCTCGCGGTCGACGACCCCGTCGGCGATCAGCCGGACCGCGCGGGCGACCAGATCAGAACGCTGGTCCCACTCCGGCGAGCCGGGGGAGGCATCCGGGCGGCAGCGCTTGCAGGCCCGGAAGCCCGCGGCCTGCGCGGAGGCGGCTGTCGCGTGGAACCTGACGTTCTTGGCCTTCGGAGGTACGGCGGGGCAGCTCGGGCGGCAGTAGATGCCGGTCGTCACGACGGCCGTGAAAAACCAGCCGTCGAAGCGTGCATCCTTGGCCTGCACGGCCCGCAGGCACTGCTCGACGTCCTGGTACATGACCCCAGCATGCCCGTTGCGACCATCGAGGTCTGGCGGGATTGCGACATCGACCCGTCGGTACCTCGTGGCCTCGCTCGTGTACCCCCGGACGGTATGGATCCGTCTTCCAGGACTTAAAAGGTCCTTGCATCACCTTAATGCTTCGGGGGCGAGGGGCTCGCGACGCGCACGAGCCCTTGCTGCGATCACAGTCTGCCAGGCCGTCACAGGGACAGATCCGCACCCGGCACGCGGCACCCGTGAAAGGCGACTTACCGTGGAGGTGCGTCGGCTCGCGGCGCAGGCTGATCTTCAGGAGCTCCCATGCGCGACGCCGTGATCGTCGAAGCTGTCCGCACGCCCGTCAGTAAGCGCGGCGGTGGCCTGTCCGGCCTGCACTCAGCCGACATCAGCGCCCTGGTCCTACAGGCCGTCGCCGAGCGCAGCGGCATCGACCCGGGGCTGGTCGACGACGTCGTCTGGGGTTGCGTCACACAGATCGGTGAGCAGACCTTCGACATCGCCCGCACCGCGGTCCTGTCCGCCGGCTGGCCCGAACATGTGCCCGGCACCACCGTCGACCGCCAGTGCGGCTCCAGCCAGCAGGCCGTCCACTTCGCTGCGGCGGGCGTCATCGCCGGCCACTACGACCTTGCCGTGGCCGGTGGCGTGGAGATGATGAGCCGCACCCCGATGGGCTCGTCGTTCACAGCCAGCCCCCTCGGGGCGATGTACGCCGCGCGCTACGGCGCGGACTTCCCCAACCAGGGCATCGGGGCCGAGGACATCGCCGACTCGTGGGGCCTGAGCCGCACGCAGCTTGACGAGTACGCCCTCCAGTCCCACGAGCGGGCCGCCACCGCCCAGGCGGCCGGCTCCTTCGACGACCAGATCATCAGCATCTCGACCGAGAGCGGGCTGGTGACCAAGGACGACGGCATCCGCCCGGGCGGCACCATCGAGAAGCTCGCCACCCTCAAGACCCCCTTCCGGGAGGACGGCAAGATCTCGGCCGGCAACGCCAGCCAGATCTCGGACGGCTCGGCCGCCTTGCTCCTCACCACGAGCGAGTTCGCCAAGACGCACGGCCTCACCCCCCTCGTCCGCGTGCACACCGCGGTCGTCATCGGAGCAGCCCCGATGCCGATGCTCACCGCCCCGATCCCGGCGACCCGCAAGGTGCTCGCCAAGTCCGGGCTGTCGCTGTCCGACATCGGTGCCTTCGAGGTCAACGAGGCCTTCGCCTCGGTCCCGCTGGCCTGGCTCAAGGACATCGGCCAGGGGGACTCCGGGCTCGAAAAGCTCACCAACCCGTTGGGCGGCGCGATCGCCTTCGGCCACCCCCTGGGCTGCTCCGGCGCCCGCCTCATGACGACGCTGGTCCACCACATGCGCGACAACGGCATCAGGTACGGCCTACAGACCATGTGCGAGGGCGGTGGTCAGGCCAACGCCACGATCCTCGAGCTGCTCTAGCGGGCTCTGGCCCGCGAGGCGACCGGACCCACCGGTCGAGACCGGGTACGAAGCGGACGCAGAGCCCGCGCCGGTTCCGCTATGCTTCAGCGGTCCCCGACGGCACTACGGGCGTGGACTCGCCGTAAGCCAGCGGCGCGGTCCCCATCGTCTAGCGGCCTAGGACTCCACCCTTTCAAGGTGGCTACGCGGGTTCGAATCCCGTTGGGGGTACGGCAGTAGCGTTCAGCACACAAGCACAGCAAGAAGGTCTGGGATCGTCCAGGCCCCGTAGCGCAGTTGGTTAGCGCGTCGCCCTGTCACGGCGAAGGTCGCGGGTTCGAGTCCCGTCGGGGTCGCAGAACATCACAGCAAGCACAGCAAGCACAGCAAGCACAGCAAGCACAGCAAGGGTCAGGTAGCTCAGCTGGTAGAGCACACGCCTGAAAAGCGTGGGGTCGGCGGTTCGAGCCCGCCCCTGACCACCAACCACGGCAAGAACGTCACCAACACAGCACGAGCCGCACCCGACGGGTGCGGCTCGTTCGTGTTGGTCGTGGTGGCCGTGCGAAGCAGCCGCCCGCTGTGGGCCAGCCAGCGACGTACCGGTCAGCTGCTGCGCGGCTGCGGGATGCCGGCAAGCAGGGCGCGGACCTCGGCCTCGCGGTAGCGGCGGTGGCCCCCGAGCGTGCGGATCGACGTGAGCTTGCCACTCTTGGCCCATCGCGTCACCGTCTTCGGGTCGACACGGAACATCGACGCGACCTCGGCGGGGGTCAGCAAGGCCTCAGCATCGGGGGTGCGGGTGCTCATGGTGTGCGTTCCTCTCGGCGGAGCTGGTGGAGCGGCTGCTCGGGTGGCTGCTCGTGCGAGAGTGCCCGATGCCCCCCTTGTCCGATATGGCCCATGCGGGCCATCTTGGGACTAGTCCGGGTGCTCAGTTCGCCGACTCGATGGCCTGCAGGGCCGCCATCCTGGCCGTCATCCGCCCGTAGGCGCTCGCCGCCTCGCCTCCGTCGCCGGCCGCCAGCAGCTCCAACGCGTGGGCCATGTCGCGGGCCGACTCGTCCTGGGTGAGCTCGGCGTCATCGAGCAGGTAGACCAGGTCGCCGTAGTCGAGCTCGACGAGCGACCGGGGATGGAACTCCTCGAGCCAGCGACCGAGGTCGAGCAACCCCTCGGCCACCGACCGGTCGTCGACGGCGGTACGCAGCACGGCAAGGGCCCGGGCGACCCGCCGACGGGCCCGGGACATCGGCGTCCGGTAGACCAACGAACGCCCGGTACGACGGCGCAACGGCGCGCCGGACGGCTCTACCGGTTCCCCCAGGCTGACGACACGCTCCTCGGGGTCGACCAGCACGAACCACCGCAGCGGCACCTGCCAGGTCTCGGTCAGTACGTGCGCCGTCGTACTCCCGTGTTCGGCGCGCCACCGGTCGAGCTCCACCTCGGCACGCTCCAACAGCAGACCGGGTGCGAAGGCGTCGGCAACCAGGTCCGGCAGCTCCGCGCAGAAGTCCAGAAGGGCCTCCTGCGCGCGGACGCAGGTGCGCCAGGGACTGAGCAGGGTGACCCCGTCGACCTCGAGCACATGCGCGTGCTCACCCACCTCGGGCAGCCGCCGACCGACCATCGCGTGCAGGGCCACGGCACGCTCGAGGGCGACACCGGCCTGTGCTGACAGCGGCGGGCCCTGCTCGACATAGCGGTCCCAGTGCTCGCGCTCGGCCCCCTCGAAGGCCGCGAGCGGCTCGTAGACGCGCAGGCTCGCCACGAACGGTCCCGAGCTGCTGGTCACCGGCATTCCACCCCGTCATCGTCGCACGCCCAACCTCGATCGCTCGGCGACAACGCCGGGGGAGCTCACGAGAGGACCGTCCAGGGATGTGGGGCCGGCCGCTAGCCTTGCGGTGACGGGGCAACACCTCCGCGCGCACCTTGCCCGCGCCACACGACCCCACAAGGGCCACCGGCCGGCACCGACCAGAAGGATCGACCGTGGGCGTCTTTGACCGCACCGACCACCTCAGCAACGCCGGCCACGAGCAGGTCATCTTCTGCCAAGATCCGCCGAGCGGCTTGCGGGCCATCATCGCGATCTACTCCACTGCGCTGGGTCCCGCCCTCGGCGGCACCCGCTTCTACCCGTACGCCGACGAGGCCGCGGCCGTGACCGACGTGCTGGCCCTGTCCAAAGCCATGGCCTACAAGGCGGCCTGCGCGGGCCTTGACCTTGGCGGCGGCAAGGCCGTCATTCTCGGGGACCCAAACACGATGAAGTCCGAGGCCCTGCTGCGGGCCTTTGGCCGGATGGTGCAGTCCCTGGGCGGGCGCTACTTCACGGCCTGCGACGTCGGGACCTACGTGCAGGACATGGACGTGATCGCCAAGGAGTCGCAGTTCGTCACCGGCCGCTCCCCCGAACACGGCGGCGCCGGTGACAGCGCGGTCCTCACGGCTTACGGCGTGTTCCAGGCCATGCGGGCCGCGGCGCAGCAAACCTGGGGCGTCCCCTCGCTGCACGGTCGACGGGTCGCGGTCGAGGGGGTCGGCAAGGTCGGCTTCCACCTGGTCGAGCACCTGCTCGAGGACGGCGCGACGGTCTTGGTCAGCGACGTCAGCAGCACCGCGATCGACCGGGTGACAGCCCTGTCGGACCGGGTGCAGGGTGTCCCCGTCGGTGACCTGCCGACGCTCGACGTCGACGTCTACGCGCCCTGTGCGCTGGGCGCGTCACTGTCGGACGCCGTCGTACCCGCCCTGCGGGCGACGGTGGTGTGTGGCGCGGCCAACAACCAGCTGGCCCACCCGGGCGTCGAGAAGGAGCTCGCGGACCGCGGCATCCTTTACACCCCGGACTACGTCGCCAACGCCGGTGGGCTGATCCAGGTGGGCGACGAGGCGGAGTCGCTGTTCAGCGGTGGCTTCTCGTTCGACCGGGCCAAGGCGAAGGCAAGCCACATCTTCGACACCACCCTCGAGGTGTTCCGCCTCGCCGCGGCCGAGGGGGTCCCGCCGGCTGTCGCAGCGGACCGGCTGGCCGAGCGCCGGATGGCCGACGTCGGCCGCCTCCGCACGGTGCTGCTTCCGGGCCGACCCTGAGGGGGGCAGGCCGACCGAAACAGTCGCCGTGACTCACGGCGTACAGCTCACGTCCTGCCAGGTGTGTCGACTTCGCTCGGACCCTGTAGATTGATCCCCTCAGGGTCGCTCCGGATGGAGCAGCCCGTCGTCGGATCCAGCACTCCTCGAGGGGGTCGAGCCATGGGGCGCGGCCGTGCCAAAGCCAAGCAGACCAAGGTCGCGCGCGAGCTCAAGTACAGCACCGGGTCACTTGACCCGGATGCTCTCAAGCGTGAGCTCGCTTCTCAGGGACCTGGTGGCCTGTCCACCCGGGCGACCGAGGCGGCCGACGACAAGGACCTCGACGACGACGACGAGGACTAGCAGGGACCTCGGTGGTGGCTGGGGTGGAAGTGACCCGCCTGTGCAAACCTCAGGAGGGGTGGACGCCTTCGAGGGCCGCGGAGCCGTCGCCGGCCACGATCTCGCCCAGCACCCACGACCGTAGGTGCCGCGCCGTGAGCAGCGCGCGCGCCCGGTCGACGTCGGCAGCGGGTACGACGGCGACCATACCGACCCCCATGTTGAAGGTCCGCTCCATCTCGGCCCGCTCGACCCGGCCAGTCCGCTGGACGAGGTCGAAGACCGGCGGCGGGGTCCACGTCGCGCGGTCGAGGCGCGCCGTGAGGTGGGACGGCAGGACGCGTGCGAGGTTGGCCGCCAACCCTCCCCCCGTGACGTGCGCGAACGCGTGGACGTCAGTCTCCTCGATGACCGCGAGACAGTCTTTGGAGTAGATCCGGGTCGGGATGAGCAGCTCCTCGCCGAGGGTCGTGCCGAACTCACCGATGTGCGCCTCGAGGCGCATCCCTGCGCCGGCGAGCAGCACGTGCCGGACCAGGCTGAAACCGTTGGAGTGGACCCCGCTGGCCTCCATCGCGATCACGACGTCGCCGAGCTGCACCCGGTCGGCACCGAGCAACGTGTCGGCCTCCACCACACCCACGCCGGTCCCGGCGATGTCGTAGTGGTCATCGGCCATCATCCCGGGGTGCTCGGCTGTCTCGCCGCCGACGAGGGCGCACCCAGCCAGCTCGCAGCCGACCGCGATGCCCCCGACGATCTCCGCGACCCGCTCAGGGACGACCTTGCCTACGGCCAGGTAGTCCTGCATGAAAAGCGGCTCGGCACCGCAGACGACCAGGTCGTCGACGACCATCCCGACCAGGTCGATGCCGACCGTGTCGTGCTTGTCCATGGCCTGCGCGATAGCCAGTTTGGTGCCGACGCCGTCCGTGCTCGAGGCCAACAGGGGCTCGCGGTACTTCCGCAGGTCGAGCCGGAACAGCCCCGCGAAACCGCCGATCCCGCCCATGACCTCGGGGCGGTGGGCCCGCGTGAGCTTGTCCTTCATGAGCTCGACGGCCCGGTCACCAGCCTCGATGTTCACTCCGGCAGCAGCGTAGGAGGACGCGGAAAGGCCGGCCTGGTCGAAGGTGTAGGAGGTCCGGCCGCGGATCGGACTGGTCACGGGCGCATGAGCGCGTCGGCAGCACCCTGGCTGCCCATCAGGGCATCGGCTGAGGGGTCGACGCCGTTGGCCACGACGTGCTCGGCGGCTGCACTGCGGGACAGGCCCTCGAGGACGTGCTTGCCGATCAGGTCCTGCGTCGGCAGCGGGATGGGGTAGTCACCGGTGAAGCAGGCCCGGCAGAGCCGGTCAGCCGGCTGAGCCGTCGCGGCCGTCAGCCCGTCGAGGGAGACGAACGCGAGCGAGTCCGCGCCGATGGACGCCCGGATCTCCTCCACCGACAACCCGCTGGCGATGAGCTCGGCCTTGCTCGCGAAGTCGATGCCGTAGAAGCACGGGTTCATCACGGGCGGTGAGGAGATGCGCACGTGCACCTCGGCCGCACCGGCTTCGCGCAGCATCCGGACAAGGGCCCGCTGCGTGTTGCCGCGCACGATCGAGTCATCGACGACGACGAGGCGCTTTCCCTTGATCACCTCGCGAAGGGGGTTCAGCTTCAAGCGGATGCCGAGCTGCCGGATCGTCTGGGACGGCTGGATGAAGGTGCGGCCGACGTAGGCGTTCTTGACCAGGCCCATGCCATAGGGGATGCCGCTCTGCTCGGCGAACCCGATTGCCGCGGGCGTGCCGGACTCGGGCACCGGGATGACGAGGTCGGCGTCGACGGGGGCCTCGAAGGCCAGCGTCCGGCCGATCTGCACCCGGGTGGTGTACACGCCCTGCCCGGCGATCGTCGTGTCGGGTCGGGCCAGGTAGACGTACTCGAACAGGCAGCCCTTGGGGGTGGCCTCGGCAAAGCGGGAGGACCGAAGGCCGTGCTCGTCGACGACGAGCAGCTCGCCGGGCTCGACCTCGCGGACGACCGTGGCGCCGACGATGTCGAGGGCGGCGGTCTCGCTGGCGACCACCCAGCCGCTCTCGAGCCGGCCGAGCACGAGGGGACGCACACCATGGGGGTCGCGGGCGGCGTACAGCGTGTGCTCGTCCATGAAGACGAGGCTGAAGGCGCCGCGCAGCGTCGGGAGGATCTCCAGGGCGGCCTGCTCGAGGGAGCGGTCGGCCGACGAGGCGAGCAGCGCGGTGATCAGGTCGCTGTCGTTCGTCGCCCCCATCGCGTCCTTTCCGAGGCCTAGGTCGCGCACCACATCGGCGAGCTCGCGGGTGTTGGTGAGGTTGCCGTTGTGGCCCAGGGCGAGCGAACCGCCGCCGGGCTGCTGGCGGAACGAGGGCTGCGCGTTCTCCCAGGTGCAGGAACCGGTGGTGCTGTAACGGCAGTGGCCGATCGCCAGGTGGCCCTTCATGGCCTGCAGGATCGACTCGTCGAAGACCTGCGCGACCAGACCCAGCTCCTTGTAGACCACCGTGGCGGAGCCGTCGCTCACGGCCATGCCCGCAGCCTCCTGACCATGGTGCTGCAGCGCGTACAGGCCGTAGTAGGTGAGCTTGGCGACATCCTCGCCGGGTGCCCAGACGCCGAAGACGCCGCACTCCTCGCCTACCGGCTTCTCCGGCTCGTAGCGGCTGTCCCCGTGGTGAACAGCGTTCAGGTCATCCTGGCCGGGTGCAGAGGGCACGCGGGGTCTCCTCAGAGCGGTCGAGGGAGGCAAGCCGACAGCTCAAGTGTACCGGCGTAGCGACCCGGCCCATGCCCGCTGAGCAGGTCGGGCGGATACCCCGGCCGTGCTGGGTCGGGGGACTGTCACCTGACAAACGGCAACATCGCCGACAGGTCGGCCCGCTCGCCGCTGGCGCGTACCCGTCCCTGCGCCACCAACGCTGACCAGCTGTCCCGCCCGGCGCACAGCCGCACCCAGGCGACGGGGTCCGCCTCGACCACGTTGGGTGGTGTACCCCTGGTGTGCCGCGGTCCCTCCAGGCACTGCACGGCGGTGTACGGCGGCACCCGCACCTCGACCGTGCGGCCCGGGTGCTGCTCCGCGAGGCTGGCAGCCAACGCTTTCACGACCAGCTTCAGCGCTGGTCGCGCCGGCTCGATCCCGACGTCGAGCCCGTGCACGACCGCCTCGACGAGCCGGAACATCGCGGCGTCCCGCAGGGTGTGGTCCCCCGTGGCCTGGTGGACGACCGTGTCGGCCGGGTGGTCATCAAGCGCCTTCAGCGCGGAGCTCACGAAGTCCCTCGTGTGCAGGCGGTCCGAGCGGGCGATCCGGTCGGCCAGCTCGGCGAGCCGCCCGAGCTCGCCCGCCCATGCCGTCAGCCCACCGGTGGGCGGTGTGTCGACACGGCGCTGCTCGACAGCCGCGAGCCCGCGCAGGTTGTCGGCCAGGTGGTTGTCGAGGTCGGCGACCGTCCAGCCGGCACAGTCGGTCGGACCCGCAGGGTCGAGTGCGTCCACACCGTCACAGAAAGCGGTCAGCTGGACCGCCAGGGCGGCCCTGATCTCGTCGTACGACGCGCTGCTCGCCATCCGGTCGACCCCCTGTGTCCTAGGAACGGCCCCGACGGTCCCGCGAGGAGGCTAGGACGCTACGGACGGGTGGGCGGCGGTGGCTCCGGCCAGGGGGCCGAACAGCGCGGGCAGGGTGGCCTCGTACGCGGTCCGCAGCTCCTCGAGCCCGACCGTGAGGACGTCCTGTACGTCCAGAGCGTCACCGTCGGTGACCCCGATCCGGGTGCACGGCAGGCCGCGGGCGCTGCACATCTCGCTGAAGCGCAGCTCCTCGCTGCGCGGGACGCTCACCAGCGCCCGGCCGGCCGACTCGGAGAACAGCTGCACGAAGGCCGTGGGCCCGGCAGGCAGGACGACCCGTGCGCCGACGCCCTTGGCCAGGGCGGACTCGACGAGGGCCTGCGCGAGCCCGCCGTCGGACAGGTCGTGGGCGCTGTCGAGCATCCCGTCGCGGGAGCCGGCGATGAGCACCTCGGCCAGCAGCTTCTCCCGGGCCAGGTCCACGCGCGGGGGGACACCGCCGAGGTGGCGGTGCATCGCCCACGCCCATTCCGAGCCGCCCAGCTCATCAGCTGTGTCACCGAGCAGCAGCAGCGTCGAGCCCTCGGACTGGAAACCCATCGGGGTCCTGCGGGTCACGTCGTCGAACAGGCCCAGGACCCCGACAACGGGGGTGGGGTTGATCGGCGTACCGGCGGTGGAGTTGTAGAAGCTGACGTTGCCACCGGAGACGGGGGTCTCGAGCACCGTGCAGGCGTCAGCGAGGCCGCGGGTGGCCTCGGCGAACTGCCACATCACCTCGGGGTCCTCGGGGCTGCCGAAGTTCAGGCAGTTGGTCACCGAGATGGGTTCGGCACCGGTGGCCGCGACGTTGCGGTAGGCCTCGACGAGGGCCAGTTGTGCGCCGGCGTAGGGGTCGAGGCGGGTGTAGCGGCCGTTGCCGTCGGTCGCGAGGGCGATGCCCAGACCGGACTCCGACAGCCGGACCACACCGGCGTCCTCCGGCCAGGCCAGGACGGTGTCGCCCATGACGATCCGGTCGTACTGCTCGACGACCCAGCGCTTGGAACACAGGTTGGGGCTCGCGACCATCGCCAGCAGCAGCTCCGTCGAGACCTCCGGGTAGTCCGGTGCGACCGCCTCGTTCAGGGAGGTCAGGTCCGCGGGGCGCTGCATCGGGCGGTGGTAAACCGGTCCATCGTCAGCCAGCGACCCGGGCTCGACGTCGACCACGGCCTCGCCGTGCCAGAGGACCCGCAGCCGGGTGCCCTCGGTGACCTCACCGATCGCGGTGGCGATGACGCCCCACTTCTGCGCGATGGTCAGGACAGCGTCGAGGTTGTCCGGGGTCACGATCGCGAGCATTCGCTCCTGCGACTCACTCGCGAGGACCTCGGTCGGGTCCATCGTGGCCTCACGCAGCGGCACCCGGTCGAGGTGCGCCACCATCCCGGACTTCCCGGCGGCTGACGTCTCCGTCAGGGCGCAGGTCAGGCCGGCACCACCGAGGTCCTGGATGCCCTCCACGAGCTTCGCGTCGAAGATCTCCAGGCAGGCCTCGATGAGGAGCTTCTCCATGAACGGGTCGCCGACCTGCACAGCCGGCCGGTTGGCCGGACCGTCCTCGTCGAAGGTCGCGCTGGCCAGGACGGACACGCCGCCGATGCCGTCGCGGCCGGTCTTGGCGCCGAGCAGCACCACGATGTTGCCGACCCCGCGGGCCGCACTGAGCTGGATCCGTTCGACCGGCATGACGCCGAGGCAGAGGGCGTTCACGAGCGGGTTGCCTTGGTAGCTCGGGTCGAACACGACCTCGCCCCCGATGTTGGGCAGCCCCAGGCAGTTCCCGTAGCCCCCGATGCCGGCCACGATGCCGGGCAGTACCCGCTTGGTGTCCGGGTGGTCCGCGTCGCCGAACCGCAGCGGGTCCATCACAAGCACCGGGCGGGCGCCCATCGTGAGGATGTCGCGAACGATGCCGCCGATGCCGGTCGCGGCCCCCTGGTAGGGCTCGACGTAGGAGGGGTGGTTGTGGCTCTCGACCTTGAAGGTCACGGCCAGCCCCTCGCCGACGTCAATGACGCCGGCGTTCTCGCCCATCCCGACGAGCATCCGCTCGCCCTTGGGGATCTTGCCGAACTGGCTCAGGTGCACCTTGCTGCTCTTGTAGGAGCAGTGCTCGCTCCACATGATGCTGTACATGGCCAGCTCCGACGCGGTGGGTCGGCGGCCGAGGAGCTCGAGGATCCGGGCGTACTCGTCGTCCTTCAGGCCGAGCTCGGAGTAGGGCATGGCATCTGCGGGGGTCGCGCAGGCGTTCTTGACGGTGTCGATCACCGGGCTGTTCATTGCGCCGCCACCAGGCTGCTCAGGACGGAGCTGAAAAAGCCCAGGCCGTCGGTGCCGGGACCGGTGAGGGCCTCCACCGCGTGCTCGGGGTGGGGCATGATCCCGACGACGTTGCCGCGCTCGTTGGTGATGCCGGCGATGTCGCGCATCGAACCGTTGGGGTTGCCGACGTAGTAAGCGATGACCCGGCCTTCGGCCTCCAGCTCGTCGAGGGTGCGTTCGTCACCGACGTAGCAGCCTTCGCCGTTCTTGACGGGGACCGTGATGACCTGGCCGGCCTCGTAGGCGTTGGTCCACGCCGTCGCGGCGTTGGCGATCTCGAGCGGCTGGTCGCGGTGCACGAAGTGCAGGTGCTGGTTTCGGGTGAGCGCTCCCGGGAGCAGATGGCTTTCGCAGAGCACCTGGAAACCGTTGCAGATCCCGAGGACCGGCATACCCCCTTTGGCCGCGTCGACGATGGTCGGCATGACCTGCGCGAAACGGGCGATGGCGCCGCAACGGAGGTAGTCGCCGTAGGAGAAACCGCCGGGCAACACGACCGCATCGACGTCGTGCAGGCTGCTGTCGGCGTGCCACAGCGGCACCGCCTCGGCACCGGCGAGCCGAGCGGCGCGCTGTGCATCCCGGTCGTCCAGGCTGCCGGGGAACGTGACGACTCCGACCCTCAGACCTGGGGGAGGACCGGCGGGGAGAGCTGGAGACAGCGGCACTCGCGTCAGACTACCGGTCGGACCAGCCGCCGATCTTGATGTCCAGCTGGGTAATCAGGGCGTCGTCGGCCCAGGCGAGGCGCTTTTCCATATGGACCACGGTGCCGTCGGTGCCGTCGGCGGCGTCGCGGGGTAGAGCGAGCGTCGGCTTGATCTCCATCTCGACGCCCTACCCGCACGCCACCCGCCGCTATCCCTCGCGCCCCGCGCGCCCCCCAACTTCCCGGTGATCTACCGCTCTCGGTGCCCGACACGCCGTCCGGGGGCACCACGAGCGGTAGATCGCGGGGGCTGCACCCGGCTGGGCGGGGCCAGTAGGATTGTTTTGTGGCCGTGTACAAGATCCTCGTCGACGTCATGCTGAAGCCGGAGATTCTCGACCCCCAGGGTCAGGCGGTGGCCAACGCGCTGCCCAACCTCGGCTTCGCCAGCCCACAGAGCCTGCGTATCGGCCGGCACGTGGAGCTCGCTCTCGACGCGGCCGACGGGACAGCGGCCCTCGAGCAGGCCACCAAGATCGCCGACACCCTGCTGGCCAACCCTGTCATCGAGGACTACACGGTCCGCCTCGCCTGATCAGGCCGCCCGGTCCACGCGCTGGGCGCGGGTGGCCAACGGCCGGAGCTTCGGGGCCCGCAGGGTGTCCTGGCCAAACCTCAACCTGGGCCGGGTACGTCGTCGCGCGATCTCCAGGGCTGACGTCAGCGTCCTGAGGCGTGACTGGGCCGACCTGCGGTAGACGTCGTTTGCACTGAAGCGACGCACCTCGACCTCGAGGTCAGCGAGGCCATTGCCGCGTTGCCGGTCGTGGGCGAACCTGGGCTTCAGCAGCCGCTCCTCCCGGCCGTCGTACTCGACCGCGACGCCGTCCAGGTAGAGGTCGGCACGTCCGCGGTGGACGCCCATGTCGTCGTACAGGTCGATCTGGGCGGGCATCCGCGGACCGCCGGCAAGGACGAAGCCAACCCGCAGACGGCTCTCCATGAGCGACTCGCTGCGCGGCTCGAGGTGCCCGATCCCCGCACGCGCTCGCGTCACCCCGCGCAGCCCGCCGGCTCTATCGACCGACTGCTCGATCCGGTCCAGCGTCGTCAGTCCAGCTCGGAGCGCCACATCCCCGCAGGCGACGCCTTCGATCAGGCCGTAGGTCCTGGCGACATCGACGAACGCCCGCGCCGCCGAGACGATCAGCAGCCCGTCGTGCTCGCAGAGGTCCTCATCGCCGACCAGCGCGCTATGCCGTCGCAGGCCATGACGATCCGCCAGGCGACGTCCGCGGCCCGTGGTCAGGTCGATCAGGTCAACACCCGCCGCGTCCCGCTGCAGCACGTCCAACCCGTGTGCCCAGAGCGCCGCCCAATGGCTGACTACTACCCCCGGCGGCACGACTGCGCTGAGCGCGGCGAGCCGGGTCCGGGCGTCGTCCGGGACGTCCGCGAGGACGTAGGCATTGCGCAGAACGCGCCGGTAGATGCCGTCACGCACGAGGTGCTTGACCTTATCGTCGCTTCCGGCGAGGGCCACCAGCTCCGGCCACCGGGACACGAGGATCTCCATGGCCTGAGGATGGGTCGGCCAGCCTGGTCTTGCGCCCGTTCATCCACAGCGCGAGCCGTCGTCCACACCCCCGCACCCCGATGATCTACCGCTCCCGGTGTCCGCGAGCGGCGTGTCGGGTCCCGGGAGGGGAAGATCACCGGGGAAGTGGTCCGGGGTCAGGACCGGCGCAGGTAGGTGTCGAAGGAGGAACCGGTGAGGCGTTCGTAGGCCTCGACGTACTTTGCCCGGGTCTTGTCGACGACCTCCTGCGGCAGCGCCGGCCCAGGCGCGACCTTGTCCCACCCCGACGCCGTCAGCCAGTCGCGGACGTACTGCTTGTCATACGACGGCTGGGGCCGTCCGGGGTTCCACGTCTGAGCCGGCCAGAAGCGGGAGGAGTCCGGGGTGAGGACCTCGTCACCGAGGACGAGGGTCCCATCGAGCAGGCCCAGCTCAACCTTCGTGTCGGCCAGGATGATGCCCGCCTCGGCGGCAACGCGGACTCCTCGGGCGTAGACCCGCAGCGTCACGTCGCGGAGCTCGGCAGCCAGATCCGCGCCCACCTGCTCGCTGACCTCGGCGTAGGACATCGGCAGGTCGTGCTCGCCGACCGATGCCTTGGTCGATGGGGTGAAGATGGGCTCGGGGAGCCGCGACCCATCGACCAACCCGGGCGGCAACGTGACCCCGCTGACGATGGCGGTCGCGTTGTAGTCCGTCAGCCCACCACCGGTGAGGTACCCGCGGGCCACGCACTCGACGGCCACCATGTCCAGGCGCCGGCACAGCACCCCGCGGCCCTGGAACTGCGCCGCCCAGCCGGTGAGCTCCGCCGTCAGGACATGATTGGGGACCACATCCGCGAGCTGCTCGAACCACCACAGCGACAGCCCGGTGAGGACGGCGCCCTTGTCCGGGATGACGGTCGGCAAGATCACGTCGTAAGCGCTCATCCGGTCCGACGCGGTCGAGGGCGGTGTCGACGCGCGTGCGCCGGGTCCCGGAGGAAGCGTGCAGATCCGCGGAATCCAGCCGAAGGAGGTTCGCCCGCCCAGAGAGGAAGGGGTAGATCGCGGGGCCCTCGACGAGGGCACCGACGCGCGGCAGCACCGAACGGAGGGCACTCGGCATCGGCTCGCCGAGCATCCGGATCTCGCCACTGCTCGCCCCCGCCAAACCGAGCAGCATGCGGATCGTCGTCGTCTTGCCCGAGCCGTTCGGCCCCAGAAACCCGAACACGGAGCCGCGAGGCACATCCTGCTGTACTGGCTGAGCAACAA
>JANXUE010000151.1 GCA_025352005.1 Frankiales bacterium
CGGCGATGGTGGGTCAGCCCCGGCGTCCGTGGCCTGGCGGGACGTGCTCACCGAGGCCCTGGTCGGCCTCGGCTGGACGGGGGGCCAGGCCGACGAGACCGTCGTACGCCTGAGTGCTGCCCATCCGGCGGCGACGGAGGCCGACGTGCCACGGTTGCTGCGGGAGGCGCTTGCCCTGCTGGGCAGGGCGCGATGAGGGGCCGATGGGTGCACCAGTGAGCGACGACCTGGCCCGCCAGGAGGCCGAGGAGCTGGGCCGGCGGTCGGCCGACCTGGTCGCCGAGGTGATCGCCCGGCCCGAGGCCGGGGACGAGGAGCGCCTGGTCGAGGCGGCACTGCGCCCGAAGCGGCTCGAGGAGTTCATCGGGCAGGAGCGGGTCCGCGAGCAGCTGTCGCTGGTGCTGCAGAGCGCACAGCGGCGGGGCAGGCCACCGGACCACGTGCTGCTGTCCGGCGCGCCCGGCCTCGGCAAGACCTCCCTCGCCTTGATCATCGCGGCGGAGCTCGGCACCGGGATCCGGATCACGAGTGGTCCCGCGCTCGAGCGGGCCGGTGACCTGGCTGCCCTGGTGTCCTCCCTCGTCGAGGGGGAGGTGCTGTTCATCGATGAGATCCACCGCATCGCCCGGCCGGCGGAGGAGCTGCTGTACGTCGCGATGGAGGACTTTCGGGTCGACGTCATCGTCGGCAAAGGGCCTGGGGCGACGGCGATCCCGCTCGAGGTGGCGCCCTTCACCCTGGTCGGTGCGACCACGCGCTCGGGGCTGCTGACCGGTCCGTTGCGTGACCGTTTCGGGTTCACCGCGCACATGGAGCCCTACTCACCGGCCGAGCTCGAGCGGGTCATCACCCGCAGCGCAGGGCTGCTCGAGGTCCCCATCGACCCGGCGGGGGCGGCCGAGATTGCCGGCCGGTCCCGAGGGACGCCGCGCATCGCCAACCGGCTGCTGCGTCGGGTCCGTGACTTCGCCGAGGTCCGCGCCGACGGGCGCGTCACGGTGGAGGTGGCGCACGCCGCGCTGGCCGTCTACGACGTCGACGAGCTCGGCCTGGACCGGCTTGACCGGGCCGTGTTGGAGGCCTTGTGCCGCCGCTTCAACGGCGGGCCGGTGGGGTTGTCCACGCTGGCGGTCGCGGTCAGCGAGGAGGCCGAGACCGTGGAGGAGGTCTGTGAGCCGTTCCTGGTGCGCTCCGGCCTGATCATCCGGACGCCCCGCGGCCGGGTCGCGACACCCGCCGCGTGGCGGCACCTCGGCATGCGGCCGCCGGGACCGGTCGACGTGCTCCCGCTGGACCTGTTCGGCACCGACAGCCACCCTGCCTGAGCGGCCACGCGGAACCCGTCCGCGGCGTTGACCGTTGGGCGAGTGCGTCGCTGCGTAGACTTCCGCCGAAGCGCAGCGGGGTCCCTGGACCTTCCGCAGGCTCCGCACGCGCCCTGTGGCCGTCCCAAACGGGGTCGGCCGCCCGAGACAGGAGATCGCTCCTCGTGGCACGTCCCGGCCCGACCACCCGCGGCCAGCTGCACGTCGGCCGGTACTTCGGTGCCCTGCTCCTGCTGTTTGCCGTGCTCTACGCCGGCGTCGCCTTCGGCGGCAGCGGCGGCCACCCGCTCACGCCCAAGCTCGGCCTGGACCTCCAGGGCGGCGCGCAGGTGATCCTTACGCCCAAGACCGTGAGCGGCAAAAGGGCCACTGCCAGCCAGCTCGACACGGCAGTGGGCATCCTGCGCCAGCGCGTTGACGGCGCCGGCGTCTCCGAGGCCGAGGTCGTCGTCGAAGGCTCGCAGGTTGTCGTCTCCGTTCCTGGCGGCAACAGCAAGGACATCGCCAACGTCACCAAGACCGCCCAGCTCCAGTTCCGCCGGGTCATCCAGGAGCAGGGCGTCGCGCTGCCGATCACGGTCCCGACGTCCACCCCCAGCGGCTCGGCACAGCCCAGCGGTACGCCGGTCCCGTCGGCCTCCACCGTCGTCGCGACCCCCAAGCCGACGGCGAGCGTGCACAAGCGACCGCTGAGCCACGCGCTCCTGGCCGCCGCCCCCACACCCACGCCGAAGGCCACCCGCACCCCGGCGGCCACCCCCCGGGCGACCCCACAGGCCACTGCCGCCCCGACGCCCTCGGCGTCGGGCAGCCCCGCCGCCGGTCCGCTCGTCCGCAGCGGCGCCGTCTTCAGCGCCGCCAACTACGCGCTGCTCGACTGCAGTGACAGGAGGGCTCGTCAAGGCGGCTCGCCCGACGTGCCGAACCAGGAGATCGTCGCCTGTGACCAGGCCGGCACCACCAAGTACCACCTGGCGATCGCCAAGGTGGTCGGTAAGGACATCAAGGGCGCCAACGTCGGTACCGGCAGCACCGGCATCGGCGTACAGGTCAACCTGCAGTTCAAGGGCTCGGGACAGGACCGCTGGACCAACCTCACGAAGG
>JANXUE010000155.1 GCA_025352005.1 Frankiales bacterium
GCTCGTGCGGCTCGCCGCGAGCCGCGAAGCGACTGGTCGCCGACGCGCTGAATCCGTCCGGTCGCTACGACCCGACGGGGCCGCTGGCCCGGTGCGGGCGGACTCCACCTTCTACGGAAGCCGGCCTGACCCAGACCCGCACTCGGCGAAAGCGGGGCTCGACTCGAGGCTCCATTGACATTCTACCAACCGAACGGTAGAAACACGGCGTCTCGCGAATGGAGAACGATGCCTCGCTTCCTGCGCACCCCCAGAGTCGTCATCGGCTCCATCGGCGACGACATCCATGTCGTGGGGATCACGATCCTCGCTCATGCCCTGCGCAACGCAGGAGCGGAAGTGATCCAGTTGGGGATCCAGACCCCCCCCGAGGAGTTCGTCGCGACGGCGATCGCCGAAGACGCCGACGTGGTCATGGTCTCCTCGTCGAACGGCCATGCCGCCATGTGGTGCTCGCAACTTCGTGCCGATTTCGACACTGCCGGTGCTGGATCCATCCTCCTCTACATCGGCGGCAACTTGTCGGTCAGCGCCGCAACGCCGTGGGAGAGCGTCGAGGCGCGCTTCCTGAGCATGGGGTTCACCCGGGTGTTCGCGCCGCGTACGCAGCCTGAGGTCGCGTTGGAGGCGCTGGCGGCTGACCTAGCCCAGCTACACGCGCCTGATGAGCAGGAGCAGGGGGTGGAGCGTGTCTGAGCAGCCCACCAACGCCAAGCTCAGCCTCGACGAGCTCCAGGCGCAGCGGGAGGACGTCTTCCGCAGCCAGCTCGACCGCGACCCGTACGACCTCGACGAGTGCACGGCCTGGGCCGCCCGCAACGCAAAACGTGGTTCTGTGAGCGCGTCGCTCTCGGCTGCCAAGGCGAGCGGTCGTACTGTGGTCGTCCCACGTGCGGGTGTCGCTTCCATGGAAGGGCAGCGCGCGTTGATGCGCGAACTGGATGAAGCGGGCGCCGGCGTCCTACCCATCACCGTCGACAGCCTGACCCGCGAGCTGCGGTTCGACGAGGCTGCGAGGCAGCTCGCAGAAAGCACCGCGACCGAGTCGCACCTCAATGGCTTCCCGATCGTGGCGCATGGCATCGAGGCCACGCGGGAGCTCATCACCAGCTTCTCGAAACCAGTGATCATTCGAGCCAACGCCGTCGACCTGCGGATCGTCGCAGAGACAGGAATGGCCAGCGGGGGAACGGCCTTCGTCTCTGGCCCCATGTACGCCACGCTCGAGTACTCGAAGAACGTACGACTGGCAGAGTCCATCCCGAAGTGGCAGTACATCTTCCGCATCCTGGGTCACTACACCGAGCGCGGCGTCCCTGCCGGAGATGATGCTGTCGGGTTCGCTCAGAGCGGGACGTGCTCGGTCCCCTCGCTGATGCTCGTAGGGGTTGTCCTCGACGCCCTGATCATGGCCGGCCAAGGCGTGAAGCACGTCATGCCGTACGCGATGCTGCAGGGAAACATCGCGCAGGACGTTGCATGCTGCTTGGCCTCTGAGATCCTGACGCAGGAATACCTGCACAAGCTCGGCTTCACCGATGTAGCGACCTACGTGGCGAGCAGTGACTGGAACGGGGCGTTCCCGCACCGCGCCGCTGATGCGTACGGCTTGATCGCGACGAACGTCGTGGCGGCTGCCATTGCAAAAGTCCCGTTGAACTACGTCAAGACCATCGAAGAGGGAGTAGGGGTACCCACAGCCGAGGCGAACGCTGCAAGCATTCGCATCACCCGCTACCTGTTCCGGCTCATCGGCAAGCAGGCGGACTCGCTCATGTCCGAGGATGTCCACTTCGAAAAGGAGCTCATCCTCATGCAAGCCCGGGCCGTACTCGACGCCGTGCTGGACCTCGGCGACGGCGATCCGGTGGTGGGCTCCATTCACGCGCTCGAACGAGGCGTCCTCGACATACCCTTCTCCCCGAACGTCCACGTTCGGGGCAACGTGCTTCCGGTCCGGGATGCCGCGGGAGCCGTGCGGTTCTTAGATCATGGCAACCTCCCGTTGCCCGCCGAGTCGCTGCGCCTCGAGCAGCAGCGGCTTGCGGTGCGGGCTGGCTCGGGCCCCGGCCTCAGCTACCAGGACATGATTGACGACTTGCAGTTCCTCGAGCTCGAGGATGAACTGACGGCTCAGCCGAACGTCGTTGCGCCGATGGAGCCCTGATGCCAGACCTTGGCCGCTGGGACACCTGCATCACCGAAATAGGCAATGGCGCCATCGCGTATCGGGGACGCCCCGTCCACGACGTCATTGAGCACGCCGAGCTGGCTGAGGCGCTCTGGCTGGTCCTTTTTGGCAGTGCGTCGACACCCGGTGGCGTGGACGCCGTGCGGCGTGCATTCATCGCTGCTCTCGACCACGGTGTCGCGGCGCCCTCGACCCTGATCGCCAGGGCGACCGCATCCACGCGCGGGCCGTTGCCGCTGGCCATCGCGGCCGGATTGATCGCCTTTGCGGGACCTGCGCACGGCGGAGCTGCAGAGGGCGCAGCAGAGGTGTTCGTTCGCATCGTCCAGCGTGGCAGTGGGTCCGGCGCTGTCCGCGAGGTCCTCTCGGCGATGCTCGACGCGGGGGAGCGCATTCCTGGCTTCGGCCATCCCTACCACGACCGCGATCCTCGGGTTCCCGCACTGATGGCAGGTACGGAATCGCGACGGGTTCACCGCGACGTGGCAGAGCTGGTCGAGGCGCATCTGCTCGAGCGCACCGGAAAGCCCTTGCACATGAACGCCGATGCGGCCGTCGGCGCACTGCTGCTGGATGCCGGACTGCAGCCGCCTGACGTCACGCTCATCACGGCGCTCGGACGCGCGGTCGGGCTTGCCGCACATGCGCGGGAGGAGCGTTTCGGAGAGCGGCCGTTCCGCGCGCCCGCGCTCGCGAGTGTCAGCTTCCATCCACCCGGTGAGCGAGAAAGCGCGGAACCTGACGCATGAGCAAGCTGCTCGAGTACGAAGTGAAGGAGCTGCTGTCTGCGCAGGGGGTCGCCGTACCGGACGGGGTCGTGGTTCGCGGCGAGGCTGACTTTCAGGACGCGGCTGCGCTACCGGCGGGCCCTTACTACGTGAAGGCGCAGATAGCATCGGGCGACCGGGCGGCAGCGGGCGGGGTGGAGAAGGCAGTTGACCTTGAGTCTGCTCGCGCGGCTGCGGCTCGCATGCTCGGCTCGACGATCAGCTCGCAGCGGGTGGACGCTGTGCTCATCGAGTGCGGAGTCGATGTGTCTTGGGAGGGCTATGCGTCGGTCGTCGTCGTAGAGAACCCGCCCCGAAGGGTCCTCTACTTCTCTACCGAAGGGGGAGCCGGCTTCGACCCTTCCCAGGCGCCCATTCAGATGTCGCTCACGGACGACGACCCGCATGGCTTCCGGATCCGACGTGAGCTGCGGCAGGCGGGTCTGCCCTCAGAGCAGCTCGCGGCGGTGACGGCCTACCTAATCGAGCTGATCCGCTGCGCGCAGCGCTGGTGTACGTACACGATCGAGACCAACCCTGTCACCTTTGTGGACGGGCGGGTCGTGGCGTTGGACGCCAAGGCCGACCTGGACGACTACTCCAAAGCCCTCATCCCGCGGCCGTCACTGCTGGACCGGGCTGACCAAGACCCAAGGGAACGCGCTGCGCGTGACGCGCAGAATAGTGATCACCGCGGGAGCCTTCGGTACGTGCAGCTCGTGCCCGAGGGCTCCGCGCGTGGCCCGCACCCGTTCGTCGCCTCGCACTCTGTTGGCGGCGGGGAGTCCATGGTCGTGCTCGACGCGCTGGCGGCTGCGGGCCTCGCTGCGACCAACTACTGCGACACGTCCGGATCGCCTTCGGCGGAGAAGGTCGCCACTGGCGCCCGACTGGTTGCGGGGCAAGCACACGTCGACGGACTGTTCTTCTCCACCTGCATCGCCAACCAGCCGCTGTCCGTGACGGCGAACGGGTTGGTCGCCGGCTGGGAGGACGTGGGGTGGCGCGGTCCCACCGTCGTGCGCTTCGCTGGGAACCAGTCGGCTCAAGCTCGGCAGATCGTGGGTAAGTGGGCGGTCGAGCGCAGCGTCCCGATCGTCATCGTGGGCGAGGAGACAGACGAGTGGGAAGCCGCATCGGCCCTCTCCGAGCTGATCGACAGGGTTGAGAGGGACCGCAGCGCATGACCTTCCTCGTTGACAGAGAAACCCGCGTCCTCCTGCAAGGCATCACCGGCCAGCTGGGGAAGTTCGTCGTCGAGATGATGAGCCAAGCCGGCCTCCCGCCGGTCGCCGGGGTCACCCCCGGGCGCGGGGGCACGATGGTGGACGGCGTCCCGGTGTTCGACACAGTGCGTGAGGCTCGCGAGCAGACCGGAGCCAACGCGTCGCTCGTGTTGGTGCCAGCGGGCGGGCTCCGCGATGCCGTCCTGGAAGCCGTGGACGAGGGCTTGGGGACCGTGGCGCTCATGGTGGATGGTGTGCCGGTCGGGATCAGCCTAGAATTGATTGCCCGCGCGGCGGCAGCCCAGGTCACTCTCGTCGGGCCCAACAGCCCGGGTGTGCTAGCTCCCGGTCGCTGCCTCCTGGGGGCGCTCGACCCGCGACGGTTCACTCAGGGAGACGTCGCCATCATCTCGCGGAGCGGCGGCATGATGTCGACCCTCGCGCACACGCTGACGTCGGCAGGCTTGGGCCAGTCCACGTGCGTGGGCATCGGTGGCGACAGCGTGATCGGGCTGGACATGCCGGCGGCGCTGCTCTTGGCCCAAGCAGACCCGGACACTCGCGCCGTCGTGATCTTCGGTGAGATCGGCACCACCCAGGAGGAGCGTACGGCCGCGCTGGTGGCCAGTCGTGTCGTGACCAAGCCCGTGGTCGCCTACATCGCCGGCCGTGCAGCGCCCTCGGGCATCAGGTACTCCCATGCCGGCGCACAGTCGGAGGGCTCGAACGGGACGGCCGCCGGCAAGATCGCCGCTCTGCGCGAGGCGGGGGTACTGATCGCGGAGCGCTACACCGATGTGCCCCGTTTGCTCGCCGCTGCCATGAGCGCGAGCTGCTGACAGCACGGTTGTAAGTCGGCGGCCGGAGCAGGCTTGACATTCTACCAACCGAATGGTAGAAATTGGGTCGAGTCGGGCCGGCTGAAAAAACCCGCATGTGCAGAGGCGCTGCCCCTGCACCGGTACGACGTCGCCCAGAACGCCCCGGAGGATCTGTCATGACGGTCGTGAACAGGCCGGCCCAACTCCGGCTGGTCCAGGAGCAGACCATCGACGGCCGTGGTGTGGCCGGTGACGGTGCCCCGCTCGAGGTGTGGAACCCCGCCACGGGTCGAGTCCTCGGTGTGGTGGCTGAGGCCACTCCAAGGCAGGTGGAAGAGGCGATCGCCGCCGCCAGGCGGGCCTTTGACGAGGGTCCGTGGCCGCGCATGAAAGGCGCTGAGCGGGCGGCAGCACTGCACCGACTCGCGGATGAGCTCGAGAACCGTCGCGACGAGATGGTGGCCGCCATCGTGTCCGAGGCCGGAACGCCCGTCTCGACATCTGAGGTCCTTCAGTTCGACACGCCTTTGCGCATCTTGCGATGGAACGCCGATGCGGCCGCCAAGGACCGCGTTGAGCAGCTTGGGCCCGACTTCGAGATCCTGCCGAGCGTCAGCTACATCGACTATCGGCCCGTGGGCGTAGTAGGTGCCATCGCGGCCTACAACTACCCACTCCACCTGGTTCTGTTGAAAATCGGTGCAGCGCTGGCCGCGGGGTGCACAGTGGTCGCCACGCCATCACCGAGAACCCCGTTCGCGACGCTTCTGCTGGGCGAGATCGCCCGGGCTGCAGACCTGCCCCCGGGCGTCCTGAACATCGTCGTCGGCGGTCTCGACGTCAGTCGCACCCTCACGACGCATCCGTTGATCGACAAGGTGAGCTTCACGGGTTCAGCCGAGGTGGGGCGACGAGTCATGTCGCAGGCGGCGGACTCTCTCAAGGACGTGGTGCTCGAACTCGGCGGCAAGTCAGCAAACATCATCCTCCCCGGTACGGACCTGACAACGCTGGTGGCTCCGATCCACATGCGCTACTCGCGCAACGCTGGCCAGGGCTGCGCATCGCCCACGCGCCTGCTGGTGCACGAGAGCCAGATGGAGGAGTTCCAGGCGCTCAGCCGGGACATGTGGCCGACGATGAAGGTCGGAGATCCGTGGGAGCGGGACACCCTGGTCGGCCCGCTGATCCGGCCGGAGCACCGCGATCGTGTCGCATCGTTCGTCGATGGAGCGATCGAGCAGGGTGGTTCTGTGTTGGCGGGAGGCACGCGCCTCGACATCAACGGGGGATGGTTCTTCGAGCCCACGTTGCTCACTGGCGTGAACCCGCGGTCGCCCGTAGCGCAGGAGGAGATCTTCGGCCCCGTGGCCGTTCTGCTCTCCTACAAGGACGTCGACGAAGCGGTCCGCCTAGCCAACGACGTTCGCTACGGGTTGGCGGCGTACATCCTCGGCCCGCTGCAGGATGCGCTTCGGGTCGCGCCTCGGTTGCAGGCGGGAATCGTTCAGATCAACGGTGGCGGCAGCCTGCGCCCCGATGCGCCGTACGGCGGCTTCAAGGCCAGTGGCATCGGCCGCGAGATCGGGGAAGCGGGAATTCGGGAGTACCTGGAGCCACAGCACGTGCAGTTCGCCATGACCCAGCCCAGCCGGGTCTGAACAACGATCACGAACGGGGACCACGTCACATGTTGCTCGAGAACCGCATCGCCCTCATCACGGGCTCAGGGTCTGGGATGGGGCGTGCAAGCGCGCTGAAGATGGCGGCGGAGGGAGCCACGGTCGTCGTCGCGGACTGGAATCGCGAGGGCGCTGACGAGACCGTCGATCTCGTGAAGAAGAACGGGATCGGGGATGCCGTCGCGTATCAGATCGATGTCAGCGACGTCTCGCTCGTCGAGGGGATGTTCGACTTCGTCGCTCAGAAGTACGGACGCCTCAATGTGCTGTTCAACCACGTCGGGACCCCTGGGCCGGCTGGGCTCGACGTCACCGAGGAGGAGTTCCTGCGGACAGTGGACCTCAACATGAAAGGCGCCTTCTACTGCACCCGTTTCGGTGAGCCCTTGCTGCGCAACGCCGCGGGCCAGGCATCGCTGATCTTCACTGCGTCCATCAGCGGCATGGTCGGCTCTCTGTTCAGCCCGCTCTACTCGATGGTGAAGGGCGGAATTGTGGGCTTCGGCAAGGCGCTCTCCTTGTCGCTAGCGCCCGACGTCCGCGTCAATGTCATCTGTCCCGGAGCGGTCGAAACCCCGATGCTGGACGGGTTCTTTGGACGTGATCCGAACGTCGACGCCGCAGCGAACGTGCGGGCCTTCGTCGACAACGCAGTGCCCCTGCGGCGGCTCTGCCAGCCCGAAGAGGTGGCCGATGTCGCCGTCTTCCTGGCCTCAGACCGAGCGAGCTTCGTCACGGGCTTGATCATGCCGGTCGATGGGGGCTATACGGCGCGATAGCTCCCGCGCCAAACTGCTTTGCCATGGCACGGTCGACGTCTGAGCACGTGTGCTCAACGTGCAAGGGAGGCTGGACGTGTCCGTGCCTGCCAGCGGAGCTTGTTGCATTCGCAGTTACCAAACGAGCGCTTGAATCAGTTGATCCAGCGAGGAGCCAGCTATGAAGTTCGATGCCGTCGAGATCGAGAAGTTCCGCGCCCGAACGCCGAAGTCCCTCGAACTCTGGCAGCTCACCAAGGAAGTAGTGCCGACTGGTCATGCTGGCGGGATGGGGGCCTTTGTGCCGCACCCCATCGTGCTCGAGCGGGGCGCTGGCTCGCGCGTGTGGGACGTCGACGGCAACGAGTACCTGGACCTGCGCCTCGGCGACTGGGTGCTCATCCACGGCCACAGCCACCCAGCCATCGCCGATGCCGTCGACGCGCAGATGCGACGCCTCGTCCAGGTCGGCGCTCCTGAGTGGGACCTCGGCTACCGCTTCTCCAAGCTCCTCGTCGACCGCACACCGTCGCTGGACAAGGTCCGCCTCTTCGCCTCCGGCACCGACGCCAACCTCGCGGCCATCCGCCTCGCGCGCGGCTTCACCGGCCGCACGAAGATCGCTAAGGCCAGAGGCAGCTATCACGGCACTGCCGACATGCTGATCGTCGGCAACTCGATCCTGCGGGCGCCTGACGACCTCGTGCCCCTAGGTGTCTCGCCGCACGCGATCGACGAGGTCGTGCAGTTCCCCTTCAACGACCCAGACGGCTTTGAGGCAGCGATCATTGCTGCCAAGGATGACATCGCCGTCGTCCTGATCGAGCCGGTCATGACTGCGATGGCGATGGTCGAAGCAAGGGTCGAGTTCCTCCAGCGAGTGCGGGAGGTCACGTCGCGCTACGGCATCGTCCTTCTCTTCGACGAGGTCGTGACCTACCCCCTTGCCTACGGCGGTGCGCAGGCGCACTACGGCGTCACGCCTGACCTCACGACCTTCGGCAAGGCCATCGGCGGAGGGCTACCCGTCAGCGCCGTCGGCGGCCGCGCGGACATCATGGATCTGCTCGAGGCCGATGCGCATGGCGGGGTGGCACCGATGTCGATCATGTCCACCTTCGGTGGCAACTCGGCCGTCGCTGCCGCGGGCATTGCGGCGCTGGAGGCGCTCACGCCGGAGGCCCATGCACGCTTGACCGCGCTGGGGGATCGTGCCCGCGCGGGCATCGACGAGCTCGGCCGGCGATACGCGGTAGACCTGCACGCCACGGGCGTCGGCCACCTCATCGGCCTGCACTGGGCGCCAGATCGCGTCGTCGACTTCGAGACGCGGCTCAAGGACGACCGCGAGAAGGTTCTCAACATCAACCTCGTTCTGTGCAACGAGGGCATCTACCAGACCTTCACCGGCCTGTTCCTGACCTCCACGGCCATCACCGATTCGGACGTCGACTTCTTCCTCGACACGTTGGACAAGGCCCTGCACACCCTTGGCTACGTGGGCTGACGACCATCAGGCAACGCTTGGGGTGCGGGGCATGACGAGCAGCTGGACGACGCGCCGCGATGGCCCCATCCTCGTGGCGACCTACGACAACCCGCCGATGAACTACTTCACCGGCCGAGCGTTCGACGACCTCCTTGCCGTCCTCGCCGAGGCAGCTGACAGCGAGGTGCGCGCGCTGGTCCTTCAAGGCTCCCCTGGCGGTCGCTTCATCACGCACTACAGCGTGGAGGAGATCCTCGAGGGAGTGCGCCGCACGTCAGAAGCGATCGAGGCGAGTCCGCAGCGCAATCTCAAGGCCAACTCCGTAGGCCGCGCAATCGCCGAGCTGCCCAAGCCCGTCATCGCTGCAATCAACGGCGACGCGATGGGCTGGGGCTGCGAGTTGTCGCTGGCGTGTGACCTGCGGGTTATGGAAGATGGAGACTTCCGGATCGGGCTGGTCGAGACGTCTCTCGGCATCATCCCTGGGGCCGGCGGCACCCAACGGCTTGCCAGGATCGTCGGCAGGGCCGCCGCTCTTGAGCTTGTGCTCTACGGCACGGCCATGACGCCGGTTCAGGCGCTCGCCCGTGGGGTCGTGACCGAGCTCGCGACAGATGCGTCGGCGCGGGCTGTCGAGATCGGCAAGGCGTTGGCTCGCAAGGCGCCACTGGCGATCGCGGGTGCCAAGCGCGCGATCCTCGTCGGGGAGGACCTCCCGATCGACGTCGCGGTCGCCATCGAGACGGACGCGAGCTTTCGGGCCAAGATCAGCTCGGGCGCCCTGGAGCCGCTGGAGACGTATGCTGCGCTGCCTTACGAGCAGCGTCGGGCTTATCTCGAGGGTCTCGTACCCTGAGGCGACTCCCTGCCGCTGTGTCACCACGGCGAGCCCCAGCGGTCGCGGAAGGCGACCCCCGAGACCGGCATGCGGTCGGCCTGCTTGAAGTCCGTGCCTATCGTGTAGGCGACCGGCAGCATGGCAATCTGCGTGACGCCTTCGGGTATGCCGAGGATCGCCGCCACCTCGGCCTCGCGGCGCAGGTGCGCGGTCGTGTACGTCGAGCCGAGGCCGCGCGAGCGCAGCGCCAGCATGAAGCTCCAGACGGCTGGGATGACCGAGCCGTAGAAGCCCGCGGCTGCCTGGTTGGTGAACCCAGGCAGCGTGCCGAGTTGGCAGGGGATCACGATGACCGGGACTTGCTCGAGCGTCTCTGCCAGGTGCACCGCGCCTTCGTATGCCTTGCGCGAGCCTTCCTCGGTCGCGCCGTCGCGCGCAGCGTTGAAGACGTCGAGGGCGCCCGCGCGATAGTTCTCGGCGAGGCGTGCCTTCACCTGAGGGTCAGTGACGACCAGGAAGCGCCAGTCCTGACGATTCCCGCCGGACGGAGCCTGGATCGCGAGGCGTAGGCATTCCTCGATCACCTCGGGCTCGACCGGTCGCTGGAGGTCGAGGCGCTTGCGGACTGCGCGCGTGGTGGTGAGCATCTCGTCGGGGGTCATCATGGGGCTCCTTGAAGGGCGCCGCGCGGAGACGACGACCGGTGGCGGCAGGTCAGGGGGTGTCGGGCATCGCGACGTTCGAGGCCTCCGGGTCGTGGTGGGTGATGCCGAAAAGGTGGCGCACCCACGGCTCCATCTCCTCGACCTCCCCCTTCCAGAAGGGGACGTCGAACCCGGCGGAGAGCTTCGTGATCCGCCAGTTGCCGTCGGCCGAGCGTCGGTAGTCCACGCAGTACAGGCCCGATGCCTCCAGACCTGTCGTCGCTCGGGTGGACCCGACCAGCAGCAGGTAGGCCAGGCCCCGGGCGGTGTCGCCGTCGATGGTCTCAACGACGAAGTTGGTGACGACGTGGCGGCGCTGGTCGCGCTGGTGCGGCCAGAAGCCGGTGAGGTAGGTGAGCACCGCTTCACGGCCTTCGAACGGTCCCACGCGGGTTTCGCCCATGACGTCGCCGACCCAGACGGCATCCTCGGTGAAACACTCCTCGAGCACCTGCTCCTGGCGCTCGTCGAAGCCCCAGCAGTAGCGGTACATCCGATCAGCAAGCATGCCTCGGACGTCGAGACCAGGGGCGGGGTTGGCCAGCACCTTCACGAGCCCGTCCTTGTGCGCCCACGCCGGTCGTGGCCGCAGCCGTCGGGGGGTCGTGCTCATGAAGTTTCTCCTAGCGCGTCGATGAGGGCGAGAATCGTGTCGAGCTCGCCGTCGCCGGCCGACACCGTCTGCAGAACGACCTCGTCGATGCCGTACGCCGACAGCTCGCCCGTACGCGCCGCGACTGCCGCCCGCACCTGTTCGGCAGTGCCGCTGACCGACGCCTGGTCGAGCAGCTCCTCCGGTACGAGCCCCGCGAGGGTGTCGAGCTCGTCGGCCCCCGCTTTGAACCGGTCACGCAGGTGGGCAACATCGTCCTGCCAGTGAGTGCCCTCGAAGACGGCCCGGTAGCCGGGGGTCGAGAGGTAAAAGGCGAGTTGACGACGGGCCCGCTTTCGCGCGAGCTCGGCGTCTGCGTCGACTGACGCTATGCACCACGCCGAGAGGGCCACATCGTGGTCGACCGTGCGGCGCGCACGGCCTACCTCGATCGCGGGAAGCACACGCTCGTGCAGGTGGTGCTCGACGAGGCACAAGGGGTGGAGGACGACGCGGTCGCCGTAGTGTGCTGCGTCGCGCAGCATCACCTTGTTGACGCCGCCGATGGCGATCGGCGGCGGCGGCACCGAACGCGTCCATGCCGCGTCTGCCCAGGTGGTCCGGAGCTCCCCCACGAGGGCAGACAGTCTCGGTGCGGGTGGGTCGAAATCGGCCGAGTCGTACGCCGCTCGGAGGCCTCGCGTGCCCGCGCCGAGCCCGAGGGTGAAGCGCCCGCCAGTGAGCTCCTGCACGTCGAGTGCGGCCGCGGCAAGCGCGCGTGCCTTGCGGGTGAAGGCGTAGGCGATGCCCGTGCCCACCTGGAGCGTCGAGGTCGCGAGACCGGTGGCCAGCGACCGCACGACGGCGTCGCGGCCCTGGAACTCCGTCTGCCACACGCGGTGCAGCCCAGCGGCCTCCGCTCGGGCGCCGATCGTGGCCAGCGGCAGCAGCAGGTCGCTGGCGAGGACCACCGAGGTCCGGACGGTCTTGGTCACTCGCACCTCGGGTCGCTAGAGGGTTCGCAGACGCGGCGGGGCCATGCTGCCGGCGTCTCGGCCGCGCCCGGGGTGCTTTGCTGTGACGCAGCCATGGCGCGCTACTATGGCAACCAAACGGCTGTTTGACAAACACTATCGCGACGCACGGAGAGGTGCGAACAGCGTGGCACCGATCGCGACCAGCTTCGGCGTCATCGGCAGCGCGCTGTCGCTGTCGACGGCACTCCCCCAGTCGATCGTGATCTGGCGCAACCGTTCGCGGGCCGGTGTCTCGGTCGCCACCTTCGTGCTCTTCTCGTTGACCTTCTCGGCCTGGGTCGGCTACTCGCTCCGCGTCGGCAACCACGTGGTGCTCGCGTCCAACGTGCTGTCGATCATTGCCGTCGCGACGCTGCTGGTCGGCACCCTCCGCGCCGACGGTTGGCCACGACCGCGCAGCGTCCTCGCCCCCCTCCTGCTTGTGAGCGCATGGGTCCTGCTGGCACTCCATGGCAACCTCTCTCCCCTAGCCGCGGTGGCGCCCGTGCTGCTTGCGGGTTCCGGGGTACGCATCCCACAGGTCATCGCCTCGGCCCGCTCTGCTGCGGCTGCCTCCGCCGCGGCCGACGTCTCCCTGGTTACCTGGTGGGTGAGCCTCGCCGCGGGGTGGTTCTGGCTCGGCCACGCGCTCCTCGTCGGAGACGTCCTCATCGCCCTCTCCTCCGTCACCATCCTCGTGACGTCGGGAGCGGTGATCGCCTTCGAGTCGCTGGCCGCCCGACGTGTTTCGTCCGCCGCCGTAGCGGGCGAGGAACATCTTGCTTCTCTACCAAACGCATGGTAGAAAACCGCCATGGCATCAAGTGGACGAAGGAACGTTGCAGTCGTGGGCAGCGCCCAGACTCGGCTGCAGTCGACATGGTCGGACAAACAGCACGTCGATCTCATCAGCGAGGCCGTGAGCCAGGCGCTGATCGGGACAGGCTTGCGCATCGAGGACGTTGACTTCGTCATCGACTCGGGGAGCGACTTCCTCGACGGGCGCAGCATCTCCAATTGCGGATTCCTCGGCGCGATGGGCGCTCACCACAAGGAGGAGTCCCGTGTCGAAGAGGACGGACTGTGGGCCGCGCTCTACGCGTCGACCAAGATCGGCTCGGGCTCGGCCCGGGTCGGCCTGGTGATCGCGTACTCGAAGTCATCCGAGAGCGACCCGCGCAACTACTGGACCTCGCTGGCCGAGCCGTTCACGCAGCGGCCCGTCGGGCTCGACCAGTACTCCGTCGCCGGTCTGTCGGCGCAGGCCTATCTCGCCTCGGCAGGAATCGGCGCCGACGCGCTGACGGCCGTGAGCGAGAGGAACTACTCCGCTGCCGGAGCCAACGCGAAGGTCGACGCCGACCTCGCCCTGCTGGACTCCCCGGAATGGTCCGACATCGTGGCGAGCCCGCTGCGCCGCCGCGACCTCGCCCGGCCGGTCGACGGAGCGGTCGCCCTCGTGCTCGCCAACGCCGACATCACGCGCCAGATCGGCGCACCCGCCGCCTGGATCACGGGCCTGGGCACCGCGACCGATCAGCACTTCATCGCCGCACGCAGTCTCTCCAGCCTCCCGGCCGCGCAGGTCGCCGCTCAGCAGGCCTACCGCAGCTCTGGACTGAGCCCGGTCGACCTGGACCTCGTAGAGGTCTCGGCCAACTCCACCGCCGGAGAGCTGCAGGTCCTTGAGGCCCTCGGTCTCGCCGACCAGGCCCGCGCGATCGACCTGTACGCAGACGGCGCCGGCGAGCACATCAACCAGTCCGGCGGGGGCCTGCCCGCCGACGTCGTCATGGCGACCGGGCTCGTGCGCATGCACGAGGTCGCCTCCCAGCTCACGGGCCGCTCCGAGCGTCCCACCGGCGGGGCCACGCGCGGCCTCGCCCACGGCACAGGCGGCCTCGGCATGCAGAACCACTGCGTTATCACCTTGGAGACCGCGTGACCAGCATCGCGATTGTCGGAACGGGACAGACCCAGCACGCACGTCGTCGGCTTGACGTCAGCCAGGCGGGGCTCGCCCGCGAGGCAGCGATGGCGGCCCTCGCCGACGCCGGTCTCACGATGGACGACATCGACTCCATCGTGGTCGCCAGCGGCCCGGCCATGTTCGGCGCCGTCAACCAGCCGGAGAAGTGGATCGCCGATGCGCTTGGTGCCCGCTTCAAGCCGCTCGTGCGCGTCACGTCCGGCGGCGGCACCGGACTCGCCGGTGCGCTCGCCGCGATGAACCAGATCAAGGGCGGCTTCGCGAAGCGCGTCCTGGTCGTCGCCTACGACAAGCTCTCCGAAGGTGTGCTGCAGGCCTCGATCTCGACGCTCTACGACCCGTTCTGGGGCCGTGAGTTCGCCGTCGGCATCATGGGCTTCTCTGCCGCCTACTGGCGTGCGCGCATGGACAAGCTCGGCCATTCCGAGGAGGCAGCGGCAATGGTCGCGGTAAAGAACCGCGCCAACTCCATGCTCAACCCCAACGCGCACGTGAAGAAGGAGGTGACCGTCGAGGACGTGCTGAACTCCAAACCGCTGTGCTGGCCGATCAAGGTTCTTGACGTCCCGCCGATCTCGGACGGCGCCTGTGCGGTCATCCTGGCCGCCGAAGGCGATGCAGAGTCGATCACCGGGACGCCGGCGTGGATCCACGGCATGGCCTACTACTGCGAGGCTGACAACGTCGCGAACCGCTCGATGCTGCAGTCGGAGCCCTTGAAGATCGCCGCGGCGAAGGTCTACAAGTCTGCCGGCATCACCAACCCGCGCCGCCAGTTCGACCTCGCCGAGGTTCAGGAGCCCTATACCTGCTTCGAACTCAGCTACTACGAAGGCTTGGGCCTGTGCGCCGACGGCGAGGCAGCGGATCTCATCAAGTCCGGTGCGACGACCCTGCAGGGCGACATCCCCGTGAACCCGTCGGGCGGCTGCATGGGGGCCAACCCCATCGGCGCCACGGCGCTCATCCGTCTCGCCGAGGCCGCGATGCAGGTCACCGGTAAGGCGGGCGCCTACCAGGTGCCCGATGCCGAGCTGGCCCTCGTTCAGGCTGGTGGAGGCTGGGCAAACCTGCGCGGCGTCGCCGTCGTCGGATCGACCAAGGTCTAGGAGGCCGACCATGACCAGCCAGAAGATGGGCGCGATGGCGGCCCAGATCAAGATGCCGTACACCCTCACGGCGGGCCGTGCCACCGGCACGTTCCTCTCCGAGTTGGCCGCAGGCAGGATCATCGGTTCAAGGTGCGCCTCCTGCCAGACCGTACGGGTGCCGGCACAGGACTTCTGCGGCGCGTGCGGCGGCGA